>JALOPS010000016.1 GCA_025453745.1 Gemmatimonadaceae bacterium
CGCCCACGCTCCCCGATGCGGCACCCCATGTGCGACGCTGCCGTGCGAGTTGGAGAACGCTGTCACCGTCAACGGCGAGATCGCGGACATCGTAGCGCGCGCCGAGGGTGGTGGTCACGCGCCCGTACGTGGCCTGCTCGAACGCGTAGAGGGCTGCCCCACGCGACACGCTGTTCGGAATGAGCGTCTCTGTGCCGCGCTTCTCGAACGCGCTGTGCAGCGCACTCGCACCGAGTGTGCCACGCCACCGGCCGACCGTTGGATGCGACCAGTGCGCAAAGCCTGTCCAGTTGCGCACGAGCAGGCCGAGGGCGATGTCCGAAGCCTCGGCATCATCGTACTCGCGACGGAAGTTCGTCTCCCACCCGGCGTTGAGCTGCAGCGTCGAGCCGGCAAGGGGGAGCGTGGCGTCCAATGCCGCGCGCTGCGTCGAGAGGCGCTGATAGCCGGTATAGCCCGGCGATTCGATGGGATCGTCGAAGATCTCGATGCGTTCATCGCGCTGCGTGTAGCGCGCGGTGACCGCGCCCCACACACCGCGCGAGGCGACCGCGACATCGGGGGCGATGGCGCGGTTGTCCGTGTTCTGCAGCACGCCGCGTGGCGTGCGCATGTCGTTCGAGGCGCGTGTCGTCAGGGCGACGCGCGCGCCCAGCCCGCCGCGGGCCCCTTCGACGCGCAGCGTGGCGTCGCCACCGGGGGCAACATCGTGGTACGCCGCCGCGAGGCGGCCGCGCACGAACGCCGCCTGTCCGATCGCGTCGGGAACTGGCGCCTGCATCACGTTGACCACGCCGCCGAGCGCATCGCTGCCGTAGAGCACACTCGCGGGGCCTTTGATGACCTCGACCTGCTCTGCCGTCGCGGTTTCGATGTTGGGCGAGTGGTCGTGTCCCCACTGCTGCGTCTCGCTGCGCTGCCCATTGTCGAGCATGACGACGCGATTGTGCGTCAACCCGCGCAGCACCGGCTTGCCGATGCCGTTGGTCATGCTGAGCGATCGCACACCGGGGACGTCGGCCAGCAGGTCGCCCACACTCGCGCCTTGCGCGGTACGCAACGTGCGCCCGGCGAGTACGGTCGTGGCTTGCGGCGCGTCGGTGGTGGAGGTGACGGCGGTCGAGGCCGTCACCTGCACCGTGGAGAGCTCCGCGCGCGCCGCCGCGAGGGTGACGCGGAGCGTGTCGCGGTCCGACGGTACGCGCACGGATCGTGTGGTGGCAGCAAGCCCCACACGCGAGAACGTGAGCACGTGGGTGCCATGCGGTAGCGCCGCGATGCGAAAGGTGCCCGTGGAATCGGAGCGCGTGGCGCGCTGCATCGCCGGCAGCGCAACCCGCACGTCGACGGCCGCTCGCCCCTCGGCGTCCAGCACGCGTCCGACGATCTGCCCGGACTGGGCATGCAGGTCGCGCGCGCCACCGCCGAACCCGGCGGTGACGAGACCCAGAACGACTGCAAGTGAACGAGCCAGCATGTCCAACCGACGACGGAAGGCGGTCCCAAGAAACAGTCTGAGCGTATCAGTTTATTAGGTGCACCTAATAAATCAAGCTCGCCGTTCAAGGGGTCAGAGTCCTTGAAGGGGCTTCCGTTCGTTCAAGGGGTCAGAGTCGGGGTTGACGCACGACCAATACGTAACAATAATTGCTACACTCATGCGCCACTCGTCTCGCGTCGCCGTCGCCGTCCATGTACTCACCCTGCTTGCCGCGTCGGGTGAAGAGTTGGTACCGTCGGACGCCATCGCCGGCAGCGTGAACACCAACGCGGCCGTCATTCGTCGCCTGCTGCAGGCGCTCACGCGGTCGGGGCTCGTCCGCACACAGCTCGGGCCTGGCGGCGGCGCCACGCTGGCCGTGCCCGCACATCAGATCACGCTTCGAGACGTCTACGACGCAGTGGAACCGGGTGCCCTGTTCCGCATGCCGACTGCACCGCCCAACCCGCTCTGCCCCATTGGGCGGCACGTCCAACCCGCGCTCGAACGTCACCTGCATCGCGCCAGCGACGCCCTCGCGCGCGAGCTCTCCCGCTCCACCATCGCAGATCTCGCGGTCGACGTTCGCGCAGCCGCTCGCCACGCCGCCTGAGACGTCTCGCGCAGACACGCTCGCTTCTCGGATCAAGATTTGTAACACTATTAACTACATAAACGACTCTGACCCCATGCCGGACACTCACCCTATGCATTTCAAGGACTCTGACCCCATGATCGACTCGATGATTGTTGTTCTCGGTGCCACAGGAAACACGGGCCGCCTTGTCGCCTCGCACCTGCTCGATGCCGGGCGCCGAGTTCGCGTGGTTGGCCGCTCTGCCGATCGCTTGCGCGAGCTCACCGCGCGCGGCGCCGAAGCGGCGGTCGGTGACCTGGCCGACGTCGACTTCCTGAGCCGAGCCTTTGCCGGAGCCGGCAGCGCGTACCTGATGGTGCCGCCCAATGCGACGGCACCGGACTTCCTCGCCTATTCCGACGACACCGTCACCGGCATAGTGCGCGCTGCGCGCGCAGCGCGCCTGCCGTACGCGGTGCTCCTGAGTTCGCTCGGCGCGGACCAGCTCACCGGCACCGGACCCATTCGCGGTCTGCATGCCGCCGAAGCGCGGCTCGCCAACCTCTCGGGGCTCACGCTCGTCACGCTCCGTGCCGCCTACTTCATGGAGAACCAGTTCGGTTCACTCGGCATGATCAAGCACATGGGCATCAACGGCGGGGTCATCGCCCCGGATCTGCGCATGCCGATGATCGCCACGGCAGACATCGCGCGTGTCGCGGCCGACACGCTGATGGAGCGCACGGGCTCCGGCGTGATCGTGCGCGAGCTGCTCGGCAGTCGCGATGTCACGATGCGCGAGGTCACCACGCTCCTCGGCGCGGCCATCGGCGCGCCCGACCTGCCGTACGTCCCATTTGCCGATGCCGACTTCATTGGAGGCCTCATCGGCGCCGGGATCTCCCCGGACATGGCTGCGCTGTACGCGGAGATGTCGCACGCCATCAATGATGGCCGCGCGAATCCGTTGCAGCCGCGTACGGCGGAGAGCACGACGCCCACGACGATCGAAGCGTTCATGCCGTCGCTGGCGGCGGCGTATCGGCAGTTGTAGCCCGCGCGTCGCGACGCGCTTCCTGCACGGCGGCGGACAGCCGCCCATCTGCCGACGGGCGAGCCGCGCGTCAGCAGATGCGCGGCAACTGCTCCCCGAGTGCCGGCGCCACGACGCGCGTTGCCCCGATCGCCGTGCGCGACACGAGCATGCGTGGATGCTCGGCAGTCACTACACCGATGCGCGCCGCCTCACGCCCCGCCGGATGCGCACGCATCGCCGAGAGCGCCGCATCTGCCGCCGCCGCATCGACGATCGCCACGGCCTTCCCCTCGTTCGCCACATGCATCGGATCGAGCCCCAGCAGCTCGCATGCCGACGCCACCGGACCGTGCACCGGAATCCGCGCCTCGTCGAGCGCGATCCCCACCTGCGACGCCTGCGCGATCTCCGTCAGGCTTGCCGCCAGTCCACCGCGCGTGGGATCACGCAGCACCCGCACCGCCCCGGGTGGCACCGCCGACAGCACCGCGTCGACCAGCCCATGCAGCGGCTGGCAGTCGCTCACGATGGCGCTCTCGAAGGAGAGCCCTTCGCGCACGCTCATGATCGCCATGCCATGATCCCCGATCGATCCGCTCACCAGCACCACATCGCCGGGGCGCGCACGTGAGGGGCCGATCTCCACGCCAGCATCGATCACGCCGATTCCCGACGTGTTGATGTAGCAGCCGTCGCCGTGGCCGCGCTCCACCACCTTGGTGTCACCGGCGACGATCTGCACACCGGCCGCACGCGCGGCGGCCGCCATCCGCTGCACGATCGCGCCCAGCGTCGCCATCGGCAGCCCTTCCTCGAGAATGAACCCCGCGCTCAACCACTTCGGTCGTGCGCCACGCATGGCGAGATCATTCACGGTGCCGTTGATGGCGAGGTCGCCGACACATCCACCAGGAAAGAACAGCGGCCGCACCACGAACGAATCGGTCGTGAACGCCAGACGCCCCGTCGCCTCGGCACCTGCGAGAGGGAGCACCGCCGCGTCACCGAGCGCATCGAGCGCCGCATTGCCGAACGCGGGGAGAAACACATGCTCCACCAGCTCCGCGCTCAACACACCACCGCCACCATGCCCAATGACAATGGCCGGATAGTCGCGAAGCGGCAGCGGACAGACCCACGCGGACGGATCGATGGTCGCCACCGGCTCGAGCGTGCTGGCCATGCTACGACCCGGTGCCGGCCAACACGCCGCCGGCGCGGGCGAGCTGGTGGAATCGTCCCGCGTGGTAGTATGCGGCACACGCGCCTTCACTCGATACCATCGTCGCGCCCAGCGGAGTCCGCGGCGTGCACGCCGTCCCGAACGCTTCGCACTGGTTGGGCTTGAGCGACCCCTGCAGCACTTCACCCGCGCGACACATGGGCGACTCGGGGGCCGTCACACCCTCGACCGCGAAGCGCGCTTCGGCATCGAACGCACGGTAGTCGTCGCGCAATCGCCAGCCGCTCTGCAGAATCACGCCGATGCCACGCCACGCGCGATCGCTCGGCTCGAAGACTTCCTCGAGCAACGCCTGCGCGACGCGATTGCCATCGAAGGTGACCGCACGCTCGTACGCGTTCTCCACCGTGGCCTGCCCCGCCTCGAGCTGCCGCACCGCACGACGAATACCCTCGAGCAGATCGAGCGGCTCGAATCCGGTGATGACGATCGGCACACGCCACCGGCTGGCGATCGGCGGATACTGCCAGAATCCCATCACCGAGCAGACGTGGCCCGCCGCGAGGAACGCGTTCACGCGACAGGTCGGCGCCGACATGATCGCCTCGAGCGCCGGCGGCACGAGCACGTGGCTCGCGAGCATCGAGAAGTTCGTGAGTCCTTCCTTGCGCGCGACGTGCACGGCCATCGCGTTTGCCGGTGCGGTCGTCTCGAAGCCGATGCCGAAAAAGACGACCTGTCGCTGCGGGTTCGCGCGCGCGAGCTGCACCGCATCGAGTGGCGAATACACCACGCGCACATCGCCGCCTTCACTCTTGATGCGAAAGAGGTCGCTCTGGCTTCCCGGCACGCGCAGCATGTCGCCGAAGGAGCAGAAGATCACGCCCGGTTGTGCCGCGATCGCCAGCGCCTTGTCGATCAGCTCAAGCGAGGTCACGCACACCGGACAGCCCGGCCCGTGAATCAGCTCGACCTGCGGCGGCAGGAGCTGGTCGATGCCGTTGCGGATGATCGAATGCGTCTGTCCGCCGCACACCTCCATCAGCGCCCACGGCCGCGTGACGGTGCGGGCGATGTCGTCGGCCAGTCGACGCGCCGCCGCGCCATCGCGGAACTCCGTGAGGTACTTCATCCGACCGTCACCGGGCACGAAGGCGGGACCGCCGCCGACGGATCACCGTCGCCGAGCTCCTCCTCCAGCAGCCCCAACTCCTCGAACATGGCCAGCGTCTCCCGCGCCGACTGTTCATCGATACGCGTGATCGCAAAGCCCACATGCACAATGGTGTACTCACCCACCTGGATATCCGGCAGATAGGCGAGACAGACCTCTTTGCGGACACCGGCGAAGTCGACCACACCCATCAGCGCACCGCGCGCTTCATCGGTCGTGATCGCCACCACCTGCCCGGGAATGCCAAGACACATGTCAGTTGTCCTCAGGACGAGAGCGCAAGCGCAGGAGCCGCTGCATCGACAGTGACGCCGGGACCGCCCAGCGTCCAGAGCATGACGCGGTTGTTGCCGGAGTCGGCAATCGCCAGGCGATCGCCGTGCAGCGCAAGGCCATACGGCCAGCAGAGCGTGTCGGGCTCGACGGCCCTCCACCGGTTCTCGCCGGCCGACGCGAAGTCGGGTTGACCGATCACGTGGTCGGCAGCAACCGCACACCCGGCGCTCGGCAGCCCATGCCACAGCAGCACGCGGTTGTTGGCGGTATCCGCCACCACGACGCGGCCACGATCGGCCACGACCGCATACGGAAAGCGCAGCGCGGAGGCACCCTGGGCGACGTGTGGCGTCTCGCGCGCCGTGACAAAGTCGCGCTGACCGAGCACGAGCGTGGCGGGCGCATCCGCGGTGGGCGTTGGCGTCCACCCGAGCACGCGGTGATTTCCCGCATCGGCGACCAACAGGGTTTCCCCGACAGCGGCGATGGCATGGGGCCAGCGAAACGATGCCGCACTCGGCGCACCGCCGCGATTCTCGTCGCTGTGCGTCGCGTCGGGCTGTCCGAGAATCACATCGGGCGCGCGCGCGGCGTCTGGCAGGCCGCGCCACCCCACCACCCGACGATTCCCCGTATCCGCCACCCACAGCCATCCGTCGATCCAGCTCACCCCGTACGGCCAGTACAACCCGTGCGCATGCGCGCGATCGGCTCCCCGCTGCGGCTCGCCCGCATCGAGATCGTCCTGTCCGATGGCATAGGCCGGCAGCGCGTCGCTGGTATCAGGCACACCATCCCATACCAGCACGCGATGGTGCCACGCATCCGCCACCACCAATCGCCCATCCGCCACGCACACACCCGTCGGCAGGTGCAACCCGCCGCGCACGCCACGCCCCGCAGCGCGCGGCCCTTCCGATGTGAAGTCGCGCTGCCCGAGCACCACCGCAGCCTCGGCGCCGTCGTCCTCGGGGACACCGTCAAAGAGCAGGACCCGATGATTGCCGGAGTCGACGACGATCAGCCGCTCGTCATCGATCCACACGCCACGCGGGGCATAACACTGCGCGCGCGTCGGCTGCGCATCGGGCAACGCCAGCCCACCCGGTGCGGCCGCGCCAATGCGACACAACGGCTTCACGCCAGACGCACCCAGACGACGCCGTTCTCCACGCGCAGCGGGAGCGGCTCGAGCATGGCCTTGGGTGACGTGAAGCACTCACCGCTGATGCAATCGAAGCGGAAGCCGTGCCACGGACAGGTGAGTGTGCCGTCTTCCGGATCGATCGTGGCGGAATCGAGTGGCAACCCCTGATGCGCGCACACATTGCGAAACGCCTGCACCACGTTGTCGCGGCGCGTCAGGATCGCGCTCACGCCATTGTCGTCGAGCCGATACGGGCGATCGGTCGCGATGTCCATGACGTTGGGACCCGCGATCCACCCTTCCTTGGACTTCGCCGTCCGCGACTCGAGCGTCACCAGGGCGGGCGTGGGCTCGTTGGGCGCGACGTCCACGCCGCTGATCTCGGGCACGTGCTCCTTGAGCGCCTCCTCGACGGAGTTGCGCAACGTCACCGCCGACATCGAACAGCCGTTGCACGACCCGTGCAACCGCACAATGGCCCGATCGCCCTGCACATCGACCAGCTCCACGTCGCCGCCGTGCGACTCCATGTACGGTCGTACCATGTCGATGACGCGCGACACGCGCGTGCGCAGGTCTGCGCGCACAATGCCGTGCAGCGCCAGCATGGCGTAGATCTCCGGCGCATCGACCATCGAGAAGAGCAGGCCGCGACCGTGCTCATCGTCCTTGAGCCGCTTGACCATGGTGGTCAGGGCGAGCTTGTGGAATGCCTCAATGCTGTCCTTGAGCGACATCGCCGTGCCGCGCGCCGCCGGATCGAGCGCACGTACGGCGGCGAGGGCGTCATCGACCTTCTTCGCCAGCGTCTCGAACTCGCTGGGGACGGCGGACGGCGACGCGGTCTGATCTGCGACGGGAGCCGTCATGTCTGGTTCGCCAGGAGATGGGCGCCATAGGTGGCGCGTCGGGTGAGCTCTTCGTCGGTGCGGTCGCGCAGCAGCGCCGCAAACGCGCCCTGCGCCAGCACGCTCGCCGCGTCACCGACCCGAGCTGCGGTCCCGAGGCGCGTCAACAGCGCGGCAGGGAACGGGCGCGCCGCCAGTGCCGCGAGCACCCACGCAGCCCCATCGGCATTGTCGAGCAGTGCATCGCGAAACACCGCTTGCGTGAACTCCGTGAGCCAGATCCCTTCGCCCTCGGGATCGGCCGCCAGCCGCGCCTGCGCGCGTTCCGCCCCCTCGTTGCGCTGCTCGAGGCGCTCGGCGAACCGATCGACGGCCATCGAGAGCAGCAGATCGAACTGCTGTCGCTGATGCAGCTCCATGCGACGCTACTCCGCGCGGGCGAGTTCCGCCCGCCGCTCGGTGATGCGATCGAGCAGCGCCATCGCCTCAGCGGCGAGGTCCGCGTCTTCGTGCCACTGCGCCAGCTTGTGCGCTTCGTGCAGCTTCTCGGTCGCATCGTTGAACACGCCGAGGTGCGCGAGGGCGTTGGCCTGGTTGGCGAGCACACGCGCGTGGCCGAGCGGGTCGAGAGCACGCGAGCGAACGGTGAGCAGCTCTTCGTACAGGTCGACCGCCTGCGCGATGTTGTCCTGCCGGTGGCCACTGGGCAGATAGACCAGCGCGTTGGCCAGATGCATCTGCACGCGGGCCCACTGGTCGGGGTGCGTCTCTCGCTGATACACGGACAAAGCGGCCCGCAGCGACTGCACCGCTACCGCCAGGCGCAACGTGTCGCCCGCATCGGCGGCCGGCATGGAGAGATACGCCAGTGCCAGATTGGAATGCGCCAGGGCGAACGACTCGGCGTCGGTCTCCGGATCAAGCCCGATGCGCAACGCCTGCTGATAACTCTTGACGGCTTCGAGCAGCAGTCCGCGCGCGCTGTCGGGCCCGCGCCCGTTGGACGCATCGTGCAGGACGAGCGCGCGTTGCAACCAGATGTCACCACGCAGCGGCGCGGCGGGGCGGTCCCCGAGCACGGCGAGCGCCGTGTCGAGCTCGGCGATCACCTGCGCGGCCGTCACATCGGGCTGCTCCCGACGGAGCATCGCCACCTGCAGCAACGCCTGCGATGCGAGCTCCGGCGATGCGGTACGTGCGGCGGCCGCCGCGCGGATGAGCGCGTCGTGTGCGTCGTGCGCGCGTCCCTGTTCGATGTACAACGCCGCCTGCACGATGAGCGCGTGGGCCAGGAGCTCGTCGTCGAGCAGCGACGCGTCAGGGACCGGCACGGTGTCGGCGACGCCGAGCACAAAGGCGGCGACATCCGCCAGATGCGAGAGTCGTGCATCGCCATGCGCGTCGATGGCACGCCGGGACGCCTCGGTTGGCTCGTGCACAAAGCGGTTGTAGGCCGTCACCGCATCGGGGAGTGGCTGTTCGGGCGATGCGCCGTGCAGCAGCAGCGCATGCGGCATCGCCGCGACGCCGATCGATTGCGGACGATGGAGCGGCAGCGAAGTCGTGGAAGTCGACATCAGGCGTCGAACGTCGGAGGAGTGTCGGAACGATCGGCACCGCGGCGCATGTTGCGCGCGGCGATGCGGGCGGCCTTCTGCGTTGCGTACGAGGCGATCGGACGACGCACCACGGTTTCGTCGCGATCCGCCGAGGCGGGAAACGTCACTTCGAACACCACCCACCACCGTCCGTGGTCAGGTTCGAGCAGGACCCGTAGTGTCGGCTCCATCGCCGGTGCTCACGGGAGGGCAATGCGGAGAGCGGCGTGCCGTGCATCCCACGTGGCATGCAGCGGTCCGGCCGACAACGTCGAACCGATCTCGAGCAGTACTTCGGTCAGCAGCACACACCGATCACCCGCGGCATTGCGTCGCTTGAGCAGCAACCCGCCACCGCCTGGGCCGCGCATGGGATAGAGCCAGAGCATCCCATCGCGGACAATGGTGGTGAGCACATCGTTCGGGAAGACCGCGCGCGCCACCGGCTCGGGCACCACCAGGTAGCCCGTGTCGGTGAGCGCGAGTTCGATCGCCTCGAGCACCATCACACGCCGGGCTCCGGTACGCCAAGGTCGCGAAGCAGGAGATGACAGAGCGTTTCCATGGACTCGGCGACGGCAGGTGAGAGCGCCTCGCCCGGCGCGAACTGCGCCGCTTCGATCAGATACACGGTGACCTTGGCGGGATAGTCATCCTTGAGCAGCCAGCGCGCGAACGCGAGCGCGTGATCCCACCGGAACGCGTGCAGGTTGATCCCCGTCAGCGGTGGCAGGTGCTCCACCTCGTGCCCGGGCAGTCGAAACATTGCACCCGGTTCCGATCCCGAGGTGCAAGCGTCGACGAGGATCACGTGCGGCACGCCGCGCATCTGGAATGCGACGTCCATGCCGCCCGTGCCGCCGTCGGCGCAGCGCACCCCGTCGGGCAGCCCCAGCTCCCAGAGGCGACGCACCAGCACCGGCCCGACCGCGTCGTCGCCACGCAGGATGTTGCCGCACCCGACGATCAGCGTATGCGCTGGCGGTTGATGCGCAGGGGGTACAGACGGCACACCCCCGTCAGACATGACGGGGGTGTGTACAGCCACCACTTCGGAGAACGCCGACACGCGGTCAGCTCCCTTCACCAATCCGGAACTGCGCCAACTGCTTGCCGGTCTTCTCGTCGTACGCATGCACCGTGCACACCAGACACGAGTCGAACGACCGCGCCACGTGGCCAAGCTCCACCGGATCACTCGGATCCGCGATCGGCGTGCCGATGAACGACTGTTCCATCGGGCCGTGCTTCTGCTTGTTGTCACGCGGGCCGATGTTCCACGCGGTGGGCGTGACGACCTGATAGTTCTTGATGCGCCCGTTCTCGATGACGATCCAGTCGGAGAGCGAGCCGCGCGCCGCCTCGGTGGAGCCAAAGCCCTTGCCTTCGGCGTGCTCGATCGGCTTGGTGTAGAAGCGCCCATGCAGGTCGAGCTTGTCGAGCCACCCGCGGGTGAGCTTGAAGTACTTCGCCGCCTCGTGCATGCGCGCCATGGTGCGCACGAGTACACTCGGGCCGACCGTCTTGATCGCATCGAGGAAGAGCGGATCGTAGTCCTGGTGCGCGGCATTGCCCGGACGACCGGCAATCACCTGGCGCGAGAGTGGACCGGCCTCGAGCGGTGTGGAGCCCACACCCGGCACCTCGTACCGTGGCGACTTGGCCCACGAATACTTCCCGTTCTTGTGACCGTCGAGCGGGTCCACGGGGATGGTCTCACCATCCCACGGGTGCAGCGAGCTCGAGCCCTGATAGAACGAGTGCGCTGTATCCTCGCGCACATTCGCCTGGTCGAAGTCGTGGTAGTTGGTGCCATCGTACACGCCGGCGCGATTGATCAGTGCCGCGTTGCGCCCTTCGACCGTGGGGTGCTCGTAGAGCTCGGGCTGCCAGTACACACCCGTCGCCAGATACTTGCCGTACCCCTGGCCGAACTTGCCGAGCCCCGCCCGCATGGCGAAGCGAATGAACAGGCCGCAGTCGGAGTTGCGCTGGCTGTCGTTCTCATCGGCCCACGCCAGCACATCGGCCCATGTCTTGTTCTCGAGCCACCGATCGATCGAGCAGCCCAACCACTGCTTCTCGAGCCACGCGTCTTTCCACCACTCGAGGATCGAGATCGCCCGCGTCACGTCGGAGAGCGACGGCGCACACATCACGCCGCCCGGAATCATGAAGCTCGAGTGCGGCCACTGGCCGCCGAAGAGCGCGTACACCTCGACCGGCTTGCCCGACCAGGTCACGCCCGTCTCGTACGATGTGCCGACGAAGGGTGCGAAGCGCTTGACGACTTCGTCGTACTCGGGCAGGTGCGCGTAGTTCTTGTTGGTCAGGTCGATCGCGAAGAGGCCGTAGAACCAGCGCGGAATCGACTGCAGCGTCTCGCACGCCTGTGCGATGTTGCGGATCAGCGTGGCATTCTGCGGCACGTGCGTGCGCCACGCCGTGTCGAGTGCGTAGGCGGCCTTGGTGAGGTGGCTGCCGCCGCAGATGCCGCAGATGCGCGGCGTGACGATCAGCCCCGCCTGCGGATCCTTCCCCCGCAGGATGATCTCGAAGCCACGGAACATGCTGGCTTCGGTCCAGGCATCGGTCACCACGCCGTCGCGCACGTTCACGCGCAGGTCGAGATCGCCTTCGACGCGCCCCAGCGGACTGATGCGCATCGCCCCCGCGCCGCCCGGCAGCTCGGTGACCGTTCGTGTCATCGTTCCCATGTGTTGGATTCCTGAACTGGTGGGCGTGGTGGCTCAGACGACGAACATGTCTTCCTTCGACCACTTCGGCGCCGCGATGCGGGCCGCTGCAGCGTGTGCCATGTAAGTCACGTGATCGCTGCCTTCGGGCACTTCCTTGGGGATCGTGCCGCTGATCTTCTGCGTCTTGAATACGGTGCCCGGCTTGAGATCGTGGAACGGGAACTCGGGCTCGGTGCAACCGGTGCAGGGCATGCCGGCTCGCGTCTTCGACGACTGGCGATTCCAGAGAATGCGATTGCAGGGCGAGTGCGTCATCGGGCCGCGGCACCCGTACTCGTAGAAGAGACAACCCTGTCGCGTGCCCTGCCCGAACTCCATCGTCGACTGCTTGTATTCGAAGTACTGCACCCGCGTGCAGCCGGTCTGCGTGAACGTCTTGAAGAAGGTCTGCGGTCGCTGGAGGTCATCGAGCGCGATGTCACCGGCCCGCCCCGAGGCAATCGCCACCAGGATCTGCGTGATCCAGTCGGGATGCGCCGGACACCCGGGAATGTTGATCACCGGGAGGCCCCACTTGGACTTGAAATCGGGACCAAGGAAGCCACCATGCGCCCGCTTGCGATACTGCAGGCCGAGGTTGTGCACGGGATCAGGCTCTGTTGCCGGAATGCCACCCCAGCACGCGCAATCGCCGATCGCCACCACCGCGCCGGCGCGCGCGGAGAGCTCGGCGACCCAATCCTTCATCGGTCGATCGGCAAACATGTTGAAGCGACCGGAGCCGTTCGGGCCCATGATCACCGTGCCCTCGAACACGAAGATGTCGAGCTGGCGCTTTCCGTCGGCGCAGTCCTGGAAAATCTTCTTCGCGTTCTCGCCCATCTCGAGTCCGAGCGACGGATGCCACAGCACGTCCACGCCGAAGTCGGTCACGAGGTCGCATGCGCTGGGCTCTTCCGCGTTCAGGAACGACATCGTGTTGCCGCTGCACGCGCCTCCCTGCAACCAGAGCACGGTTGCCATCACTTCCTCCTGGACATGAGTCGATGCCGGGCGATTGCCCCTCTGCAGCGAGACGCTACGTGTCTCCGGTCGCCGCCGAAATAGCACGAACGCGCTAGCTGCACTACCATGTCCGTGACATGGTAGGACCGGTCCGACTGAGTCAGGGAGAGGGCAGCGTGAGCGCCAGTTCGGCCGACCGCCGCAGCAGCTCGACCCGGTTGTGCGCGCCCAACTTGCGCATGAGGTTGGCACGATGCCGCACCGCCGTGTGCGGGCTGATCCCCAGCGCGTCGGCCAAGGCACTCGTGCTCTTCCCGGCGAGAATCAGCCGGAGCACCTCGGTCTCGCGCTCCGTGAGCTTCTCGCCCAGCGCAACGTCCGTGTCGGCACGCGAGGCCACGAGTCGCGCCTCGCTCATCGCCTCCGACACGCACTCGCGTCCGGCCAGCACGGCGTCGATGGCGCGAAAGAGCTCGTCGTCCATCGCGTGCTTGAGCAGGTAGCCCCGCGCACCGGCCGCCAACGCCTGCGCCGCGAACTGTTCGTCGCCGTACATCGACAGCATCAGGACCGGGCGCTTCCATCCATTCGCCCGCAGCCGGCGCAGCGTCTCCAACCCATTGAGTCGCGGCATCGACAGGTCGAGCAACAGCAGGTCGACCGGTTCGCGCGCGAGCAGCTCGATCACCTCTTCGCCGTCACCCGCCTCACCAATCACCTCGAAGCGGCCGGACATGCGGAGCAATGAGGCGAGCCCGCGCCGCACGAGCGCGTGATCGTCCGCCAGCGCGACGCGGATCGGTGCGGTGTTTGCTTTCGACACGTCTCGCTCAGTGCACTGGCACGCGGGCCTCGACCCGCGTGCCACCACCGACACTCGAGTGCACGGTCAGCGTGCCACCGAGCAGCGTGGCCCGCTCGTGCATGCCGAGTCGTCCCATGCCCGGGGCGATCTGCTCGAGATCGAAGCCACACCCCGTGTCGGTGATCTCCACCCGCAGCGTCTGCGCATCGTGCTCGAGCGAGATCCACACTTCGCACGCACCGGCGTGGCGCGCAACGTTGGTCAGCGCCTCCTGCACGATGCGGTACAGCGCGATCTCGGTCTCTTGCGACAATCGTGGCAGGTCGAGCACCCCTTTGAGCCGGATCATCAGCCCGGTGCGCCCCTCCACATCCGCCCCGAGTTGCCGGAGGGCGGCGCCCAAGCCAAGCGTGTCGAGCGTGGGCGGGCGCAGCGTGCGCGCCAGCGTCTTGAGTTGCAAGGTCGAGTCGTTGACCGCCGCGCGCAGCGCATCGAGCTCGCTGCGACACGACGGCGCCTCCTGCGCGACGCGGGCCGTGACGGCCTGCAGCCCGAGCTTGATCCCGATCAGTGCCTGCCCCGCCACATCGTGCAGCTCGCGGGCGATCTGTCGCCGTTCCTGCTCGAGCCGCAACACGTGATCAGCCGACAGTGCGCGCACTTCGTCACGACTCCCTTCGAGTGCGCGCAGCAAGCGCGCGTTCTCGATCGCCACGGCGGTGGTGTTGCCGAGCGACTCGACGAACGCCGCATCCTGCCAGGTGAACGGGGGCGCCGAGGGCTGCCGGTAGAGCTCGAAGAAGCCCACCAACTGCAGCGCACCCGTCTTGATCGGCACGGCAAGAATGCGCGTCACTCCGGCAGCCGCAAGCGCGGGGTCGGCGAGCATCGCCGGTTCCGGCTCATTCGCGAGCAGCGGGAACTCGCTCTCGAGCAGTGTGCCAGGAATCCCCTCGCCGCGCGTCCAGGTGGTGCGTTCGTCGGCCCACTGCCCGTGCAGAAACCGTCCATCGGAACTCATCATCAGCTCGCCGGCGAGCGTCGCGGTGGGCACCGCCACGCCGGCGCGTCCACCGCAGGCGTTGAGGAATCGCGCCGCATGCTCCACGAGCGCGCGGACCACCTCGCGCGGATCGAGATGCTTGTTCACCGCTGCGTTGAAGGCGAGCAGCATTTCGAGTGACTTGGCCCACTCTTCGAGGCGACCGAACAGTTCCGCACGGCTCCAGCCGATCGCCGTGTGGCGTGCCACGACGCCGAGCAGCTCCTCGTCGATCGCGTCGAAGGGGCGGAGGAGCGGCCCGCGCACTTCGATCACCCCCACCACGCGGTGCAGGTGATCGAGCATCGGGCAGGCCAGTGCGGCCCCCTCCGCGTCGGGATCACCATCGCGCAGGCGTGGATCCTCGGGGTCTTTCACATGCACCGTCGTCCGTCGCAGCAGCACCGCGCCGACGATCCCTTCGCCGATACTCGCCCGCACGAGCGTCTCGGGCATGGTCGCCACACCACGGCACCAGCGCACGCGCAGGGTGGCTTCGCTCTCTGCCGCCAGCCAGATGCGCACGTATGACGCCTGCACCGCCGACGCCACGAGCGCGGAGAGTTCGCGCAGCAGCACATCAAGCCGCAACTCTTCGGCAAACAGCGCGCTGGCGCGTTGCAATACGCGAAAGCCGTCGGCCGCACGCTCCGTAGCACTGCGCACGGCGGGTGCCGCTCGCGGTGCACGGAACTCGGGCGGCAATTCCACGGCGGTCATTCCGTATCCTATCGCCGAATCACGCCCTCGCGAGGGGGCAGCGCTACCCCGCCGCCACGGTACGGGTCGCGTCGCGGCGGGTCGCCAGTAGCTCCAACCATTCCGACATGCCGGTACCACGACGCGCGGACGTCCAGAGAATCGGCAGTCCCGGACGCACACTGTGAATACTCGCCGTGGCCGCGTCCGCGTCGAACTCGCACGCCGCGGCCAGGTCCATCTTCGTGACGATGGCCAGGTCAGCCGAGTTGAAGATCGTCGGGTACTTTCGCGGTTTGTCTTCGCCCTCGGTGACCGACAGCAGCACCACGCGCAGCGCTTCGCCCAGATCGTACGATGACGGGCAGACGAGGTTGCCCACGTTCTCGATGAAGAGGAAGTCGAGGGCGTCGAGCGCCCACCCCTCGAGATGATCCCCGATCATCGCGGCCTCGAGATGACACAGGCCATGGGTGAGGATCTGCCGCACCGGCGCGCCGGACTCGGCGAGCCGGTTGGCGTCATTCTCCGTTTCGAGGTCGCCGACGAGCGCCGCCACGCGGTAGCCCTGTTCGCGCAGCGCAATCAGGGTCTGCTTGAGGAACTCGGTTTTTCCGGTGCCCGGACTCGACACGAGATTGACCGTGAAGACGCCCGCCTGCTGCATGCGCGATCGCAGGGCGCGCGCCAGCTCGTCGTTCTTCTTGAGCACGCCCGCGCGCAGCTCGACGATGCGGGTCACGCGCCCTCCAGTGCCGGTTCGTCATCGAACGTGTAGCTGAGCACATCCAGCTCGCGGCCGCGACGCACGTCACCGCTCACCGTGTTGCACACCGGACAGCGGAACGAGAGCGGCGGCGGCGGCTCGACGACAGCCGCGCAGGTCGGACACCAGATGGCGACCGGGACCTGCTCGATCGACAGCGTGGCACCCGACAGCCGCGTGTCGGCGGTGGCGATCTCGAAGCAGAAGTGCAATGCGTCGGGCACGACCCCGCTCAGTGCCCCCACGGCGATGCTCACGTCGCGCACAACACCCGGTGTGTCTCCAAGCGCGGTGGAGACGGTATCGACGATGCCGTGCGCGATGGACAGTTCGTGCATGCGGTCAACTGGTGGCTGCGGCGCGGGATCGCTTCGCCTCCAGACGTTTACCCACGCCCCGCGCAATGGCAACCCCGAACCCGAGCGCGCGTTGCACGGCCGGCTCCTTGAGCGCGCGCCAGAGCGCCATTGGCCCCATCGGCTGGGGGGCCGCGTGTTGTGCTTCCTGGTACGACGCGGCCACCATCGTGCCCGCGTCGGCCACGGTGCGCACCAGCGAGGGGTGGAGCAGTCCACTCTCGACGACCGGCACCGCCGCATCCGTGAGCTGCGTGATCGCTTCGAGCGTGTGGTGGTCGAGCGCTTTGCGCGCGACCGCCTGGAGGCGCGACGCGGTGTCGCCGAGTCCGCTCCCCTTCGCCACCGTGCGCAGCTCGCCCACGCTCTCGGCGACGGCCTCGGCGACTTCGTCACCGCGCCGGAGGAATCCGTCGAGCGCCTCGACGGCGAAGGCGATCAGCTCGGCGTGCTTCGCCAAGGTCTCGAGTGCGGCGAGGGTACGTGGTTCACCCAGTGACTCCAACACACCCGATTGCAGCAGGCGCTGTACGCCGGGTCCGTCGGCGACTTCGCTCAACTGCACACCGACACGTGCCATGCGTGGCAGGCTGGACAGCGTGCTGGACGCGGAGCCTCCTTCCGTCGCCACGACGGTCCGCAGTTCCGCTACGCCAGCCCCGATGTTGTCCGCCAGCTCTTCACCGCGTCGGACCAGGCCGTCCAACGCCTGCGCGCCAAAGGCCAGCAGTTCGGCATGGTCGAGCAACCGTTCCAGCGCTTCGACGGTGCGTTCGTCATTCAGCCGGGCGAGCAGCCGCTCACTCGGGGCTTCGGCCACCGCGCTGTCCATGGGAGTCATCGGCGAAATCGGGAGGAGTGACGGCGATCCTCCGTATGGTGGAGATCCGGGCTGCCGCGCACCATAGTACGAACGTGCTATGGCCCGAGGGCGACCGCCGGCGCTCATTAGCACGACACGTTCCTCTCCTTCGACGCTCCATGCTCCTGCTTCTCGCCAGCGCGCTGGCCCTCGGCATGCTGCACACGGTCGCACCGGATCATGTCGCCGCGGTTGGCGTGTTCGTGAGCCGTCGCCCCGGGTGGCGACGCGCGGTGTCCTATGGTGCGCGGTGGGGGCTCGGGCACTCCATCACCATCGTCGTCGTCGGCGCACTCGTGTTGATGGCGCGCCTCCGGTTGCCCACGGCATTCGAGTCGCAGGTGGATCGACTGGTCGGTGTGGTGCTGATCGTACTTGGTGTGCAGGCCATGCGACGCGCGTGGCGAGCGCGAGGTACGACGTCGCATGTGCACCGCCACGGCGCGGCATCTCCCCACACACACGTGCACCCACATGCGCACGACGATGGCGGCAAGCTGCTCGGCATCGGCATGCTGCACGGGCTCGCCGGCTCCGGTGCGCTCGTGGTGGCGCTGCCATCGGCGGCGGCCGCGAGCACCGCCGGGTCGATCGGCTATCTCGCGGCGTTCGGCGCGGGAACGATTGTCGCGATGTCGGTGCTGGCGGCCGCGCTCGGTGCCGCAGTGCAGGCCGCAGCGGTGACCTCCGCGCGCATCGAACGCCGCGCGGTGCTCAGTGCAGGCGCAATCAGCATCGTTGTTGGCGTGTGGTGGATGCTGCGGTAGTCGTCAGGTCGCATGCGCACGCGTGAGGTGCGGGTGCTGGTGCATCGCTCGGCGCCCTCAGGATGACGTCGCGCGGACGGCAGTGACACCAGTCACGACGCGCTCGGGCAGTTGATACAGGAAGAAGTGCCCACCCGGCTCGCTCAGCGCGTGCGCAGCGCACCGCGTCACGGAATGCGCCGCAGCTTCGCGAGCTTCTCCCGCAACGTGCGCAGTGTGGCCATTCGTGATGAGGGGTCATCGTAGAAGATCCCGAGGATCCGGATCTCCACTGCGACCGCCTTCCGCGCGTAGGCGACCACCGGATCGGTATTGTCACCCTGCCCTTCCTGGAATACGGCGCCGTCCGGATCGTTGGGAATGGGCACCTTCGTTCCGGCCAGCATCACCTTGAGGTGCTGCAGTGCGTCTGCCTGTTGCGCGTAGATCGTGGTCCCCACGCGCACGGAGTAGCGGCTCGACGAGTACTGGCACGACTGCATGGTCAGCGAGCCAGCCTTGATCGGTTGCCCGGCAACGCCGGCCTGAAAGGTTACGCCAATCGCGGCCTTGAGCTCTGCCGGTGTGAATGGACACGGGTCGACCGTCGCGGCCTGCGCGTGCAGTCGCGTGGCAGCAAGGAGAAGGGCGGTCAGCAGGGCGGTGTGCTGCATGGCACTCGTTGGTGGGGGGGGTGGAACGGCGGGTGCAGCGGGTCTGTGCATGAAAATTGGATGGACGGGCGCAGAATGCCACGGTTGTCTTTCGCGCGGCGCGCGGCGGCCTCGTGTGTTGAGCGGAGTGCGGGAGGCTCGCGTGTTGAGCGGAGTGCGGGAGGCTCGCGTGTTGAGCGAAGCGTTCGCGCAGCGAACGCGGAGTCGAAACACCGCCCGACGCGCGCGTCACCCTGAGCGAGCGGCGCAGCCGCGAGTCAAAGGGGCGCGCGTTCGGGGCACCGGCGGCGGTGAATGGCCGTTCGCGAACGTCGCGGGGGTCCTTCGACTCGCCGCTTCGCGGCTCGCTCAGGACGACGTATTGCGGCTCGCTCAGGACGACGGGTCGCGGCTCGCTCAGGACCACGGGTCGCGGCGCGCCCAGCGCACGCCCCTCAATACCGCGCGAGATACCGCTCCACTTCCCAACTCGTGACCTGCTCGCGGTACTCGGCCCACTCCGCCCGCTTGGCCGCGAGGAAGTTGGTCGTCACATGCTCGCCCAGCGCCGCGCACAACACCTCGTCCTTCTCGAGCTCATCACACGCCTCGCCCAAGTCATGCGGCAGATCATCGATCCGCAGCCGCCGCCGCTCGCGATGACTCATCTCCCAGATGTTCGTATTGACCGGCTCACGCCACTCGGCTTTCGTGCGAATCCCCTCGAGCCCCGCCGCCAGCATCACGGCGAGTGCGAGATACGGATTCGCACTCGGATCGGGCGTGCGCAGCTCCACGCGCGTCCCCGTCCCGCGCCGCTCGGGGACACGGATCATCGGCGAGCGATTGCGCATCGACCACGCCACGTTCACCGGCGCCTCGAAGCCGGGCACCAGCCGCTTGTAGCTGTTCACGAGTGGATTGGTCACCGCGCACATCGCGCGCGCGTGGCGCAGCAGCCCGCCGATGTAGTGCAGCGCCGTATTCGAGAGCCGCCACTCGTTGCTCTCGTCGTAGAACGCGTTGACCGGCCCCTGGAAAAGCGACTGGTGCGTGTGCATCCCGCTGCCGTTCTGCCCGTGAATGGGCTTGGGCATGAAGCTCGCCACGAGTCCGAACTGCCGCGCCACCTGCTTGACCACGAAACGGAACGTCGCGAGCTGATCGGCCGTCGTCAGCGCATCGGCGTAGCGGAAGTCGATCTCGTGCTGCCCATGCGCGACCTCATGATGCGCGGCCTCGACCTCGAACCCCATCAGCTCGAGCGCGTCGACGATCGCGCGCCGCGCGTCCTCGCCCAGGTCCATGGGCGCGAGGTCGAAGTACCCGCCGACATCGTTCGTCACCGTGGACGCACGCCCATCGGCGGTCGGCTTGAAGAGGAAGAACTCCGCTTCCATCCCCGCGTTCATCACGTAACCCATCTGCTGCGCCTGCTCGACCTGCCGCCGCAGGACGCCGCGCGGATCGCCCACGAATGCCACGCCGTCGGGCGTGGTGATGTCGCAGATCACGCGCCCCACCCGCGCCGACGGTTCGCTCCACGGCAGGATGCGAAACGTCGCCAAGTCGGGCGTCAGCAGCATGTCCGACTCTTCCACGCGCACGAAGCCGGCGATCGACGACCCGTCGAACATGATGTCGCCCGCGAACGCCTTGGCGAACTGCGAGGACGGCAGCTCCACGTTCTTGATGACGCCCTGCACATCGGTGAACTGCAGGCGCAGGAAGCGCACCTGCTGCGCATCGGCAAGCTCGAGGATGTCGCGGGCGGAGGCTCCGCGGAGATCCATCGGGACCAGAGAGCGGGATGGTCGGGCCACGGGACACGCAGGTGGAAGAAGACGCCGGAACGCTATGACGTCGCGACGACAGAACGAAAGCGACAGCGGAAGACGCGCACGGCGCGATGCAGTTGACTCGTTTCGGGACAGATCGACAACTGGTGACGCCGCCCGGTCGGAGATCCGCTACCCGACGAAAGTCGTGCACACGGTCCAATTCTGCGAACGGGAAACTGCCGCACCTGCGCAACGGAGCGCCTCAATAATGTGTGTTACCTCACGAATGCGCTGAGTCGACCGGTCAGAACCGATGGGCCATCGGCACCGCGCCCGGCACGGCGCCGATCCGCGGCCCCGCCCTTGCCTTCCGATGGCCGTGGACGCCCGCCGCAACCGGCACGATCACCGGTCGACCGGGCAGACCACCACCACTCCGGAGGCTCTTCCAATGCACACGCGTCTGACCTCGCGCTGGACCACCACGCTCACGCTGCTGGGCACAATCTCGCTCGCCGCCTGTCAGGACAGCACGTCCGGCATTACCGCGATCGATCCCGCGCCGCTCGACCCGTCGACCAGCGCGGCCATCGACATCTTCGCCCCGCAGCAGTCGTCGGTTGCCGCCGGCCCGGTCTTCCTCGTGCTCGACCAGGCCAGCATCGACAATGGCGCCGAGCCCATGGGGTTCAGCGACGTCGACCTGAACGACGACATCGCGCAGCTTGGCCAGCGCCGCCAGCTCCGCTACTTCGCCGCCAACGTCGGCCGAGACATCACGCTCTACACCGGCGAGACGGGCGACGAAGGATGGCATGCGATCAAGCAGATTCCCGCAACGTGGCAGGCAGCGGGTCCGACCACCAACGGCGCGCGCAACTTCCTGCTCGCGGGCCCCGGCCTCGGCACGCCCGACGCGTTCGGTGACCCGGAGTCGCAGCTCGACAAGATCGCCGGTGTGACGCCACTCCGCGCGACCGGCCTCGCGATGCTGCGCGGACAGTCGATCTGTGCCGTGGTGCTCAAGGGCAAGGTGGACGTGAACTACCTGCCGCTCGAGGGAAGCCTCAAGGGCGACACGCGCGGCATCGTCGCGTTCGAAGTCATCAGCGTCACGCGTCGCCGCAACGGCTCGACGACGTCGCTCCCCGCCGTCGGTATCCGGATCCAGGACGCCACGCAGACCTGTGCCAGCGCACTCCAGCTCTTCGCGAACGCGCCGACGCCGCGCTCCTCGAGCGACCCGATCAACGTCGCGCCGCCGGCCAACCCGCCCGCGCCGCGCTTCGTCGCCGCGCCGTAACACCGCACGATCGACGTGAGCAGACGGGGCGTGCCGATAGCGGCGCGCCCCGTTTGCGTTGCGTCACTGTGCCGCCGCCACCACCAATTGCCCGTAGCTGATCGCCCCATCATTCGGCGGCAGCACACGCGGCATCAGCACGCGAAGCCCGCGTGCTGAGAGTCCGTCTGCACATCCTGCCAGCAACCGTGCGTTCTGGAAGCACCCGCCCGCAAGCACCGCGATGTGCGTCCCGTGCGCCTCCGCCAAGCGCTCCACGACTCGGCACGTCGCATCGACCACGCTGGCGTGAAACGAGGCCGCGAGGTCGTGCGGATCGCGTCCGTCACGTGCCAGCTCCGCAAGCGCACACAAGAGCGGCACCGGATCGAGCAGCAGCCGATCATCGCGCTCGATGATCGGCAGCGGCAGCGCGAGATCGCGTCCACCGTCTGCGAGCGCTTCCACCTCCATGGCCGCCTGTCCCTCGTAGTACTGCACGAGTCGCACGCCCATGAGCGCCGCCGCGGCGTCGAACAGACGCCCCATCGACGAGGCCAACGGCGCATTCACCCGCGCGGCGAGCTGCTGCGACACCACGCGTCGCTCCACTTCGGCCACATCACCCAGTCGCGCCGACACGAGCCCCGCGAGCGTGGCATCGAGTGCACCATACCCCATCGCCACACGCCACGGGCGTCGCACCGCCACGTCGCCGCCGGGGAGCGGCGCCGGCACCAGATGCGCCGCGCGTTCGTACCCGCGCGCATCGGCCACCAGATACTCCCCGCCCCACACGGTGCCGTCATCACCGGCACCCGTACCGTCGAAGGCCACGCCGATCACCGGTCCACGCTCACCATGCTCGCCGAGCACGGCGGCAATGTGCGCGTGATGATGCTGCACGCGCGCGAGCATGGGCACGCCGCACTGCTCGGCTTCCTGCGTGCTCAGGTAGCCCGCATGCCGGTCGCACACCACCGCTGCCGGCGTCACCCGAAAGAGCGCCTCGAATCGCGCGCGCACGGCACGGAAGTGTTCGAGCGTCTCCACTGTGTCCAGATCGCCGATGTGCGGGCTCACATACGCCGTGCTCCCGGCCCCGAGGGCGAAGGTGTGCTTGAGATGCGCCCCGACGGCGAGCACGGGGCGCGCGAGCGGCGTGGGCAGCGACATCGGTAGCGGAGCGAAGCCCCGCGCGCGGCGCATCATGAGTGGAGCGCCAGCGGCCACGCGCATCACCGAATCGTCGATGCGCGCCACGATCTCGCGGTCGTGCAACAGAAAGCGATCGGCCAAGGCGGCGAGCCGCGCCACGCCTTCGTCGTTCCCCGCCGCGATCGGTTCGTCGCTCAGGTTGCCACTCGTCATCACGAGGGGGCGATCGCACGCCGCGAGGAGGAGGTGATGCGTGGGCGTGTACGCGAGCATCACGCCGATCCGCGCGAGCCCGGGTGCGACGGACGGTGCGAGTGTACCGTCGGCCCGCCGCGCGAGCAGCACGATCGGACGCTCGCGCGACTCGAGCAGGGCGACCTCCGCGTGTGTGGGCGCCGCGAATTGCCGGACCTCGTCCACCGACCGTACCATCACCGCCAGCGGCTTGTACTCGCGCTGTTTGCGTTCGCGCAGCATCCGCACCGCACGGTCATTCGTCGCATCGCACACCAAATGAAAGCCGCCGAGCCCGCGCAATGCGAGCACGCCACTCGCGCGGATCGTCTCCGCCGCGCGATCGATCGGGTCGCCGGTCAGTTCGCTCGCGCGGCCATCGCGGACGTCTGCGGCCCACACCCGTGGCCCGCAGTCCCGACACGCGTTGCTCTCGCTGTGGAAACGGCGATGCCCCGGCGCCGCGTACTCCGCCGAGCACGCCGCGCACTGCGGGAAACTCCGCAGACTCGTGCGTGCGCGGTCGTACGGCAGTGCGTCGATCACCGTGTAGCGCGGCCCGCAGTCGGTGCAGGTGATGAACGGGTAGCGATATCGTCGATCGGCGGCATCGAACAGCTCCGCGCAGCACGCGTCGCACGTCACCACATCCGGCGCGACGGGCAGTCGCTCCTGCACGGCGTCACCACTTGCGGTGATCGTGAACGCTCGCACGTCGCGCAGCGGTGCGGCGGTGTCGGCGATGGCCTCCACCCGCGCCAAGGGCGGCGCGTCCCGGCGCAGCGCCGCCACGAACGACGCGATCGCCTCCGGTGCGCCTTCGACATGCACGACGACGTCACCGCCTTCATTGTGTACAGAGCCGCCCAGCGCATACCGCGTGGCGATCCGATGCACGAACGGGCGAAAGCCTACGCCTTGCACCACACCCGTCACGCGCACGAGGCGCGCGACGCGCGACCCGGTGCCGCCCGTCACGCCACGGCGGGAGCCGCGCGTCGCGCCAGCGACACCTGCGCATGCAACCAGCCCAGCCAGTCGTCCATCCCCGCCCCCGACTCGGCGGAGACGCACAGGATCGGTGCCGTCTCGTTGACGGCGCGAATGGCGCTCAACGCCTTGGACAGATCGAAGCGCAGATGCGGCAGCAGGTCGATCTTCGTGACGAGCACCAGATCGGCGAGGGCAAACGCCTTGGGATACTTGACCGGTTTGTCTTCGCCCTCGGTCACCGAGAAGAGCGTGACGCGCGCTCCCTCCCCCAGATCCCAACTCGCCGGACAGACGAGATTGCCGACATTCTCGAGCACGAGCAGGTCGGTGTCGTGCAGGTCGATCTGGTCGATCGCCGCGCTGACCTGCGCCGCATCGAGGTGACAGCCGCCCTGCGTGACCACGGCATGTACGAGGCGGTCGGTATGGCGTGCGAGCCGGTCGGCATCGTTCTGCGTCTGCACGTCACCCGTGACGATATGCAGGCGCATGGCACGGCCCACATGATCGAGCGTCTGCTCGAGCAGCGTCGTTTTGCCCGCCCCCGGCGACGAGATGAGGTTGACCGCGGCGACACCGGCGGCGGCCAGCCGATCGCGCACCGTGGCGGCGAGCAAATCATTGCGCGCCATCACGCGCTCCCGAACGTCAATGCGCTGAACGCTCATCGTCCACCTCCAGGTAACTCACGCGCAGCACGTCGCCCGCAACCGCCGACACCTCGACGCCCGCCCCACGAAACGGCGGCTCGGTGAGCAGCGTGTCAAGACAGAAGGTCAGGTTCTCGACGACGATCCCCGCGCCATCACCCACCTCGAGCCCGACGCGGGTGAGCTGCGGAACGCGGTCACCGAGCGTTCGCTCGGCGATCGCGCAGACTTCCAGGGCAATCGACAGCTCGTGCATGTGCCCTCACGCGTGCACGAGCACGCCCTCGCGCGGTGCCACCGCGTGCCCCCACGCGACGAGGACCGCCGCGGCGGCATCGGCCAACTGATCCACGCGCGCGGCGACCACGTCGCTCATCCCCACATGCGTGGACATGCGCTCGGGCTGCACGCCCAGCGCCACCATGTCCGTCGGGGTTGTCCCCCGGAGCGCGCACACCGCGAGCACTTCACGCAGGTCGATCTGGTGCGGCGACATGAGCAGCGCCAGCGTCTGCGGAATG
>JALOPS010000017.1 GCA_025453745.1 Gemmatimonadaceae bacterium
ACACCGCGCTCACCGCCGAGCGACCACAGTGGGCCCTCGGCGGCAACCAGCACACGCAGCCCATCGCGCGGATCGACCAGGATCTTGCCGATGTGTTGGGTCGCGGCGAGTCCCATGCGCTCCCAACTGCGCCCGGCGTCGCGACTGCGATAGACGCCGTCGCCCCACGCGACGTGTCGCCCGCTGACGTTCTCCCCGGTGCCGACCCACACGACATCGGGATTGGACGGATCGAGCGTGACGACCCCGATCGAGAACGACGGCTGGTCGTCGAAGATCGGCGCAAACGTGACGCCGGCGTTCGTGGTCTTCCATACACCACCAGACCCGCTCGCGACATACCACGTGCGACGATCGGTCGGATGCACGGCGATGTCGGCGATCCGGCCGCTCATCAGCGTCGGTCCGATTGGACGCCAGGTGAGCGCCGACGCCATCGCACGCACGTCGGATGCCGCCTGCGTTGGTGCTGCCGGCGGCCGCTCTCGCGTCTGGGCGGCGAGCGGCGTGCACAGCAGGAAGGGGAGGATTCGGCGCATGGTTCCGCGTTCGGTGGGGGTGTGCGCTCGAATCTTGCGCCCGATGGTCGTGGTCGCCATGAGACGCGTCCGAATCTTCGCATTGGGCGTGCGCTGGGCTTCGCCGACGCGCGACTGAACGCCGCCACCAACGACCACGCTGCGCTTGACGCTCCACCGGCGGCGGTGATCTTCGACAATGGCGCTGGCTCGTGTTCGATACCGTGGTGCTCGATGAGGGTGATGCAGTCACCCGAGAGCGCATCACCGAGTGCCGTTCGCTCTCATACGCGCAGACCGTCCCGCTCACCGCATCGCGCACGCGCCAGAGACGCTCCTCCCATGCCCTTCCCGCCCACCACCCCGATCGTGCTCGATGGCGGCCTCGCCACCGAACTGGCGAAGCGCGGCTTCGATCTCTCCGACGCCCTGTGGTCGGCACGACTCCTGGCTGACGCGCCCGAGGCGATAGAGGCCGTACATCGCAGCTACTTCGAAGCGGGCGCCAACATCGCGATCACGGCGAGCTATCAGGCGAGCTTCGAAGGATTCGCGGCGTACGGATACTCGCATGACGACACCGTGCGCCTGCTCCATACATCAGTCGCGCTCGCGCGGGCCGCACGCGAGTCCGTGAACTCCGCTGACGGAGTACCGACCCGTGATCGGTGGGTGGCCGCGTCGGTGGGTCCGTACGGGGCCACGCTGCATGACGGCTCGGAGTATCGCGGCGACTATGCAGTGGACGAGGATGCCCTCGTGGACTTCCATCGGCCGCGGATCGCGGCGCTGCTGGATGCGGGCCCCGACCTGCTCGCCTGCGAAACGATGCCCTGCCTGCTCGAAGCGCGGGCCCTGCTGCGCGTGTTGCGCGAGCATCCGGATGCGCGCGCGTGGATGACCTTTACCTGCCGCGACGGCGCGTCCACATCGGCCGGTGATGCCATCATCGAGTGCGCGCGCGTCCTCGATGCAGCGCCGCACGTGGTGGCCATGGGCATCAACTGCGTGGATCCCGCGCTGGTGACCTCGCTCGTCCGGACGATGGCAACCGCGACCGACAAGCCAATCGTCGTCTACCCGAACTCGGGCGAGGTGTGGAACGCCGCAGCGCACTGCTGGGAGGGGACGGCCACGCGATTCACTGCCTATCTCGACGAGTGGATGGATGCCGGGGCCTCCTGGATTGGCGGGTGCTGCCGGACCACGCCCGAGGACATCCGCGTCGTGCGAGCGGTGGTTGACGCAGCGCACGGCACGAGCCACCCATGGGCCTCCGCCACCTGATTGCAAGCGCGCTGCTGCTCCTCGTGAGCTGCCGCCGCGATACGCCACCGTCTCCCTTCGTTCCGCCGCAGCTCACGCTCCGCCCCGCGCCGGAACTCCGCATCACCAGCCCCGTCGGCAGCGATTGCAATCGCCCGTCGTTCTGGATTGGTGATCGCTTCTACCAGATCGTGAGCAATCAGCACGCCTGGCGCAGCAATGGCGCGGCCGACGCCGCGGCCGCGCAGCAGTTCACCCTGTCGCGCTTCACCGATGACGATCCCACCTTCGCGTGGGACGACGCGACCCGCTGGTACGTACACGACATCAACAGCGCGGTCACACCGACGCGCACGCACATGCGCTGGATCGAGTCGGTGTACCGGCGTCCGCGCGATGGCGTGCTCTTCGGCCTCTACCACATGGAAGAGGGGCCGTACGTGCGCTGTGGTGCGCCGTTCGAGCGCCTCTACCTGTCGGTGCCGCACATCGGCCTCGCACGCTCCACCGACGATGGCCTGCACTGGACCAACCTCGGCCTCATCCTCAGCGACGGCAGCTTCCCCATCTTATGCGAGCTGCCGATCCGCTTCTTTGCCGGTGGCGTGGGCGATCCGAGCATGGCGGTGGGTCCCGACAGTGCGCACCTGTACATCGCGTTCACCGATTACTCGGGCGCCGATCCGCGCACGCAGGGGATCCAGCTCGCACGGCTCGCGATGGCGCATCTCGATGCGCCGCTCGCCGCCGACGGGACCAGTCGCGCATTCCGCTGGTTCAACGGTGGATGGACCGGCCCGGGGCTGCAGGGCACGAGCAACGATCGTGTCGGGCAGCAGTGGCCCTCGTCACGGCTCGGCCAGGCCACACCGCTGCTTCCACCCGCGCGCTCCTGGCAGGAGCCCGACGGCGGCGGCTTCTGGGGACCATCACTCTCGTGGAACACGCAACTGCATGCGTTCGTGCTGCTGCTCAACAAGGTGTCGGGCGCACGCGCCTTTGACGCCGAGGGCAACTACATCACATACATCCCCGACATCACCGCGCCGGTGCCCACGCCGCGCGTGCCGCAGCGACTGCAGGATCTCCCCGGTGCACCCGCGCCCGGGTGGTACGTGCAAGCGCTCGGTGATCCCGGCATGCGCGGCACGAGCGCGCTCACCGGGCAGGATGCGCGTCTGTTCGTGGGCGATCGGTCCACGCGAGTGCTGCACTTTGTGCCGTCGCGGTAAGCGTGTTGTGCCACAGGCCTCAACTGGCGAGCCCGGCCTCCACTCGGCCTGGGTGCGCGTGTATTCCGGCCTGTACAACAGCCGCGCGTGACCCTCGCCGCACCCTGCGACATCCACATCGCCCGTTGCCGTCGTACGTCAGCATCCACGCCTTCCAACACATGCGTCTTCGCACTGTCTCTCTACTCGCCGCGGCGGGCCTGGTCGCCGGCCCGCTTCTGGCGCACGACATGTTCCTCCGCCCGGACAGCCACTTTGTCCCGGCGGGCACCAAGGTGCTCATCCGGCTGCTGAACGGCACGTTCACGAAGAGCGAGAACGCCATCACGCGTGACCGGTTGCTGGATGTGGCGATTGTCTCTCCGGCTGGCCGCGTGGCGCTCGATACGGCGCAATGGGGCGTGATGGGCGACACGTCCACGTTCATGCTCACCACGGGCGCGTCGGGCACATATGTACTGGGCACCTCCACGCGTCCAAAGGTGCTGGCCATGAAGGGCGCAGACTTCAATGCGTATCTGGCCGAGGATGGCGTGCCCGACGAACTCGCCGCCCGCAGGCGCGACGGCCGGCTCGATGAGGGAAGCCGCGAGCGCTACCACAAGCACGTCAAGGCGCTGGTACAGGTCGGCGCGGAGCCATCGAATCACTTTGGCACTGTGCTCGGCTATCCCTCGGAGATCGTGCCGCTGGCGAATCCGTACGCGCTCAAGGTGGGCGCCACGTTGCCGGTGCGGGTGCTCTCCGGTGGCAAGCCGGTCGCCAGCCAGTTCGTGCAGTATGGTGGACGCACGACAACCGGCGGTCGAGTGCCGCAACGGAGCACGCGTACCGACGCCGAGGGCGTCGCGAGGATTCCGCTCGATCGCGTGGGCGACTACTACGTGAAGATCATTCACATGCGGCGGCTCACCGCTGACGCAGACGCCAACTACGAATCGCGCTGGTCCACGCTGACCTTTGCGATGCGGTAGCCGGGTGCGCCGCTGGTGGTGGGGAGGCGTGTGCCTCTTGTGGACTTCGTTGCTGGCGGCCCACGAGGTGCCGGTGGGCGATCGCGGCTTCATCCTCGAGCATCCCGGTGCTCTCCTCGGGCCCTTTGTGTATCTCGGCGCCAAGCACATGGTCACCGGCGCCGACCATCTGTTGTATTTGCTTGGCGTGATCTTCTGGCTGTACCGCGCCCGCGACGTCG
Organism: Gemmatimonadaceae bacterium; assembly: GCA_025453745.1. Lineage (GTDB taxonomy): Bacteria > Gemmatimonadota > Gemmatimonadetes > Gemmatimonadales > Gemmatimonadaceae > JALOPS01. Next base: position 4,212 of record JALOPS010000017.1, read on the forward strand.
CGCTGTATGTCACGCTCTTTGCCGTCGGCCACTCTCTCACGCTGCTGGCCGGTACGCACGCCGGCCTCGCGATTGAGGCACACCTCGTCGACGCGGTGATCGGCGCGTCCGTGGCGTACAAGGCCGCCGAGAATCTGGGATGGCTTGAGCGCTGGTGGTCGCACCCGCCCAACCCTCGCCTGATGACGCTGGGATTCGGGCTGATTCATGGACTCGGGCTGGCCACGCGACTGGCCGACTTTTCGCTCGAACCCGCGTCGCGACTCCCCAACCCGATCGCCTTCAACGCCGGCGTGGAGGTGGGTCAACTGCTCGGGCTCGGCGTCATGTTGCTGGTGATGACCTCCTGGCGGCGCGCGCCGGCGTTTGCACGCCACGCGCGAGGCGCCAACCTGGTGCTGCCGCTCGCTGGTCTCCTGCTGGCCGCTGGACAGCTCTCCGATTCGTTGCGGGTGGAGCTCACGTGAGCCAACGACGACAGGTGTTCATGGCAACGCTGCTCGCCGCCGCTCTCCTGGTGACGTGTGTGCTCCCCGCTGAACGCGGCGTGGATCCGACGGGCGTGGGGCGACTCCTCGGCCTGACGGCGATGGGCGAGTTCAAGCGGGTGATTGCCGAAGAGCAGGCCGACGCCCGGCGCGCGGCGGCGGAGGCGGATTCACTCGCCGGACTGACCGTCCCTCGGTGATGTGTGTCGTGGTCGAAGAACGATCGCGTAGATTCGTCTGTGCTGATCGCGTCATGTGCTGAAGGACCTCGGCGCCCACGTGCGCCCCGCACTGCGCCCGATCCGAGCTCACGCCTGCATCCATGAGGCCTCGAAAGCGAACGTGGTAAGCACGACACGTCACGTCCCGTTCGCCGACGCCTCTTCCCGCGCGCAAGTGGCGCGTCTGCGCGCCGTCGCGCTGCGAGCCCTCGCGAGCTACGGCCTCACAGACGCGCGCGTGCGCCTGCTGCAGTTCGGCTTCAACGCGCTCTTCCGCGTCGATGCCGCCGACGGACGCTTTGCGCTGCGCCTCAACGTGAATTCTCACCGGTCACTCGACAACGTGACCGGCGAGCTGGCATGGATCGAGGCGCTGGGACGTGAGACATCGCTCACGGTACCAACACCGCGCGCTCGGCCGGATGGGCAACTGGTCGCGCTCGTCGACGCGCCCGAAGTCGGCCGACCGCTGCCGGCCACGCTGTTCGCGTGGATACCGGGCCGCGACCTGGGCGCACGCGATGGCGCGGCGGCGCTGCACGCACTCGGTGGCGCGATGGCCACGCTGCACACCCACGGCGCTGGATGGTCGCTCCCCGCGGGCGCAGCGCTGCCGCACGGCAGCGATCTGTTCATGGGGCAACCACCGTCGATCCTGGCCGAACAACACCCCGAGCTGCCGTCGTCGCGCCAGGCGGTCTTTGTGGAGGCACACCGCCATGCGGCGCAGGCCCTCGCGGCGCTGTACGCCGAAGCGCCGCAGCATCTGGTCCACTTCGACCTGCATACGTGGAATGTGAAGTGGCGCCGAGGGCAGCTTGCCGTGTTCGACTTCGACGACTGTGCGATAGCGTGCGCGGTGCACGACCTGGCGATCACGACGTACTACCTCCGCTCACGCCCCCGCGGTGCGATGCTCGAGGAGGCGCTCCGCGCGGGGTACGCGGGGCAGCGGACGCTGCCCGCGTGCCCACCGGAGCGCTTCGAGGCACTGTTGCTGGCACGGCTGCTGCTGCTCGCCAACGATCTCTTTCGTATCGAGCATGCAGACGACCGGGCGCAGCTCCCGCGCTATCTGGCGCAGTGCGAGGCCGCCGCTCGGCGTTTTCTCGCAACCGGACGCTTCGCACCCGCTGCATCGGCAGACTGAGCACGCGTGGTCTCGCGGCGCCGCAGCACTCGCCGTGATCGCGCACTCATCGCCGTGCCCCACGCGCTTCGCGCAGCGCGCGTGCGTACGCGTCGCGCGCCGGGACCGCGATGTCCGGCTTCACACCGCCGGACGGATTTGCCGGGTCCCACTCGTACGCGATGAGCGGCAAGTCGATCTCGAAGCCGGTGCCAGGAAACGTCGCGAAGAAGAGATTGCCACCCGTGTGCGCGCGCAGACTACCGCCCGTGGGATCACCGATCAGCGTGATGCCAGGCTGCCGCGCGAGCAGCCGCAACATGATGTGAGACGCCGAGCTGTTCACATAGCTCGTCAGCACCAGCACCCGCCCCGTGAACGCGTCGGCCGCCACCGGAATGCGCTTCGGCCACGCGGCAGACTGCTGCAGATCGAACCCGCCGCTCGCACGCCGCGCGATGGTGCCACGGCGATCGTAGAAGGCGTCGTCCCACGTGGAGAGCCAGGGACGCATCGCGACCGGCACGGTGTCGTACGCCACGGCGAGCCGCAGCGCGGGCAGATCAATCGGCGTGCGCAGCAGATGCCGCAGCAGGAACTCGGCACCTTCGTCGGAGCCGCCTTCGTTTTCCCGCAAATCGACGATCAGCGTGCCGATGCGCTCTGCCGCCAGCGCCTTGAAGGTGCTCGTGACGAACGGCTCCCACTTGGCACTCTCGCGCCCGTAGTCGAACGCGTCGACACGCAGCACGGCAACGTCACGGCTCAGGCGCGTGAACTCGTGCATGGTGCGCGGTGGGGGCACTGGTCGCGCCTGCGTGCGGCGCACGGCGGACGGCACCGCCGCGACGGACACGTCTGCCGTGCGTGCGCCGCGACGGCGCGTGATCACGTAGCGTCCGCCCACGGGCGGATGCAGCAGCGGCAGGAAGACATCGATCGCCTCGAACTCCTTGCGATGCCGGAAGTCGAGCAGCGCGCGTCGCTTGCCGTCGTTGTCGCCATCGGCGCGCAAGAGCGGGAGCAGCTCGCGCACGAGCTGCGGAATCGCGACCCCGTTCACGGCGAGGATGACGTCGCCGGGGAGCACGGCAGTGGTGTCGCCCGAAAGGAAGGTCGCCGAGCGGGTGACGACCCAGCGGTCACCATCGAGCAGGTCGTACTCGAAGGGGAGCTTGTCCGTGCCGTCGGTGAGCCAGCGATGCACCGCGCGCGGCTGATTCCAGAAGCTCAGATAGGTGTGGCCGCAGCGAAGCGATGCGACGAGTCGCGAGTAGGCCACGAACACGTCGCCGCGCGAGCGCGGTGTCGCCGCCCAGTCGGACACGGACTGCACGGCGGCGCGCCACGTCGCCTCCGTGTGATACCGAAACAGCGCGGGATGCAGCACCCGGAAGGCGCTGTCGATGCGTGCGAGGTCGCCGCGAATGGCATCGCTCGGGAGCAGCGCGTTGCGGAGCGCTGCCGTGGAGTCGGGCGAGAGGGCCGGTGGCGGCGCGGGCTGCGCCGAGGCGGTGATGGCAGCGGTCGCGGCACCAAGTGCGCTCCCGAGGACAGCCATGGTGAGAAGGGGCCAACGCGTCATGCCATGCTCCGGTGTGAGGGACGAGGGGAGCATCGCATCGACGGGCCGGTCCGAGGTCGCAGATCGTGCTACACCAACGAGTTACCCGAAAATGAGACGTGACAGGGCATCACGGACGCGTCGATGCGGGCGCCACACCCGATGTTGAGACGTCGGCGGCCCCCGGCCGGTCGGGTCGCCGTGGCGGTTCGCGTTTGATCGCGTCGCGGTACGCGCTTGGCGTCTGTCCGGCATACAGGACAAAGGCGCGCTGGAACGAGGCCTTGGAGTTGAAGCCGCAGTCGAAGCCGATCTGCACGAGATCGAGCGTGCTGCCGGCATCCAGCGCGTGCTTGACGCCGTCGACGCGCATGCGGTTGATGCATTCATTGAAGTTCTGGCCCACGCCTCGGTTGAGCGCCTTCGACAGATAGGAGGTGTTGGTGGCCAGATGTCGGGCGAGTCGCGACAGGGTGAGCTGCGGATCGCGCCACCACTCCTCTCGGCGCATCGCGGTGAGATACGTGCTTCCCAGGGCCGCCCAGTCGGGGCCAGCGGCCACGTCATCCGGCGCGGAGTCATCGCGGTCGGTTACGTCACGGGTCGCTGTGGCAGCCGCGGCCTCGCGCGGCGTCGGCAGCACGGCACCCGCGAGCTCGTCGCGCGCCTCCGTGCCCGGCGTGGGGTAGCGTCGGTCGGCCTCGCGGTACGCCATGAGGCCCAGGCACCACACGGCGAGCGCCTGCACGAGGTAGAACGGGAACTCGTCAAAGTACGAGAGCGGCCGGACGAACTGGTCGGTGATGGCGACGGCGAACCAGAGCACGCCTACCGCCGCCATGATGCGGAGCAGCCATCCGAGCCACGTCAGCGAGTACTCCACGCGGTTCGAGAGATGATCATCGAGCCACTGCTGATAGCGTTGGCGGACCTGAAGCGCGCGCCACCCGTAGGCCGCGAGTCCGAGCAGCGACGCGAACGTGATGACCGGCGCCACGAGCGGATCGATCCACGCGCGCACGAGCGCATGCCGCGTCTCGAGCGGGACAAAGGCAAAGAGCGCGAAGTAAATCGTGAAGTGGAGCGCGGCGGGGACGAGGTGCAGCCACCACCGCGCGGGCATGGCGTCGCCCGTCAGTCGTACCACGTACAGCCAGAGCAGCGGCCCGATGGCGAGCGGCAGGTCGAACGGTGCGAACGAGAGCCACGGATAGGCATCGTAGAAGCCGGCGTAGCCGATGATGTACGGCACGAGGCGCAACACGACGATGCCCAGCAGTGCGGCAAGGATACGGTTGGCTTCGCGGTTGCCGCGCGTGCGGAGCAACAGCACGGCAATGGCCGCCCCGTTGAGGGCACCCAGCGAGAGCGCGGAGCTGAGCGGGCCGAAAGCGATCATGTGTGGCAGCGTACGTGGATCGGAGACGGCGCGTCTCGCGAGCGGTGGTGAACGCTGGCGATGCTCCGTGCGATCCCGCCGCGATGGCGGGCGTCCACCGGTCGGCGATGTCGCGGAGCGCGGCGGTCCAGGCGATGGCGTGTGTGGCCCGCGTCGGTCACGATCCGACACGCCGGAGGCCGCGCCATGCGCTCAGTCGGCACGACAGCCGCGGTTTCCGGACGCCATGCCGCCGACCACGCCGGGAGTTGGCCGACCTGCGGCGGCGCATCATCACGTGGCGACCGACCGTGCTCGCAATGGAATGCACGATACGACTCGCTCACGGCCCTCAATGACACGCTTCGTGCGCGACTGAGCACGCTGGCGTATCTGCGCCATCTCAACTCGGACGAGCAACAGGCGCGGTCGAACGGACGCTGGCTCGTGACCACGAAGCTCGGCATCAACGTGGAGCCCATCGGAGCCGACGGCTTCCTCGCCCGCTACTTCGTGCGCAATCTCCGCGTGTTCTCCAACGTGCAGCGCGTCATGGCGCGCGACGACGACCGCGTGCTCGTCCTCTTTGGCAACACGCACGGCTACCTGTTGCGCGCGCTCTTCCGGGCCGCGCCGGAGTACTCGCTGCGTGACGTGTCGGAGATTCTGGGCAAACGCTGAGCGTCGCCGCTCAGGGCCGCGTCGACAGCGCCGTGATCGGTCGCAACTCGAGGCGCCGAAACTCCACCTCCGCCCCCTCGGCCTGCAGCGCGATCTGCCCGCGATCAGCGGTCGCGCGCGTCCCGTCGTTGACGAGCGTCCCGTTCACCCAGACACGGATCGACCGCCCGAGCGCCTCGATGACCATCGTGTTCCACTCGCCGAGCGGCCGCTCCTGGCCATCGACGAGATGGCGAATGCGACGCAGCGCCCCTTCCCTGCTCCCCCACTCGGCAGGCGGACCGCGACGCCGCGCCATGTCGGGCACGACGAGGTCTTCGCGAATCACCCAGAAGTCGCCCGCATTGCCCGACTCCATCTGTACCTCGATGGACTTGGGAAACATCGCGTAGAGTGCGCGTGGCGTCGACGCGTGCACAAGTACGCCGCAATTCCCCAGCGCACCGGGAAAGCGGTACTCGACGGTGAGGCGGTAGTTGCGATGCACCGCATCGGTGATGAGGTGCCCGCGCGGTTCGCCGAGGGAGACCAGCAGGCCGTTGCGCACGATGAACGGAGCTGGTGCCGCGGGCGTGGTGTCCCGCACCGGCACATCGAGGTGCCAGCCGGCGAGATCGCGTCCGTTGAACAGCGAACGGGTCGACTGGGCTGGCGTGACTGACGGCAAGACCACGAAGAGCAACGTCCACGAGGCGCGCATGGCGGCAAGCTAGCGCGCAACACGGGTGGGCACGTCGTGGGTCGCAGAGTCGGCGCGGCGATTGCCGACCCTCGCGACAGCGCGCATGATGGGCCAGTCACGCGCTCCCGAACACCGCCCATGCCGCGCTCGAAGACCATTTCACGCCTTGTTGCCGCCGTGCTCGCACTCCCGGTCATCGGGTCTGGTGTGCTCACGCTCCTTTCGGGACGTGGTGGGCCGATCGACGACGGCCCCTTTCTCGAAGGCGCGCCCGTGCGCGCGTCGGTGGGGGGAACGGACGGCGTCTTTGTGCTCACGTCGATGTGGCGCACGTCGGTGTTGACGACCGGTCGCTTCGTGAGCAGCACGAAGCGCGCCACGGTACAGTACCTCGATCTGTGGCGCTTCGACCCGGCGTCCGCGCGGCCGCGCTGGCGGCATCGTATCGCCAGCGGCCCGGGTGGGACGCGCACGGGCTTTCGTGTCCTCGGCGTCGCCGGCGGGAAGCTCTGGTACGTAGCGCGCGGACTGCGCGCGGCATCGCTCGAGGACGGTCGGACGATCTTCGACACGGTCGCGCTCTTTGCGCGGGCCCCGTCGTTGCGCACGACGTTTCCGCAGCGACTCTCGTCGCTTCGACTCGACACCGCCGGATTGCACGTGCAGGCGGCTGACGGTCGGGGATGGCGCATCGATCCCGTGACACTGACCGTGACCGAGGAGCCCGCGCGTGGCCCATGGGACGATGCCTACTCGGCGCAGTTTGCCGGCCGCGTTCCCAAGGCGGAGACGCGCGCGGGGCTCGCGCTGCCAGCGGTGGTCTTTCCCGCGTCACCCAATGGCTATCGGATGGCGAACCACTGGGAGGCGACGCGGTGGACCGGCATCGGCACGGACGCCCACGGCGACTCGATGCGCGGCGCGGATGCCGAGCGGCCACGCCTCGCCGCACGCCTCGACGGTTACGCGACACACGAGGATGTCTTCAGCGACTTCTACTTCCCCGAGGAGCGCGTCCGATTGTGGACCGCACGCGTCGAGGGGGCGCGAGAGATCGAGCGACGGCTACGCGACCTGCAGCCGTTGCCAAAGAGCGACACGTTTCTGCAGGGCGGGCTGTTGCACGACGCGACCAAGCTGGCCGGCGCATCACGCGCACTCCCGGTGCGCCTCGATGACGCCAGTGTACTCGTGCTGTCGCGCGCACGACTCGACGACGCCGACACGCTCGTGCTCACGCGCGCGTCGATCGTCGACGGCGCCACGCGCTGGTCAGCGCGGTTGCCACTCTCCATTCTCACGGCCGTGATGCCGGGCGAGCGCGTGCTGGTGCTGCATGGCCGACAGTATCGCCCACACACCCGTGACACCCCGCGGGATCCGAACTCGGATGCGCACGAAGCGCTCGTGTTCGTGGAGCTCGCCACCGGCACAGTGCGACACTGGTTTCTCGATCTCGACCACGCGAAGATGGCGCCGACATCGCCGTAGCGTCGCGATGACGCGGCGGGCCGTACCGCGGGCGTGGTCGTCAGTCGGCCGGCGGATCGACGAACGTGAACATGGTGACAGGAGCCGCGTCACCGCCGATCGCCTCGTAGAAGGCCAGCGCATGATCGTCCTCGACGTCCGCGGGGACGAACACACTGAGCGCCCCAATGGCCTGCGCGCGAACCCGCACATCCGCAACGAGTGCACGCCCGATGCCACGTCGCTGCACTGACGGTGCCACGGCCAGATCGTAAATGAACACCTCGACGCCGTCGACACGCGTCATGGGGAGTACGTGCGCGGTGAGGCCACCCAACACCGCGTCACCGTCGAGCGCGGCGAGGATCCACAGATCGTCACGAGACAGCAGCCGCTGCATCGACGCGTCGGACTGCGGCTCGTTCGGCTCTTCGAATGCCTCGGCCATGACGGCAAAGAGGCGCTGGGCGATGTTGTCATCACCAGCGCGCAGGCGGCGAACCAGCGGCCGATCGGACGGCAGCGTGATGGCACCACGCACCCCGACGCCCAGCACCTCGCCGTGTTCCTCGGACCGGTGCGTGATGCGCTGCAGCAGTGCCGTGAGTTCGTCTCGCGAGGCAGTCACCCAGCGCGGGAGCTCGTTCTCCATTCCGTGCGGATAGCCGAGCAGCGCATTCACCACGTTGCCCGCGATCGCGCGGACATCGGGTGCCTCGAGGTGTGCGGGTGACCACTCGCGCGCCAGGACGGTGAGTGTGTCGTGCGTTGCGCCCACGAGCGTGTGCAGCTCCCACCACGGGTCCAACGCGCGCGCGTCACGCAGAAACGGGCCGTCGACTGCGGCCCGGAGGCACTCGCCGAGTACCGCGACATCGCGGGGAGCAAAGGATGCATTGGGCACTGACACCCTCGCAGGATAATCGCTGCGAGGGTGCAGGCCTACCGTGTGAGTCGTCGACTACCCGCGCGCGGCGACGCGCAGCGCGCCCTCTGCGGTGCCCAGCGTCCAACGACCACGGCGTTGACGCGCAGGGTTGCCCGCATTCCCGTCTTCGAGCAGCAGCGTGAGCACACCGTCGGCCGTCGCCCCCTGCAGCACCAGGGAGTGGCCGATGGTCTCCACCGTCATCGGGACGTCGCTCGCCGTCCCGACACGCAGCGACGCAATCAGCACGCCGGCCGAATCGGAGACCGTAATCGCGCGCGGAAACGCGAGCGGTCCCGTGGGCGCGCGTAGTGTGTACGTCGCCACGACCCGCGGCGGCGCCGACGGCGATTGCGCGCCGGCGATGGCGATAGGCGCAGCGAGCAACGACAGGGGAGCGAGCAGTGAGGTGATGCGCATGGGCCGAACCTCCATCCGAAGGATCAACGAGGTGCTCGTGAGCCGATACGGCGAGTGAGCGGCTCGTGTTTCAGTAGCGCAATCGTGTCTCGTGCGGCGACATGGCGATCATCTGCACGCGCGCTCAGCGCGGTGCGTCGGTCGACATGCGCCACGGCACCGGCGTCAGCGGATCGACAAGTGTCGCGAGGAAGCGTGCCGTCCTGGCCGAGCGTCCGCGGCGCGGTCCGATGAGCGCGACCACGTCGGCCGATGGCAGGCGGTGCTCGGGGAGCACGCGCAGCAGTCGTCCACTGCGCAGATCATCCGCGATCGACCACTCCGATCGCATCGCGATGCCACGACCCGCGAGTGCCCACGCGCGCACCACATCGCCGTCATTCGTCGCCATCGCCGGATCGATGCGGACCTGCGACACGGAGCCACCGGGCGAAGTGAAGCGCCACAGCGTCACGTCTTCATCGTTTTCGCGCAGCGCAATGCATCGATGCGTGTGCAACTGCTTGGGCGTCTCGGGCACGCCTGCGTGCGCGAGGTAGGAGGGCGCGGCGCACAACACACGGTCGTTTGGCGCGAGGCGGCGCACCGCGAGCGACACATCGCGCCGTGCGCCGATGTGGATCGCGAGGTCCCATGCCGTCTCGGGGACGCGCCCCAATCGGTCGGACAGCGACAGCTCCACGGTGACGTCGGGATGCTCCGCCGCAAAGGCGCCGAGCACCGGCGCGACGTGCGCGCGGCCGAAGCCCAGGGGGGCGAGCACACGGAGATGCCCGGTGACGACATCCCGCCGCGCGGCCAGTTCGTCACCGAGCGCGGCCAGCGCACTGCTGATGTCGCGCCCGCGCGCGGCGAGGAGCTCGCCCTCGTCGGTCAGCAGGAGCCGCCGACTGCTGCGATCGATGAGCCGCACGCCGACGCGCCGCTCCAGCTCCTGCAGGCGTTGCGTGACGGCCGATGGGGTGACGTTGAGTTCCCGCGCGGCCGCGGCGAGGGAGACCGCGTGCGCCAGGGTGGCGAAGAAGTCGAGATCGGAACGCTGCAGCATTAAGCGGAGACTGAATGCAGGAATGAGGAACGTTAGGTCGAAACTACGCGACCCGAATGCCGTTAGTTCCGCGGACACCCCGACCCGCGTCTCCCGATGCTGACCATCACCGATCTCTCCGTTCGATATCCCGGCGGCGTGCAGGCCCTCCAGGGCGTCTCGCTCTCCGTCGACTGCGGGCTCTTTGGCCTCCTGGGCCCCAACGGGGCGGGCAAGTCCACCCTGATGCGGACGCTGGCCACGCTGCAGCAGCCGACGAGCGGCGCGATGCACTTCGCGGGGGAGGCGATCTTCGACGATCCCTCCGCGCATCGGCGGCGACTGGGCTATCTGCCGCAGGACTTCGGCGTCTATCCCGGCATCTCCGCACTCGCCCTGCTCGATCATCTCGCGGTGCTCAAGGGGCTTTCCGACCGCGCGGCGCGACGCGCACAGGTCGACGCCCTGCTGCACCAGGTCAACCTGTGGACCGATCGCCATCGCGCGGTGAGCACGTTTTCCGGCGGCATGCGTCAGCGCTTTGGCGTCGCGCAGGCGCTGCTCGGCGATCCGCGACTGATCATCGTCGACGAGCCCACCGCGGGGCTCGATCCGGTGGAGCGCACGCGCTTCTACAACCTGCTCGCGGAGATCGGTGACAACGTGGTGGTGCTGCTCTCCACGCACATCGTCGAAGACGTGCGGCAACTCTGCACGCGATTGGCGATCCTCGTCGGCGGTCGCGTAGTGCGGGAAGGCACGCCCGATGCGTTGCTGGCCACGTTGCGCGACCGGGTGTGGACGGCGACGGTTGCACGCGGCCTCGCGATCCCCGAGGTGCCGCCGCCGCATCGTGTGCTGTCGCAGCAGCGGATCGCCGGCGCGGTGCGGGTGCGCGCGTTGGCAACCGCTGCTCCCTCGGCACTCTTCGGACCCGCGTCCGCGGATCTCGACGATGTCTACCTCGCCGCGCTGGACGAGGCCGGGGTCGCGGTCGCGTCGTGATGTCGATCGATTGGCGGGCCCTGCTGACGTTCGAGGCACGGTATCAGCTCGTCCGCTGGCGCTTCGTCGTGATGACGGTGGCGCTGTCGGCGTTCGCGGTCACGATGGTGGCCACCGGATACGCCGCCGACGGCATCGCGGTGAACGCGCCTGCCGCCGTGATGCAGTCGCTCGGTCTGCTCTCGCTGTGGGCGCTCTTCACGCAGACGATCTTTACCGTGCACGGTGCGCTGCGCGACCGCGAGCACGGCATGTCCGCGCTGGTGGAGGCGCAACCGATCGGCCGCGGCACACTCACGATGGTGCGCGCGATCGGTGTCGTCGCCGCCGGCGTGCTGGCCTTCGGCATCGCGACGCTGGTGCTGCTCATGACGCCGCAGTTGCCGCTGGTCGAGGCGGCCCGCGTGATGCCGCTGCGTGTGGATGCGTACCTGATCCCGCTGCTCACACTGGTCGTGCCGAATGTGCTGCTCGTCTCGGCGCTGCTGCTGCTCGTCGCGGCGATCGGCCGCAGCACGATGGCCACATACGTCGGAGCGGTGGCGCTGTTTGCCGGCTACATGTTGACGGCGCTGGCCGTGTCGTCGCCGCTCTTCGCCGGCGGCGCGCCGCCGACGCCCGACGCGCTCGCGCGCGCCGCGGTGCTCGACCCGTTCGGTCTCTCCGCGTTCTTCGAACAGTCGCGCTACTGGACCGCTGCGCAGCGCGAGCAGTCGCTGGTGACGCTTGGCGGTCGCTATCTGCTCAATCGCGCGCTCTGGGCGGCAGTCGCGGCCGGCGCACTGGCCGTTGCCGCGCGCCTGATGCACCGCGTCGCGCCTGCACGGCGCACGCCACGGACGGCAACGGAGGCGGCCGCTGCCCCCGCGAGCGACGTTGCATCGCGCCACCCGTACCGCGCCTCACGCCCTTCCCCTGGCGGCGCGTGGGCAGCGTGGGCGTCTGCGGTGCGCATGGAGCTGCGCCTGCTCGTGGGAAGCTGGGCGATTCGCGCGCTGCTGCTCGTGCTCGTGGTGGTGGTCTCGATCGAAGTGCTGCAGAACCTCGGTGCCGGCGAGTACGGCACGCGCCTGCTGCCGACCAGCAGTGAGGTGGCGCGTCGGGCGCTGGATCCGCTGTCGGCACTTGGCGTGATCGTGCTGCTCTATCTCGCGATCGACATCGCGTGGCGCGAACGCGCGGTGCGGTTCGATGGCATCGTCGACGCCACACCGCACGGCGGTGGCCTCCGCGTGCTGGCCAAGCTCGCCGCACTGGTGGTGCTCTGTGCCGTCTTCGCGGCACTGGCCGCGACCGTGGGGATGGCGCTCCAGATCGGTATCGGAGGCGTCGCCGTCGAACCGCTTGTCTACACCGCGCACGCGGCGGCCGCGGTGTGGCCACTCGCGCTGTGGGCGGTCGCCGTAGGCGCCGCGCATGCGATCACAGGAAATCGCTGGGCGGGGCTGCTCGCGGGGCTGGTGCTGGTCATCACGCGGATCATGGGAGACAGCATCGGACTCGAGCATCCGATGACACGTTTTGCCAGCGCACCGATGCTGCGCTGGTCCGACTTCGACGGATTCGGGCCGTCGTGGCCGTCATTCGTCGCGCTGCTCGCGTTCTGGAGCGCGGTCGCGCTCTGGTTGGCCGTCGTGGCGTGGGGAGCGTGGCCGCGCGGGCAGATCGCATCGCTCCGCGTGCGCGTGGGGCGCGCCTGGCGTGGTGACGTGCCGCGCTGGCGCACCGCCATCATCGTCTCGACCATGCTCGTGACGGTCGGCGCGGTGTCGCTCGTACGTGCGACGTGGTCCGGAAATGCGTGGCGTGGACAGGAGGCCACACGACAGTGGCGCGCCGCCTACGAACAACGCTTCCGCGCGCTGCACGACCGAGCGCAGCCACGCATGCAACATGTGGAGGTCGTGGTGCAGTTGCACCCGGCGGAGCGACGCGCGGCCGTGTCGGGCACAGTCCACCTGCGCAACCTCGATGCGCAGTCGATCGACACGGTGTGGATGTGGCTCGATCCCGCGATGCAGAATGCGACCGTTCGCATCGGCCGCGCCGTAGGCGTGCAGCCCGATGCGCGATTCAGCATGTGGGCCGTCCCACTCGCGACGCCGCTCGCCAGTGGCGACTCGGCCACGCTGACGTACGCATTCTCCGTCGACCGCACGCGGGTGACGGCCGACGGCTACGATCGCGCGCTGACCACCAACGGCTCCTACCTGACGACCGACGAGTTGCTGCCACTGCTCGGCTACAATGGTCGCATGGAGCTCGGCGACTCTGCCACGCGTGCGCGGCTGGGCCTCGGTGCGGCAACGCCGCAGCTCCAAGCGCGCGCCGCGGCGGCAGAGCATCTGCGTGAGATCCGACGCATCGGGCCTACGCGCGCATGGATGACCGCGCGTATCGTCGTATCGACCGACAGCACGCAGCACCCACTCGCCACGGGTGAGCTGCGACGCACCTGGTCCGAGGGCGATCGACGATTCGCCGAGTATATGGTCGACTCGTTGACCCCGCCGCGACTGGGCGTCCTCTCGGGACGATATGCCGTGCGGCGGCGCGCGGCGGGCGCCACGACCGTCGAAGTGTGGTATCACCCGACGCACACCGAGAACGTGGATCGCGTGCTGCATGCGGCGGTCGTCGCGCTCGGGGAGCTCGAGCGTCGTTTCGGCCCCTACACGCTGCCCACGTTGCGCATCGTCGAGGTTCCGGCGGGGTGGGGCTTTGGCGCGTTCGCGTTGCCCGGAACGATTCTGCTCACGGAAACACGCGGCATGCGTCTCGACCCGCGGCGCGAGCAGGTGGATCTGCTGCTGCGTCGGATCGGCCACGAAGTTGCGCATCAGTGGTGGGGCGGCGTGGTCTCACCCGCCGATGTCGACGGCGCGGGCACGATCGTCGAAGCGCTGGCCAAGTACGCTGAGCAGCGTGTGGTGGCGAGCGTCCACGGCGACTCGGCGCTGGCACCGATGCTGGCGTTCGATCACGATCGCTATCTCGTGGGCCGCGCGCAGGAGTCAGCGGCGGAACGTACGCTGGCGGACGCCGGCTTCGTGGACGACTACCTGTTCTACGGCAAGGCCGCGATCGGCTTTCGTGCGCTGCACGACGCGCTCGGCGACAGTGCGATGACTGCCGCGCTGCGTGCGTTCATTGCCGCCGAGCGCGGGCCACGCGGTGCGGCGACAACGGATGCGCTGCGTGCGGCGATCGATGCGCACGCCGCGACGCCGGCGACGCGCGCGCTGATCGCGGAGTGGTTCGATGCGCGCGTGATCCATGAGCTCGTCGTGGATACGGCAACGGTGCAGCCGCGTGGTGCGCGCTTTCACGTCGTGGTGCGCGGGCACGTCGATCGCGTCACACGCGTGGGACGCGGCGAGGAGGCGCACCCGGCGTCGGGCGCAGAGGTCGAGGTGTGGCTCGGTAGCGAGTATGCGACCGCGCAGGGGAGCTGGTCAGGCCGGGTCGCGTGCGACAGCGCGGGCCGCTTCACGGTCGCGGTGACGCTCGATGCACCGCCGACCATCGTGGAGCTCGATCCGCGCTATCTGCGCGTGGATCCGAACCGGTCGAACAATCGGCGTGCGGTGGTGCCCCTCGCGTCCGGTTCGGACGCGCGTGCGGCCGTGGCGGCGCGTGTACAGCGGTGGTAGTGCGACTCGGCTCATGCCGCGGCGCGAGGACACGACGTTCCGCATGTCATGGACTTGAGAGCTGAATCGCCCGGACCTTGCGCAAGTGAACGGAAGTGCTGAGAAGGTGTTTCGGTCTTCGTCGCGTGTGTTGGGGCAGGTCAGCTCCACCGTGCGCCAGTCATGAGGACGTGGCTCCAGCCCAATTGTCTCGACAGCGTCGAGACAATCTCCGGTCGGGGGAATGCCTCTACGAAGCGAACCATGTGGCGCATGCTCTTGGCCGAGAAACCGCGCCCGAAGTCGGCGGTGAGCTGACGCGCGAGGGTCGGGATGATCTGCTCGCCGTAATCGGCCCGCTGGCTGCCCAGGATCTCCCGATGGATGCGGTCGCCGATCTGCCAGTAGAGCGTGGTGAGTTCGACATTGACTGCTACGGTGGCGCGCCGGCGCGCACCCTCGATCAGGTGGTGGAGGTCGGCCACCAACATCGTGCTGAGCTTCGGTACGGTGGTCACGGCAGGCGCGTGCGTCCGGTAAGCCGCTGCTGTATCACGAGGCCTACCATGAGGAGTTGAGATCGGACTTCTCGACAGCCATGTGTCTGGTGGGTGTGAACGGCACCGTACCTGAGCGCACGATATTGTTCGACCCGTGTGCCCCGGCAATCGATCGGGACCCTATTCGCAAGCCAACTGTGAGCGGCACGGGGGCCCCCTACAGCATCCTCCCGTACTTCCGCATTGCCGCGAGCAACCGATCATGCGGCAGTGCATGCAGCCGGAGCCCATTCGCCCCGGTCATGGTCTCCGCCGCGAGCAGCGCGTTGAGGATCGCCTCCTCCGTGGCCTGCGTGGTGGCCGTGAAGAGCGGCGAGATGCGCTCGTTCGAGAGCATCGTGACCCGCGCCGTGTCGGCCTGCGTGGCAGCACCCGCGTTGGCCGTGGCGAAGGCGACGAAGATGTCGCCCGAGCCATTGCCACCAAAGCCGCCCACGCGCCCGATGCCGAGCGACGCGCGCGTCGCGATGCGCTTGAGCTGATGCGGCAGGAGCGGTGCGTCGGTGGCGATGACGACGATGATCGAGCCGAGCTCTGACTCATCCCGTTCGCGCGACGGCGCAGGGCCAGCATCGCACCGTCGCGCGGAGCCGGTGGGGAATGGCGCCACGATGCAGGCATCGAGATCGGTGATCTCCTCGCCCACCGGCACACCCGCGACCCGCAGTGCGCTCCGCGCGCCGAAGTTGCACTGCACCAGCACGCCGACCGTATACGCGCCCACGCGACGCGACGCCGTCCCGATGCCACCCTTGAAGCCCTGGCAGCGCATGCCGGTGCCGCCCCCGACGTTGCCTTCGGCAGGCACGACACCGCCGCGCGCGCTGTCGAGCGCGGCGATGACATGCTCCGGCTTCACATGAAAGCCGTTCATGTCGTTCATCATGCCGTCGTACGTCTCGGCGACCACCGGCAGCCCCCACGGTTGCAGCCCGGGTGTCCCCACCTGCCACTGCAGGATCGCGTCGCGCACCACGCCCACGCTCCCCGTGTTCGTGATGGCGATGGGCCCCTCGAGAATGCCGCCCTCCTGCAGCCAGGTGGTGCCGGTCATCTCGCCGTTGCCGTTGAGCGTGAACCACGCGCCAAAGACCGGGTCCGCGTTGCGCGCACCGCGGGGGTGCACCACGGTCACGCCCGTACGCACGGGGCCCGTGCCGCGCACGAGTGCGCCCTCACCGCGAATGAGCGTGGTGTGCCCCACCGCGACGCCCGCGACATCGGTGATGGCATCGAGCGGCCCCGCCACGCCACCGATGAGCGGCGTGATGCCGAGCTCGCGCGCCCGCGGCTTCTGCGCCGCCACCACCGACGCGAGCGCACCGAGCAGTGCGGCCACGGCCGCCACATGCGCGCGCCTCATGCGATGCGCTCGAGCACGCGCCGCACGCGCGCAACGATCTGCGCGATCTCCGTCTCGTCGATGATGAGCGGAGGCGAGAAGGCCAGCGTATCGCCCGTCACACGTACGAGCAGATCTTCCTCCCAGTAGCAGCGCACCATCGCGTCGAGTCCGCGTGCGCCCACGGTGCCGTCGCGCGGGGCAAGCTCCACCGCCCCCACGAGCCCCAGATTGCGGATGTCGATCACATGCGGCGCGTCGCGGAGTGCGTGCAGCGCGTTGGCCCACACGGGGGCGAGCGACGCCGCGCGCTGGAAGAGCCCTTCGTCGCGATAGAGCTGCAGCGTCGCGAGGCCCGCGGCGCACGCGATCGGATGTCCCGAGTACGTGTATCCGTGGAAGAACTCGATGCCGCGCTCGCTCGCCGCGATGACCGCATCGTGAACCGCCCGGCGCACCGCCGTGGCTCCCATGGGGATCGTGCCGTTGGTGATCCCCTTGGCCATCGTGATGATGTCGGGCACGACCTTGAAGTGCTGCGCGGCAAAGGGGGCGCCGAGTCGGCCGAAGCCGGTAATGACTTCATCGAAGATGAGCAGGATGCCGTGCGCATCGCAGAGCGCGCGCAATCGTTCCAGATAGCCCACCGGGGGGACGAGCACACCGGTGGAACCGGCCACCGGCTCGACGATGACGGCGGCGATGCGCGCACCGCCGACATCGGCGATGATCGTCTCGAGTGCGTCCGCGAACTCCGCGCCATGCACCGGCTGCCCGCGCGAGAACGCATTGCGCGCGAGGTCGTGCGTGGAAGGCAGGTGCTGCACGTGCGGCAACAGTTGCGCGGCAAACGCCTCGCGGTTGAGCGGCATTCCGCCCACGGAGATGCCACCGAAGCCCACGCCGTGGTATCCGCGCTGTCGGCCGACGAAGAGCGTGCGTTCCGGCTCGCCCCGCGCGCGCCAGTAGGCGAGCGCGATCTTGAGCGCCGTATCGACCGCTTCGGAACCGGAGTTCGAGAAGAACACACGATCGAGACCGTCGGGGAGCATGCCAGCCAGCGCCGATGCGAGCTTGAAGCTCTGCGGGTGCCCCATCTGGAACGCGGGTGCGAAGTCGAGCGTCGCCACGGCGCGTTGCACGGCGTCGACGATCGGTGCGCGACAGTGCCCGGCGTTGACGCACCAGAGCCCGGCGACCGCGTCGAGTACGTGTCGCCCGTCGGCGGTCGTGTAGTGCATGTCGCGCGCGGCGACGAGCAGCCTCGGCTCGGCCTTGAAGTGCTTGTTGGCCGTGAAGGGCATCCAGAGCGCGTCGAGCGGGACGTCGACGGCGGCGGGAGCGAGTGGAGGAGCCATGGCTTCGAAGGTACGACCCGCGCCGGTGGCCACCAGACGGAGTCCGTGACGCATGGCTGCACATGCGACCTGTCGCGTCGATGACGACGCGGTACTTTGCCCGATCGTACCCTCCCCCACCCTGCCGTGACTGACCGCCTGCCCGATCGCCCCGCGACGCCGTGGAACGAGTGCCCACCATGGGCGGCAGTGCTCGCGGGCGCTGGCTACGCCGCACTCGCCCAGCTCTGCCTGCTGCTCGATGTGCCGGGACTCAGCGTGGCCGTCCTCTGGCTGCCGAGCGGTGTGCTGGTGGGCGTGCTCGCTGTCTCGCAGCCGCGCATCTGGTGGCGGTGGCTGGCGGCGATGGTGCCCTTTCACGTGCTGCCCAACGTCATCGTCGGGCGATCGGTCGGCATCTCGCTCGGCTACACCGCGGCAAATCTGGTCGAGGGGATCATCACCGCGTGGCTGTTGCAGCGGCTGGGTGGCGTGCCCGTGCAGATCGCCCATCTGCGTGACGTGCTCGGTCGCCTGCTCCCCGCTGGTGCGGTGGGCGCGGCGTGCAGTGCCGCGATCGCCGCGGCCATCGCCGCGCTGACCGCATCGGTCACCTCACCGGCGCGCGTCTTCGGCATCTGGTTTGGCGCGGTGCTGCTTGGCGTGCTGGTTGTGACGCCCTTCGTCATCGCGCTACACGAACGTGGGCGACGGGCGGCCGTCGTGCCCATGGAGCAGGTGCTCGAGAGCATCGCGGTGCTCGTGCTGCTGGTGACCGGCGGCATCGTCGCCTTCTCGCAGAGCTACGGCATCGAGACGATTCCGCTCCTGTACCTGCCCTATCCGCTGCTCATCTGGTCGGCGCTCCGGCTGTCGCCGACGGTGACATCGCTCGGGTCCATTCTGCTGACGGCGATCGCGGTCTGGTTCACGGTGCGTGGCGTCGGTCCGCTCAGTGAAGTGGCGAGCGATGTGAGTGTGCGCGTGCTCTGGCTGCAGGGGTACGTGCTCGTCACCGTGCTGATGACGCTGCTCATCACCGCGGTGGTCGAGGATCGTCGGCTGGCCAACGAGGAACTGGCCACACGCGAGCGGCAGTACGCGCTCGTGACGTCGCACGCGCAGGACGTGATTGGCATGACCGACGAGCGGGGCAACTACAGTTGGATGTCGCCGGCGTCGCTGCACATCACCGGGTACACGCCCGATGAGCTGCTGATGCGCAACGCGTACGACTACATCCATCCGGACGACCGGAACGCCGTCCGCGACGCGGCGATGCGGATCCGCAACACACTGACCCCCGGCTACTTCCGCTACCGCGGCAAGCACAAGGACGGCGAGTGGCGGTGGGTGGAAGTGAACGCCGCCGTCGCGAATCCCGACGTGCCGCCGGACCAGCGGCACCTGGTGACGGTGACGCGCGAGATCTCGGCACAGAAAGCGCTCGAACTCGAACTCGCCCGGTCGCGCACGCTCGAAGGGGTCGGCCGCATGGCCAGCGGACTCGCGCACGACTTCAACAACATCCTCACCGCGATCCTCGGTGGCATCGAGAGCGCGCGCAGCGATCCGCGCGGCTCGGCCGCAGTGCGCGAGGAGCTGGCCCTCGTGGAGCAGGCGGCCGATCGCGGCCGGCAGATCACCAAGCAACTGCTCAACATCGCGCGGCGGACCCCCGA
Organism: Gemmatimonadaceae bacterium; assembly: GCA_025453745.1. Taxonomy (GTDB): domain Bacteria; phylum Gemmatimonadota; class Gemmatimonadetes; order Gemmatimonadales; family Gemmatimonadaceae; genus JALOPS01. Next base: position 23,758 of record JALOPS010000017.1, read on the forward strand.
AGCGCCGAGCATGGGCGATCTGGACGCGTTGGTACGCGCCGCACTTCCGGTGGTGCGCACGATCGTCGGGGCAAAGGTGGACGTGCGCGACGCACTCGGCGGCGGATTGCCACCGGTACGGGTGGACGCGGGGCAGATCCATCAGGTGCTGCTCAACCTCGCGGCGAACGCACGCGATGCGATGCAGGGGCGCGGGACGCTGACCATTCGCACGATGCGGCAGCGGTGGTCCGATGCGGACCCCGCGCGCCCGCCGGCGCTCGCACCGGGCGACTATGTCATGCTGTCCTTCGAGGACTCCGGGCCCGGCGTGCCGGAGGCGCTGCGCGACCGGATCTTCGAGCCGTTCTTCACCACGAAAGGCGAAGGCGACGGCACCGGGCTCGGTCTCGCGTCGTCGTTTGGCATCGCACGCCAGCACGGCGGGCATCTGTGGTGTGAAGGTGGCGAGGGGCGCGGTGCGACGTTCGTGCTCGCGCTGCCCGAGCAGCAGGTGCAGCGCGATCGTACCGACGGCACACGCGCGTCGGCCGCGTAGCGCGATCGATCAGCGTGCGCGGCGTGGCGTCGGTGCGGTAACCGTCGCCGCGCGCCAGACGCCCACCGGTAGTCCACCGTTGCTCGTGCGCAGCACGGGCGCAGCGGCGAGCCCTGCCGCACGCGCGAGCGCCTCGTCATCCGTCAGCAGCGCGAGCCCCCACCGCATCGCTGCCGCGCGCGCACCGAGATCGCGATAGAGCGCGCGGAGTCGCGCGCCGTCCGATGCATCGCCACGACCGACCTGCACACGGCGACCGTATGGCGGATTGGACACGATCCAGCCCGCACCGTCGAGCGGCGGCGCGTCGTGGAGCGCCACCTGGTCGAACCGGATGCATGATGCCACGCCAGCACGCACCGCATTGGCACGCGCGGCGGCAATGGCGCCGGCGTCGCGATCGGTCGCAACAAACGAGCCCTCCGGCACCGTGCGCACCCGCGCGCGTGCCGCGGCCTGCACTGACGCGAGCGCGCGTGTGGCGCGCGCGGCCCACACCGGCCATGCGGTGAAGGCAAACGTACGCGCCGCGCCCGGTGCCGCGCCGCACGCCGCGAGCGCCGCTTCGATCACGAGCGTCCCGGCACCGCAGCACGGATCCCACAGGCGTTGGTCAGCACGCCACCCACTCGCGGCGAGCACCGCCGCCGCGAGCGTCTCGCGCAGCGGCGCCTTGGCCGTCGCCAATCGCCAGCCGCGGCGATGCAACAGCGCACCCGAAGTATCCGCACTGATGGTGCACTGATCGCGATCGATGCGCACCACGATGAGCTGCGCCGGCGTGTCCTCTTCCTCGTCGGCAGCGGAGGCCTGCTGCGCCGTCGGAACGGCAGCGACCAGTGCACGGTGCAGCCGTTCTTCGATGGCCCCGGTGTGATAGAGGCGTGACTTGCGCGCCGTCGCGCGAATGGCCACGCGCGCGCCGGCCGGCACGATCGCGCGCCAGGGCACGGCGGCCGCAAGCCGTTCGAGCGCATCGAAGTGACGCGTGGGCCCCGACACCAGCCGCACGAGGACGCGTGAGGCACAGCGCAGCTCCACGTTCAGGCGCGCGATTGTCTCGAGTGGCACCGACACACTCACGCCCGCGTCGTCGACCGCAGCGACGGTGACACCGAGTGCACCACACTCCGCCGCCACGAGTGGCGCGAGTCCGGGGGCCGTGACGAGAAAGGTCGGCAGGACCTCGGGCCAGGG
>JALOPS010000205.1 GCA_025453745.1 Gemmatimonadaceae bacterium
CTTGCGTAGGCGACCAGGTCGCGCATCTCCGCCGCACTCACGCGCCCGCCCGGCGGCGCGGCGAGCGGATACGCCGCGTAGTCGAACGTGTGCTCGAAGTAGGGCGAATAGACGTTGATCTTGTACGCGGCGAGCTGGCGAATGAGCCGCTTCTGGAACTCGACGGTGGGGATGGGGCCGCGCGAATAGTCGTCGTGCAGGCCGCGCCAGCGCATGGCCGGCCAGTCGCGGATCTTCGCGCCACTGACGCGTGCGTCGCCCTCGCTGCCGCTGACGAGCTGTTTGAGCGTCTGCAGCGCGTAGAACACGCCACCGTCGCTCGCCGCGACGATGTCCACGACCCCCTCGCCGGAGAGCAGCACGTACCCTTCCGAGCGCATGGTGGAGTCGAAGGCGAGGGCGCCGCGCGCGAGGGCACGCGACGCACCCGCCGACCCCACGCGATGCAGATGCACCTGCACACCGGCGGCGGCCGCCGTCCGCGCGATGGGGACGCCGCGCGCGCCAAGGGCGCCGAGGAAATCGTCGGCGGCAAAGCGGTCCTCGACGTCATCGCCGGCGACCACGAAGAGCCCACCCCGCACCGGCTGATCGGGCTGTGCGGTGAACTCGCGCGGCAGTGGAATGAGCGCGGGCGCTGCAGACTGCGCGCGAAGTGTCGCGGCCGTGGCCACGAGGAGCAGGGCGACGACCAGCGGGCGGGGGAAAGCGGGCATGGGCCAAGCCTCGCACCGCGACGCACGCGGTTCAAGACGCACCGGCGTGTGCGACGCCGGCCGTTGCGGTCTCCGAGAGCCATGGCGAATCCGCGCACGCATCACGGCCGTGCAACAGAAGAGGGCCAGCCGCGCGATGCGACTGGCCCTCGTGTCCGACGTCCGGCTCGTGGCAACCGCCAGAACCGGGTTCCCGTCTTACCGGGTGGCGATACGGCGATCGCTTGCCCTGGACGAGCCGGCGTGGGACTGGCGACTACGGGACAATGGATCACCTCCTGGGCTGGGGTTCGCGTGGGGCAGGTGGACGTTGCGCGGCGCTCCTCCGCGCTCCCGAGACGCTAACGTCGCGTGCGCCGTCGGGCAATTGTCGTGAGGCCCGCGGTTACGGCCCTCGCCAGCAAAGGTGACGCGCGCTACGTATCTCTGCGACACCATTGGTTCCCTCCCACATCGAGCCGTCACATGCGCGTCGCGCTGCTGATCGTTGCCCTGCCCACGTTCGCCCTCGCGCAGGGTGCTCCCGCGCCGGCGCCCGCCGCGCCACGCGCGATGACTCTCGCGGACTGGTATCGCGTCACGCAACTCGCCGGCGCACAGCTCTCGCCCGACGGCAAGCGGGTGGCGTTCACCGTGACCACGGTACGCGAAGCCGAGAACAAGCGGCACAGCGAAGTGTGGGTGGTGGGGACGGATGGCAGCGCACCGCAGCGCTGGACGTCGCCGAGTACGGAGAGCAGCGCGCCGCGATGGAGTGCGGACGGTCGGTACCTGCTCTTCACCTCTGCGCGTACGGGCGGCAAGGGCAACACGTGGGCGATCCGCCTCGATCAGCCCGGTGGCGAGGCCATGCAGCTCGAGAACTACCCAACGCAGGGCTCGTTCAATCGCACGGGGACGCTCGCGGCATGGAGCGAGGCGGTGAGCGAAGACACCACCAAGCGTGCCGCGGATGTGTATCAGCGCATGGGGACGATGTCGCGGCCGCCGTTTGACGCGATCACGCGGCCCACGGACCCGGCGCGCTACGATGGTCGGCACGTCGTCGACATGCGCTACAAGTCCAATGAAACGGGCTTCGTGCCCGGGCGTCGCACCGCACGCACCTGGCGCCCCACGCAGATCTGGGTGCAGGCAACCGACGGCTCGGCCAAGCGGCAGCTCACCGACACGAAGTACTCGCATCAGGGCGCCGAGCTTTCGCCCGATGGCCAGTGGATTGCCTTCACCGCCGATGCGCGACTGCGCCCGGACTCCGTCGTCGAGATGGAGCGAGACTCGCTGGCGCGACTGCCGTATGACAAGGGGCGCGACGAGGCCGATCGGAACGATACCGACATCTACGTCCTGCCCGTGACCGGTGGCACGCCGCGCAAGGTTGCCGAAGCGATGGGGAGCGAAGGACAGATCGAGTGGTCACCCGACTCGAAGCGCCTTGCGTACGTAGGCACTCCGCGGCGCACGGATTCGCGTCGCGTTTTCGTGGTGCCCGCGGCGGGTGGCACACCGGTCAATCTGCTCGGCGACTGGCAGTTCGAACCGTCGCAGATCCAGTGGCATCGCACGGGCACGCTCTTCATGCTCGCGGACATCGGCGGGCGCTCCGCCCTCTTCCGTATCGACCAGACGAAGCGTGCACCGGTCGAGCTGCTCGGCGGGCGCCGGCGCATCAACGGGTTCTCCGTCGACGACGCGGGCGCGCAGGTGGCGTTTGTGGGGACGTCGCTCACCAAGCCGACTGAGGTCTTCGTCGCCTCCACCGCCGGCACCGGGGAGCGAAAGCTCACGAGCTTCAACGACGCGCTCAATCAGCAGGTCGCGTGGGCCGACGCCGAGCGCTTCACCTATCGCAGCGTGGGCGATCTCGAGATCGAGGGCTGGCTGATGAAGCCGTACGGCTACGAGCCCGGGAAGAAGTATCCGCTCGTGCTCTACATCCACGGCGGACCGCACTCGGCGTATGGGGAAGGGTGGTTCGACGAGTTCCAGAACCTCGCGGCGATGGGGATGTGGGTGCTCTTCACCAATCCGCGCGGGTCGAGCGGGTACGGCGGCGCGTTCACCTACGCGACGCGCGGCCGGTGGGGGCTCGAGGACTACGATGATCTCATGAAGGCCGTCGACATCGTGGCCAAGCGCCCGGATGTCGACGCGTCGCGCCTGGGCGCCAGCGGTGGATCGTACGGGGGCTTCATGACCACCTGGATGGCCACGCGTACGCAGGCGTTTCGCGCGATCCAGACCGATCGCACCATCACCGATTGGACGTACTGGTATGGCGCGAGCGACGCGCAGGGTCTCACCGAGTTCGAGTTCTTCGGCAAGCCGTGGGACAATCAGGCGTTGTACGACACGCTCTCACCCATCCGCTACGTGCAGAAGGTGAAGACGCCCATGCTCATCGTGCAGAGCGAAGAGGATCATCGCACGCCCATGGGGAGTGCAGAACTCTGGTTCATGTCGCTCAAGAAGCAGGGCGTGCCGGTGGAGCTCGTGCGCTATCCGCGCAGCAACCATGATCTCTCGCGCAATGGCGAGCCGTGGCTCCTGGTCGATCGGCTGGGGCGGTTGCGGCAGTGGTTCGGCTACTGGCTGCAGGATCGCAAGCCGACCGATCCGCCCGCGCGTGCGGCGGGCGCAACCAACTGAGCATCGCGCCGGGGCACGCGTCTGCTGCCGCGTGCCTCGAGTGGTTCCCGCGTGCGCCACTACGGCGCGGTGCGACCGCTCAAGTCCGGCCGCACGCCAGTCCACATCCGCACGGAGCGCACGCGCACCTCGGTGCCGACAGCGCTGCCCGTAATGTGAGGACGCAGCAGCGCGCCGGGTTGCGCGGCACCCTGTCGCACAGCGAGTACCTTGCCGTCGACCGCAACGACGCACCGCCCGTCGGGGAGTGCCTGCAACTGAATGCGAAACGGGACCCCGCGTGCGTACTCGGGCGCCGCACCAAAGATCGTGACCGACTGCCCGCCGGAGACGACCAGGCGATCGGCCGCGGACTGCCCTTCGCCGGCCGGGTAGTTCACGCTGCAGGCGATGAACAGCGGCGCATCGCCTGGCGCGACTCGATCCGGAGCGAACGCCGTGCCAATCATCGCGTCGCTGCCGGTGATGAGGGCGACGGCCACGTTCTGCCACTGGAGCCGCGTTACCGGTACCTCCACCTCCGCCTCGATCCCCACGCCTCGGCCGAGCGGTACCCCAGCGCGTGCCACCACGCCCGAACTGTAGGTCGCATCGCCATTGGGGAGCAGCGCGCGTGACCCGTCCCGCGCTCGACCGATGCGTGGCGCGGGGTCACCGTATCGCTGCCACCGCGAATCCACCGCGCCCGTCCATCGCTCATCGAACAGCGTGGTCGTTGACGGAGCCGCCACCTCGATCGTGGCGGTGTCTGCGTCCAGTCCGAGCGCGACCGTCACCCGCGCGCTCCCCAGCGCGCGTGGACGCACCACGCCGAATGCATCCACAGTCGCCACGAGCGTGTCGATCGCGGTGAACAGCGCGCCGTCGCTCTTCGCCGACTTGCCCATGTCATCGCGCGCATCGACGGTGAGCTGATAGGTACCGTCCAGCGACACACGCATGCGGCTGTCGGCAAACCGGACGGCGGACACCGGTCGCTGTGGCGCGCCGATCTGCGCGAAGGCAAATGCGTCGATCGCCCGCGTGCCGGGCGGGACGATGATGGTGCGTGTCTGCCCCGGTGCCGCGGTCGGGATCAGCACGAGGTCGCGTCCGTTTTCCGCGCGAGAGGCCACCCAGCGCCCGTCACGACTCGACCGATAGTCGCGACCGCCGCGGTGCAGGATCTCCGTGGCGCCGTCGCGCAGATGCACTCGCGCGAGCATCGACGCTTCCGGTGCACCGGGCGCGCGCGTCACGGAGATGACCGTGAGCGCGTGCGCGGCATCGGCAAACGCGAGGGCGTTGAGCAATCGGCCGGAGTCGGGTACCGCGCACTGACGCGCGCCGTACGCGCCGGGGGTGGGCATGGCACAGATGCGATTGGGGCGATCGGTATATGAGGTCTACGAGTACAGGAGTCGCGTACCGTCGGCATTGACGGCGGCGGGTGTCTCCGTGGCGTCGGTCGCGTACGTCAACTGGGTGACGCGGCCGCTCGCGACATCGAGCATCGCGACGTTGCCGCGGTCATTCACCGGCTCCCATCGCCGAGACATGAAGTAGACGCGCTGACGATCGGGAGAGGGAAAGGCGAGCACGTCATCGGCCGGGTCGTCGGTGAGCGCGGTGACACGGCCATCGGGGTCGAGACGCACGATGTCCAGGCCGCCGGTTCCCCGGCTGATGGCGTGGCCGAACGCGATACCGTCGGCCAGCGAGATGTCCGACGTCTGCGCGAGCGACAGGTTGCGCAACATGCGCTCGTCTGCTTCCAGCGGGCGCAACGACAGCGCCTCGTCGGTGGTCCAGTCGGCGACATCGAGCGACACCGCTGCGGTTGCCATGCTATCGCCCGCGAATTGCACCAACAGTCGCGTGACCGGCGCGTTGCCTGGCGCCGGCCGCCACAGCGCGGCTGCCGTGCCCCCTGCGGCCATCGCGCCAACCACGAGCAGTGCGGTACGCGCGGCGCGATAGCGGCGCCGCCAGCGCACGCGGAGCGGGAGCGCGCGCACCATCGCGTGCACGCGCGGCGTGTCGCGCGACGCTCCGCTGACATCGGCGAGCACGTCGTGCGGATCCCGGCGGTCGGCGCGCGCGGCCGCGGCGCGCAGCACGCGTTCGACGAGTGCTGCCGGTGCGGGCGCGTCGCCTTGCACGAGGTGCGCGAGCGCGCGAACGTCATGATCCGCACCACCGCCGCCCGACGCCGCGAGCGCGAGCCCGAGGGCACGGTGCGCACGCTGGACATCGAGAGCGGAGGCAACGGCGATGCTCGCGTCGGCGATCTCGTCGTGCGCTGCGCGCCATCGATCGCCATCGACGCGTGCCAGTGCGCGGCGCTCGAGCACGGCCATCGCGGGGAGCACGTCGGTGTCGAGGGGCGCGTTGTCGGTTGTCGAGGCACCCGTGCCGGCGCGCTGGTACAGCGCGCGGGCAAGGAGAGCGCGGGGCACCGCCGTTCCCGCCACGGAGAGCACGAGCAGCGCAAACGCCGCATCGGCGTCGAGCTGCCGCACGCGGTAGCGAATCGCCGCGCCATCCTCGAGTACCACGCGCAGCGCGGCATCGTCGTGGCACTGCCACGTCCCCTCGTGCACGGCCAGCACGGACGTATCGAGGCAGCGCTGCACCGTCTCGATGATGAGCAACGGCGAGCCACCCGTCGTTGCCGCGAGGCGCTCGGGCAACTCCTCGGCCCATGGCGTCGATGGCAACGTGCCCGACGTCGAGAGCAGCAACGCCACGTCATCCCCGCGCAGCGGTGGCACCGGCAGCGTGGCATCCGGGGGCAGGTGAAGCGACCCGCTCTCGCTGGGCCGAGCGGCGGTGACCACGAGCACCGCGTGCGCGCGGCTTCGTGGGAGCACGAGATCGAGCAGGGTGCGCGAGGCGTCGTCGCACCAGTGCACGTCGTCGAGGAGGATCGCGACGGGCTGTTCATCGGCGACGGCGGCGACCAACTCCTGCACGGCGAGCGCGCGTCGGCGGCGCGCTTCGTCGCCGGACGTCGCATCCGGAGCGCCCGAGAGATAGGCCGACGCCACCGGGGCCAGCGCGAGGATTGCGCTGGCCGACGCCGGGGAGATGCCCGCCGCGCCGCGGAGCGCTGCCAGTGCGCCGGCCAGGGATGCGGCAGCGGCGTACGGCAGCGCGCGCTCGCCGACGGCACCGCGCACTTCGATGACACGACCGCGACCCGCGCGAATGCGCGCCGCGAGGTCGTGCAGCAGGCGCGATTTGCCAAGGCCGGCTGGTGCGGTCAGGTGCACCCACCGGCCGCTCGATGTGCGCGTGACCGCGTCCCATGCGCCAAGCAGTGCGGAGAACTCGTGCTCACGCCCCACGAGGTCGCGCGCCAGCACCACGCTCGAGGACGGCGCGACGCGCGGTCGTTCACCGGACAGACCGCCACTCGTCTGTCGGCGCACCTGCCGCACGATCGCCGTCGTCTGCGGGTCTGCTGCATCGCCATCGGTCGCGAGCTGCTGCTCGAGCGCGTCGGCCTCGGCCACCGCCGCGATGGGATCGCTGGCGCTGAGCAGCGTTTCGAGCAGCAGTCTCCAGCACGCCTGCTCATCGGGTGCTTCGTCGCGGGCGCGGCGGGCGATGGCCACCGCGTCACGAAAGCGCGCACTGGCCATCGCACTCCGCGCGGCGCGGTCGGCCGCACCGACGAAGAGCTGGCGCATGCGTGCGCGCTCGACCGAGGCCCATTGCTCGAATACCGCTCCGCCGGGCGCGGCGAAGTCGGGCAGGAACGTGCCGGTGTACGCGTCGAGCGCTGCCTCGGCATCGCCCGCCTCGAGGGCGGCGAGAAAGCGATCGCGATCCACGTCGATCGCCGTGGTGAGGCGGATCAGCGTGGGGCTCGCCTCGAACGGATCGATGTCGAGCTTCTTGCGCAGATAGTACAGTGTCTGCCGCACGTTCTGGCGCGCGCTCGTGGCATCCACGTCCGACCAGAGCAGGTCCGCCAACCGGTCACGCGACGCTTCGCGTCGCGGTGCGCAGGCCAGATACGCGACGAGGGCGAGCGGCTTGCCCACCGGAAGCGGACCGGCCGCCAGCGGCGACGTGAGGGAGGGCGTCCCGAAAAGCTGCAGGCGGAGCACGAGAGGGCGGCGAGGAGACGCTGACGGTGGACTGACGAAGCTCGCACCACGAAGTCGGCCAGCTTCCCCGCGGTGATCGACCCCTTGCGGTCTTCCTCGTGTGCGCAGTAGGCGCCGTGCAGCGTATTGATCCGGATCGCCTCGTCGACCGTGACGCGCTGACTGGCGCCCCACGTGGTGCCGTCCCACCCCGTGCGCGTGACCATGCCCTGGATGCCCATCATCGGGGCAAACGGCCCCGGACTGAAGTCGCTTCCTGCGGCCGCCTTGATCCCGGCGTCCAGCATGGTGCGGAAGGCAAGGCAGCGCTCCATCATCTGCGCGCCGTAGAAGGGGAACTTGTCGGTGTTGTAGTACGTGTACGTGGTGAACATCGCCGGCACCGCATCGAGCGCACGCATGCGGCGGACGAGCTCGGGGGTGATCAGCGTGCCGTGCGTGATCTTGGGTCGCGCCCCGGGGCGCGGCGCGCGCGCCTGGGCGCGCTCGAAGGCGGTCAGATACATGTCGATCGCGACGTCCCCGTTGGCGTGACAGTTCACCTGGATTCCCGCGCGATGCACCCGCTCGACCCACGCATCGAGCGTGGCCTGCGTCTCGGTCACGTTGCCACGGTAGGTCGTGCCCGGGTACGGCGTGCTGAGCGCCATCGTGCGTTCGGAGAACGACCCGTCCACGGTGTGCTCACTGGTGGCACCGAGGCGAATCCAGTCATCGCCGAAGCCGCTCCGGATGCCGTTGGCAATCATCGCCTCGAGCACCAGGCCACTCGACTCGTAGCTGACGCGGTGTCGCAGGTCGCCGCGGGCCCGCACGTCCTGGATGGCCGCGAGGTCGCCGCCCTGATGGTGCACCGTAGTCAGCCCATAGCGCGCAAAGGCCTTGGAGATGTGCGCGATCCCGTCGCGCTCGCGCCGATCGCGCTCGTCGGGCGTGAAGAACGGGCGCGTGCCGGCCGCGTTGAGCACGCCCATGGCCCGATCGGTCACGCGGCCGGTGAGTTCGCCATCGGGACCGCGGTCGAAGGTGCCGCCGGCGGGCGCCGGCGTGTCCTTGGTGACCTTGGCCAGCTCGAACGCGCGGCTGTTGTAGAACGCCGTGTGTCCGCCGCGATGGCGCACGACCACCGGGTGCGTGGTGCTGACCTGATCGAGGTCGGCGCGGGTCAGCAGCCGCTTGTCGGTGACCTTGGTGTCGTCATGGAAGTACCCCGCGACCCACGTGTCGGGCGGCGTCTGCCGCGCGCGCGCCTGGAGCTTCTCGATGATGCTGCGGATCGAGACGAACTCGACCTCGAACGGATTGCCGACGAGGACCTCA
>JALOPS010000206.1 GCA_025453745.1 Gemmatimonadaceae bacterium
CGGCGGCGGTCGCCGGGAAGCGCTCGAAGCGGTGTGGTGCGAGCGCGGCGGGCAACGGCAGGGCCGCTTGGGCGCCGTGCATGGCTGTCGCCCAGTCGAGCAGCGCCGAGAAGTGGGATTCGTCGACGAGTCCGCCGAGCCAGGTGATGCCGGCGTTGGTGACGACGCCGACGACGTTGACCAGATCGCAGGGGCCGAGGCACCCGGTCATGGTGAGTTGCACACGCGGGTTGAGGCGTCGCGCCTTCCACTCCGCCTTGAGCCAGTCGACGGGGACTTCGGGTTTGTGCTTGTCGGTCCGTCCGCAGCAGCAGCCGAGGGCGCAGACAAGGAACTGGGCGTGACAGGCGCGCTTGGTGACGAGCGGCATGAGCGGTCCGGGCTGGTATCCGGGGGTGGATTCGATGTCGAGAGTGCATTATCGTTTCTTTCCTTCACTTTGCCAGCCCCCCTCTCATTTAGTCGGCATGCCCTTCCAGCTCGGCCGTCCTCCTGCCGATCCCGTCGCGCTGGCGCGGGTGCGCGCGTGGGCGTGCGCTGCGGCGGCACTGGATGAGGATGCGCCCCTGTTCGTGACGCAGTTGGCCTGCGCCGAGCCGGGATGCCCGCCGCTCGAGACGGTGATCGCGCTCGTCGATGGTGCGAACTCGCGCAAGGTGACCGTGCATCGTGCGGTCGCCGAGGTGACACAGGCGGACGTCGAACGCGCGCTCGCGGTGTGGCGCGCAGAGCAGGGAGCCTAGGGCGTGCACATCAGCGATGGATTCCTTCCTGCAGCGCACTGTGTGGCGTGGGGCGCGCTGGTGGTCCCGCATCTCTGGGACGGCGCGCGTGCAACGCCGGACGACGATCGCCGAAGCGCCACGCGTCCCGCGCTTGTCGCGGCCATTGCGTTCGGATTCCTGCTCACCGCCCTCAAGCTGCCGTCGGTTGCTGGGAGCTCCGCGCATCCGACGGGTCTTGCCCTCGGGACGCTGCTCATCGGACCGCGGCGCATGGCCGCGGTCGCGCTGGGCATTCTGGTGTTGCAAGCGCTGCTGCTTGCGCACGGCGGACTCACCACATTGGGGGCGAACGTCTGGTCATTGGGCGTTGCCGGGCCGTGGGTCGCGTGGTGGAGTTGGCGCGGGCTGCGTGCGGCGGGCGTGCGATCGACGATTGCCGTGGGTGTTGCCGCGGCGTTGGCCGATCTGGCGACGTATGCGGTGACGGCCGGACAACTCGCGCTGGCACATGGTGGGGAGCTGGGTGGCTTTGGCGCGGCGTTTGTCAGCATGGCCGGCATCTTTGCGCTCACGCAACTGCCGATCGCGCTGCTCGAAGGGGCGCTCACCGCTACCGCGTGGCGCGCGCTGACCGGTGGTGATGCGATGCCGCGCGAGGTGCCGGCATGATCGCGCGCACGCGCCGATCGGTGTGGCTGGCGGTGACGCTCTGCGCCGCGGTGACTGCAATCGGTGTCGTTCTCCCCAGGGGAGACCGGGAAGGCACCGATGATCGCGCGCGACGGGCGCTGCTCGCCTCGGGCGCACAGGTCAGTGATCGAGGGCAGGCGCTCGATGCACGCGCCGAACGGATGCGCTTTGCGATCGTGGCCATCGCGGCGTTGCTCGTGGTGGCGGTGTCGTTGCCGCGCGCTGCGCGCTGATGCGCGCGGGCGAACGGTTGGCGCTGGCCATCGTACTGCTGATCATCGCGCTTGGCAGTCGGAGTGCGTGGGCGGCGGTCGGTGTGGTGCTCGTGGCCACGGCCACGGCTCGTATGGTGATGCGGTGCAGTTGGCGGCAGTGGCTGACGCTGTTGGTTGGGCCGGCCGTGTTTCTGCTCTCGACCGTGATCGCCGCCGCGCTGGCGATGTGGTGGCAAGAGGCCGACAGCTCGGTGATGGTCGACGGTGTACACGCGACCGTGCGCCGCGCGGTGCGTGCCGAGGGCGCCACGTCAGCGCTCGCCCTCGTGGTCGTGGGCGTGCCGATCCCCGTGCTCGCCGGTGTCTTCGTGCGTTCGCACGTACCGCGCGGTGCAGTCGATGTGCTGGTGCTCGCGCTGCGCGTTGCGACGGAGTCGGGCGGTCGACTCGTGCGGCAGCAGCGCGCGGCGCGTGCGCGCGGCAGTCACCGGTCGCGCGCGGCGCGGTGGCGAACGATCGGCGCGCTCGCGGGCGGTCTGGCCATTGCCACGCATGCGCGCGCGCACCGGATCGAGCGGGGACTGCTGGCGCGTGGCATGCCGCGGTGGGAACGCGTGTCCGCGCTCGATGCGCCGGCGCGGTGGCCGGTGCTGCTGAGCATCGCGAGCGTCGGGCTCTTCGTGCTGCTGACGCGGTGATGCGTCGGCCTGCAGTCGAGGCAGGCATGCGCGCGACGCCAGCGGGCGGAGCCTCGGCGGAGCGCATCGCGCCGTCCACCGGTGGCGGTGTCCCGCCAGTGCTGGCGATGGAGCGCTGCACCGTCTGGCGCGGTGCGGGCGCGGCGCGGGTTCGTGCGCTCGACGCGCTGTCGCTCACCATCGCGCGTGGCAGACGAACAGTCCTGCTGGGTGCCAATGGCGCGGGAAAGAGCACGGTACTCCTGCTGCTCGCCGGATTGCTCGCGCCCGATGAGGGCGTGGTGCGAATCGACGGACGCGCGATGCCGAGTGCGCGCGACGAGTGGTGGAGTGCGCGCGTGGGTTGGGTGGGGAGCGATCCGGATGATCTGCTGATCGCGCCGATGGTGCGCGACGACCTCGCCTTCGGCTTGCTCAACCGCGGAGATGCACCCGACGCGGTGCGCCGCGCGGTGGAAGGGGTGGCCGAGCGCTTTGGGTTGACGGCGTTACTCGATCGCGCCGTGCACACGCTGAGTCATGGCGAGCGACAGCGGCTGGTGCTGGCCGGCGCGCTGGTACTCGAGCCGCCGATCCTGCTGCTCGATGAGCCCACCACGGGGCTCGACCGGCGCTGGCGACGTGCGTTGACCTCGCAGCTCACCGCGATCGCCGGGTGCACGCTCGTGGTGGCCACACACGACCTGCGACTCGCGACATCGTGGGCGGAGCAGGTGGTGGTGCTCGATCGCGGGCAGATCGCGGCGTGTGGTGCGCCGGCGGCGGTGTTGCGGGACGCGTCATGGTGTGAGGCGATGGGGATCGGGGAGGGGTGAGGGACGCACACGCACATGCTGCGGACGCGGCTCGGCATGGCGCTCGCCTCACGCGCGCAAGACAGCGCGGGACGGACTCCTCCGTCCCGCGCTGCTCGCGTCGTGCTGGTCGAATGGCTACGGCGTCGTCGCCGCGATGACCACCGGGTTCGCGACCGTCATGGTGCGCAACAGCGTGCCGATGACGAGGCCCGTCTCCTTGGGCGGCGCCGACGGTGCCGCTGCGATTGCGCGTGCCGTGCTCTTCGCACTGGCGATCGCGGCCGCGGCCTCGGCCGACGGCGCCCGACGCTCCCACGCGAAGGCGCGCTCATAGTAGCTCGCTGCGGTGCCCAGGTCCGTCGCGAGCGTATCCATGCTCGCCCGGCGCGCGCGCCGCTCCCACGCGAGGTTCGCCAGCGTCACATGATGCTCCGCCAGCAGACGATCGGTGGCCGCAAACGTGCTCTCGAGATTCGAGATCGCCCCGCCCGACCCGCGCGCGATCGTCGACGCCAGATTGTCGAGGTGTGACTCGGCGGCCAGCAGTTGCATGCCGATCGCGTCGTTCTGGCTGCGGCCGAGTTGCCGACGCAGCTCGACGGATGCGATGCGGAGTGCCGTGGCGGCGGGGCGCACCTTGCCGGCGGCGTACGCCTCATGGACGCTCGTGAAGTCCGCCGCGGGCGGGAAGGATGCCTCCTGCGCCCAGAGCGGCGCGGCAACGAAGGCGCCGAGCAGGGCGGCGCGGGCGAGTGTGACGGTGCGCATGGTCTCCTCCACTCGTGTTGGGCTGCACGCCGCGGATGGAGGACGACCACCCGTCGGGAGCGGCACCTGTAGCGTGCGATGCGCCACGCGGGCCGTCAGTCGGGCGCGGCAAGGGGGCGATGTGAGGGTTTGCCGGATGAGGGGTGACCTGCGCGATGTCTTGCTCGTGACGTCCTGCTCTGGTATCGCCCCTCGCGGCAGGAGAACGATGCGGGCGCGCATGCGGCACACATGACACGACTCGGCCGCGCGCCGATGGACGACGCGCGGCCGGTCCGGGCGAATGCCCGTGGTGCAATCCGTAGCGAGACGTTCGCGCGCACCCGTGGATGCGCGCGTGAGCGCTACTGCCTGGCCCCGTTCCCTCCCGTGCGCGCGGCACCTGCGCCGCGACGTGATGCGATGGCAGCCGCAGACGATCCGTCCAGCGCATTCCAGTTCGCGATCGCGTTGAACGCCATCGCCATCGCACCCTGATTCTGCCAACGGTACCACGGTCGCGTGCCGCTGAGGATCACGTGCCCGTCACCGACCGGCGCATCGACCACCGCCGCGCGGCCCGCCATCTCGCCGGCACCCGCGATGAGCCCCGAGATGAGCACCGAGTCGGGCTGCTGCGCCCACCGCACCACGACCTTGGCCCGCACGCGCTCCGTGCCTGCCGTGATGGTCGAATCCACGGGGCGCCCGCCCATCCCCATCGCGGGGCCGGCCGCTGCGGCAGCAGCAGCACCACCACCACCGCCGAATCCACCGCCAGCCCCCACCTGCAACACCGGCGCTTGGCTGAAGAAGAGCGGGAAGCTGCGACGCTCATAGCCATACAGCATCGGATGCGTGGCCGTCACGACCTCACCGCGAAACACACCGCCGCGCGCGCGCAGCTCGCGCGTCTCCGCCACGCTCACCTGCGCGTGGAAACCCATGTCGGCCACAAAGCGCGACGTGCCGCCTTCCGTGAAGAGCAGGCCACCACGCTCGACAAAGCGACGCAACGCGGCGAGCCCCTCGTGCCCGAGCCCGGGACGCACGTCGTCCGTGCTGTCCCAGAGGCCGAGGTGCGGCGTCTCCTTTGTCTTCTTCCACGGAATCGGCGGGCCCACCATCGGACGACCGTTGAGCAGTTGCGCATTCGCCGAGCCGACGTGCGGATAGACGATCACGTCGAAGCGATCGAGCACGCCGGGGAGGCGCGCCTGCTGATCGCTGATGCTCGCAAACGGCACACCAAGGCGATCGAACGCGTAGCGCACCCACCCTTCGTCCTGCGTGGAGAGCCAGGAATGCATGATCGCGATGCGCGGCAGCGTGATCGGGTGCGTGCGCACCACCGGATCGGCCGTGGCGACGGCTGCGAGCCCAGCCGCCTCGATGGCCGCACGCGCACCTGGTGCATCGGCCACGAGAAACGTGCCGGCCGGATAGGTCACGCCGCTCAGCACGAACGCACTGTCGGCGACCCGCACCCGCGCGGCACCCACCTTCCACGGCAGCGTCGCCGAGCGATAGTCGCCGAGGTGCGGCACGACGAGGGTCGGCCCCGTGCCGGCGATGCGGCCCCGCACGATGGCGTCGCTGGTCATCAACGTCATCGGCTTCGTGAGGATCGCCGCATCGGCGATCTTGAGCGTGGTGACGTGTCGCAACAGATCCATCGTCCAGCCCGTGTCATCGTACGGCTGCGGATCGGTGGGCTTGAAGCTCTGAATCGCCAGCACCGAGCGCGGGAACTGCGTGTACGGCTGATCCATGCGCACCACCCAGTCGCCGGCATTCACGCGCACCGAGTCGCGCCCCTGGCCGAGCGTGAACGACTCGCCGGCGACGTGCACCTCGGAGCCCTGTGCGCGGAACAAGTTCACGAGGTCCGCCGCTTCGGCCGCGCGGCGCTGCGTCGCGGGCACCACGAAGGCGTACGGTGCCTCGCGCTTCCCCTTGGCAATGCGGCGCTCGGTCTTGGTGACGAAGTTCTCGAGGAACGTCGTGCGGTGCTCCCCCACGTAGCGGAGCGCCACCAGCACGCCCGACTGCTGGTAGTTGATGTTCGTGCGGATGCACCAGCGGATCCCATTCACTGGGGGATTGGGGCGATACCACTGCACCGAGGTCGCCTGCGCGGGGAGCTGCACGTTGGCCTGACAGTCGGCGCCGCTCGAGGTGTACGTCTCGTAGAAGCGGCCGATGGAGTTGTGCAGGTTGGCGATCGACAGGCCATAGTTGGGCGCCCAGCCGTCGTAGAACTGATACGTGAACACACCGGGCAGCCCGCGCCGCGTGAGCTCCGTGATCTCCTGATACGCGAGCGTGAACCACTCGTCGATCTGGATCGCGTCGTACTCGGTGTTGTAGGGGCCCGTGCCCGTGCTCACATAGAGAAATGGTACCGACTCGTGCAGGTCGTGCGTGACGGTGGGCTTCCAGTCGAGGAAGGTCTTGAGGAAGGCGCGCGTGAGCTCGAGCGTGAGCGCCATGCCGTCGCGGTTGTTGTCGTGCGCGACGTATTTGCCCCAGTACGGCAGCCCCGCGCCGGCGCCCATCGGCAGGTTGAGCCGACGCTGCTGCTGGTAGAAGTCCACCATGCGATCGCGCCCGTCGGTCTCCCAGACGGGGATGATCATGGTGATGACGTTCTTGCGGATCGACCGGATGTGCTCCCCTTCGTCGACGGCGAGGCGATAGAGCATCTCGATCATCGCATCGGGGCTGCCGGTCTCCGGCGAATGGAGCGCCGCCGTGAGCAGGTACACCGGCTTGGCCTCCTTGACGAGGCGCGCGCGCTCGGCCGGGGCGAGTCCGCGCGGATCGGCGAGCTTCTGCAGCATTGCCTTGTACTCGGGGAGCCGCGCCATGGTGGCTTCGTCGGCGACGATGGCCATGACCATCTCGCGCCCCTCTTCCGACTTGCCGACCGTGACCACCTGCACCCGATCGCTCGCGGCATCCACCGCGCGGAAGTACCGCGCGGCCTCGTCGCTGTAGGCGAGCCGGCCGATGGTGCCCGGCACGTAGCCCAGCACGCGCTGCGGTGTGGGGACCTTGTCGCTCTTCGGGAGATAGTCGACGAGGTCGGTGATGAAGGTGTACTGCGGATGCGTGGGGGTGAGCTCGAGGATGCGGGCGGTGTAGGCGGAATCGATCGCTTGGGCGCCGCGCTGCGCGGCGGCCGGGAGTGCGAAGGCGGCGAACAGGAACGCAACCGCGAGACGAACCGGGGGACGGGGCATGAGTCGCCAGGGTGGAGGTGCATCGGCTACGCGGGGGCGGGGGCAACCGCTGCCCGTGGGGAAACCGTGACCAGCGTCTCACCGTAGATTGCTCGCATGCAGCCCCAAGCCCCCGCCGCCCCACCTGCGCCGCCCCCGCCGCCCGCCACCGAGGCGCGCATCCTCGTCGATGGCAACAAGATCAACGTGCCGCGCTCGGCTGCCGAAGTGCGCGCGCTGCGCGAGCGTCGCGACATGCTGTCGAGCCAGTTGAGCTCGGTGAAGGAACGTCGCGACGAGACCGCCTCGGAGATGCGCGGCGCGGTGCCG
>JALOPS010000207.1 GCA_025453745.1 Gemmatimonadaceae bacterium
GTCATTGGACGGACCTCGCGCGGCAAACGCAACGAAAAGGCAACAGGGCTGGCATCACGACGCACGTTGTGACGGCGGTACAGGGCGGCTCTGCGCAAACACCTCCGATACTTCGCGCGCCTGCGCGGAGCGCAGCGTGTCCGGCAGGGCGCGCAGGGCCCCCACCAGCCGCCGCAGCGCTTGCGCGCGGGCAGCATCGGCGGCGTGCCATTCCTCGTCCGAGCGCGCATCCGCCATCCATTGGACACAGGTGGCAAAAGCGCGCGTCGCACGGCGCACGTCCTCCAGGCGGTCGCCCGCCGATGGCACCATCGGCGGCGGCGACGTCCTTTCGTCGGGCATGAGGCGGATCAGCATCGTGAGCGGCAGCACATTCCACCGTGAGCGTAGTGCGGGGAAAGCGTGCGCACCTTCACGCCGTGGGCACTTTGTTTACGCCGTGGGTGCGCCGATGGGCTTTTTCAGCGTCGCCGCGCGCGGCGACCACCCCGCGACCGCGCGCGGGCCTGCCCGCCGCTGGCGTGACGTCAGTGCCGGCAACGTGATAGCATCAGGAGCACCTACGGGGTCGGAGCAGCGAGTTTCGTGACGGCGTCGACTCCCGCCGATCTCGGCCATACCACCGAGCGACCTCGACCGGATGACGGAGAAGTTCACGCGTCTAGCAGCTCGGCGCCGCCGCCGAGCATCCGACGGCGGCGCTCGGCGCCACGTTCGACGCATCGTGCGTCGTTGTCGCCAACGCCGCGCAGGTGGAGCTTGCTGCAACCATCTGCCAGGGCGCAGGTGACCCACCCGCCGATGATGACCCTGCGTGTGTTCCATAGACGCTCGTTCACCGCGCTACCGCTCCTCGCCGCGTGCGCGGTCGCGGCCGCGTGCGATCGGCTCGGCGCCGCGAAGACCGGCGATTCCGCTGCTGCGACTGCGGCCGATTCGTCGTCGGCCCGCGCGCCCGGCGGCGGACGGACGCTCGCCTTGCCGGTGGTGGCGACGGCCGCCCGCGATGGGGACCTCGTGCTGTCGGTGACCACCACCGGTCAGGTGCGCAGCGATGCACAGGTCGCGCTCAAGGCGGAGGTCGCGGGCACGGTCGCACAGGTACTCGTGCGTCCCGGACAGCGCGTGACGAAGGGGCAGCCGCTGGTGCGGCTCGACGTCTATCCGTTCGACCTGGCCGAGCGCGAGGCCAGGACGTCGCTCGACGAGGCACAGCAGCGCTTCGACGAGACGGTGGTCCCCGATTCGATGGTGACGGGGAAGGGGCCCACGCCGGAGATCCGTCGGGCGCTCTCGCTCAAGCACGGCGTGGAGTCGGCGCGCATGAAGCTCGAACGTGCGCGGTGGGAGAAGCAGCGCGCGGTGATCACCGCGCCGGTGAGCGGCACGGTGGACCGTGTCGACGTGGCGCCGGGCGAGCGGATCACGTCGGGGCAGGCGGTGGCGACGGTGGTGGACCTTGCACACCTGCGCATCGAAGCCGCGGTGCTCGAGCACGACCTGCCGTTGGTCAAGGTGGGTGGTGCGGCGTCGGTGACGAGCGCGGGCGCGCCGGGGCGGGCGATCACGGGGCGCGTGGATGCGCTGCTGCCGTTGGTCGATAGCACAACGCGCGCAGGGCGCGCGATCATCCGCCTGAGCGGCGACGGTGTACTGCGCCCCGGCATGTACGCGGATGTGCGCCTCGAGGCGACGCGGCTGGCGGCGCGACGACTGGTGCCGGCGAGCGCGGTGATCGAGCGCGACGGCCGGCCGCTGGTGTTCGTGGTGCGCGAGGGGCGGGCGCAGTGGGTGTACATCGTGCCCGGCCGCACGAATGGCGTGGATACGGAGGTACTCGCCGATTCGAGCAGCGGGCAGATCCCGGTGAACGCGGGGGACGAGGTGATCACCGACGGGCACCTCACGCTGACGCACGATGCGCCGGTGCGCGTGGTGGCGCAGCGCGAGGCGGCGCTCGATTCGAGCGCGAGTGTACTCCGGTCGCGGGCGCGGGGGAGTACCGGGGGGCGGCCGTAGGAGCGGGATGGTGCGACGTGAACGTTGGCTGTTCACCTCGCGCCGTGGTGATGCGACGCCTCGACCGCGCGTCAGTCACGTGCAGTGGTACCGCGCACGACGCGGGCCGTCGCACGCAGCATGCGACCGCCGACGGTGAAGGCGAACACCGCGCCGAATGCGTCTGCCATCGCCGGTGAGGGCTACCCGAGCGAGGTGTTGGAACTGGTGCGCGGCAGCCACGCGCGATCGGCGACGCCCGTCCCCGACGGGTCGATGATCGGGCAGGGGCGTCGCGACTGGGCACACCCGGACCATCTCACCGCGTCACGGTCGCTCCGCGACAGCGGTCGCCGACGCACCATGCGGAGGCCGAATCCGCGAGCAGGCGGCGCAGACGATCGAACGGTTGCTCCAGCCGGTCGACCGCGGCGTTCGCCGTGAGCAGCACCGCGATGCCGGCATCCGGCGACAGCGAGGCCTGCGCGATCCAGAAGCCGTTCGAGCCGACGTGTTCCAGCGTGAAGCGCTGGAGGGAGCTGTCACGCACGACCTTCCATCCCAGCGCATAGTCGGCATTCGGGCGCGGTGTCAGCAGTCGCTGCCACTGCGCGGCGGGCAGGTAGGTCGTGTCGCCGCGCGCGCCGCGCAGCACGGTGGCGATGAACGTCGACCAGTCGTCGAGTGGGAGATGGATGGTCCCCACGGGTCCCCCGGCCGGCGGATTGTCCGAGCCGACACCGAGCCGGACAGGGTACACGCCACTACGGGCGTCGATGTGTCCGCGCGCCTGACTGCCCGGGCGCGGCACACGCGGTGCGCCGAAGCCGCTGCGCCGCATGGCCAGTGGGTGAAAGACCTCCCGACGCACGAGCAGCTCCCAGTCGACGCCGGTGCGCCGCTCCACCATCGCGCCGACCGCGAGGTACGCCGCGTTGCTGTAGAGTGTCACCGAGTCCACGGGCGCCGTCGGTGCGGCCGCGAAGAGACCTCGCGCGACCCGCGCGCGCTGCGCCGGCAGTGACGTGTTGCTCCTGACTGCCGCTTCCCAGAGTGCATCGTCCGGATTTGCCGACATGCCGCCCCGATGGCTGAGCAGCTGTTCCACCGTCACGGCGTTCCAGGCCGGATGGCGCGCGCTGTCAGGCCACAGCTCGGCGACGGTGCTCTCCCAGCGCAAGACGCCTTTCGCCACCAGTCGGGCCACGACCACCGCGCTGATGGCCTTGCCGCAGCTCCCGATGTGCCATTGGTCGTCGCGCGTGACGCGCTCCGTGCGCCTGGCATCGCGACGGCCGGCCGCACCGATCGCCAACACGCCCTGATGGGTGACGAGCGCGGCGCCCATCGCGGGCACTCGCGCGGACACCACGACCGGATGCAACAGGCCATCGAGCGCAATCGGCAGCCGGTCGCCTGTCGCGCGTGCGGCAGTGCGTGGGGTCGACTGCGCCGAAAGGGACGGGACCACCGCGAGCGCCGCCAGCAGGATACCGGTCACGGTGCGACGGCAGCGCATGTTCAGACTCCGGATGCGAATGATGTCTGTGTGATCACCACGTCACGACGACACGGGCGGCTACTCCGACATCCGCACGCGGTGCGGCGGCGTGCTCGCGCCGCCATGCGCATCGCTCAGTCAAGCTCCGTCGCCGTCCCGCTGTCAAGACGCGAGCGGCAGCGCGACTGCGCATCACCGTGGTCGGGATACACGCCACTCGCACGCTGTCGGGTCATCCATGCCCGTGCGCGAACCATTCAGCCCGTGCGGAGTGCGGTTCGCCCCACGCGTCGGTGCGCGCCGCACGCCAAGGATGTACGTATGCGTGTTGCGTGTCCCTCGCGGATGCGTCCGTCGACGCGCCACGCGTGCACGCGGCAGCCTCCGTCGCGCCGCGACGGCCGGATCCGCGGCGCGCGTTCACCCACGGTCGCGCCTCGACGCGTAGAGTGCAGCGCCGAGGCCGAAGGCGCCAACGGTGATGCTGATGGCGAGCACCGGCAAGGAGGCTGGCGTGGGTCCCGTGCGCGCCCCCGTCTCGTCGAGGTGATCCATGGCGGCGTACGCATAGGGGATCGCCCACGCGACGCGTGTTGCGATCGCCACCGTGGCCGCGACCCAGGCGGCGAGGCCCACGCCGATGACGACGACGACATTGCGCACGAGGATGCCCAACGCGAACTGGATGGCGACCAGCGGGAGGACGTCGCGCAGCAACTCGAGTCCGCGAACCAGGAACGGCCACACCGGAAATGGCGCGGTTGGCATGGCCACGGTCGGAAGGAGCAGCGCCGGCAGCACGCCGACGGCCCAGATGCCGACGAGAAGCACGACGAGACTCTGCAGCAATCGCACCATCACGACCGCGAACTTGGCCGCATAGAGCGCCAGCGGGTGCTGGGGCGTTGCATGCAGCTGCTTCCAGCCCTGCCAGCGGTGCTCATGGTGCGTCACCAGCGCCGTCAGCACGATGGCACCCAGGGGAAGCAGGAGCACGGCGATGCTTTCCCACGCCTGATTCCATGTCACCTCCCAGAAGACATCGTTTGCGTGCAGCTCCGGGAGCGTTCCCGGGACGCGCAGTCGGGTGAGCAGCAGGCCCGCCGGGACGAGCAGGCCGCCGGCGACGACGAGGGGTCCGACAACGGTCCGTCGTCCCTTGAACCACTCGCTGGCGAAGGTGCGATGCAGGGGAACCGTCATGTGGACGTGGGGGTGGTGAGGCGGTGGAAGTGCGCTTCGAGGTCGGCGTGCCCGGCCTCGATCGCGTGGACGCCGACGTCGGCCTTCACGAGCGCGCGCACGACGTCCGCCACCTGATCCGGCGTCAACAGGGCCGTGCAGACGGCTGTTGCCTCGCGCGTTGCAGGCAGCGCCAACCCCGCCAGCACGGCGAGTGCGCGCTCGGGCAGATCGCACGTGAAGCGTGTCCGCGCACCGGCGGCACGGGCGACGGTGGCCATCGTCCCGGCTTCGACGACGCGCCCGCCATGGAGGACGCAGAGGTGCGTGACCAGGCGTTCGACTTCCCCCAGCAGGTGACTGGACACGAAGACCGTCACCCCCTCGTTGTCGGCGAGCCGCCGGAGCAGTTGCCGCATGGCGACGATCCCGTGCGGATCCAAACCGTTCGTCGGCTCATCGAGCACGAGCAGGCGCGGGGCGTGCAGGAGTGCCACCGCCACGCCGAGGCGCTGACGCATGCCGAGCGAAAAGTCGCGCGCCGGCTGGCGCCCCGTGTGGGCGAGATCGACGAGTTCAAGGACCGCATCGATGCGCGCGCGTGAGACGCCGTGCACGAGGCGCCAGCACTCGAGGTTCTCGCGAGCGGAGAGTTGACCGTACAGCGACGGGCCCTCGACCAGCGACCCGATGCGGCCGAGCACCGGGCGTGCCGAACGCCGGAGATCGTGTCCGAGCACCTGAATGCGGCCCGACTGCGGTCGCAGGAGCCCGAGCATCAGGCGGATCGTCGTGGTCTTGCCCGCGCCGTTGGGCCCGAGGAAGCCGTACACGCTACTTGCCGGAACGGCCAGATCGACTCCGTCCAGCACCGGGCGCGTGCGGCGGTAGCGATACGAGACGTCGCGAAACTCGATCGCCGTATTCATCGTCCCACCCGGTCGGCGCGCTCGGGTCCGGCGCCCGCATCGATGCGGAGCGCGAGGATCCTCCCGCGTCGATCGCTGACCACATCCCAGCGCACCAGGAAGTCGGCTGGCGCGAGCAGGCGACTGGGGGACACCGCGAGAAGGGGCTGTGCGACACCGTGCTGCACGAGCGCGAGCGTCCGTCCGGACCGTGTGATGCGGAACGCGCCTCCGCGGGGATCGCGATAGCGCCCGACGATGGCGTCCAGCCACTGGTCCGGGGGATCGAACGGCGCTTCGCGTCGGGCACGACCGACCTCTCGCCCGTTGAGCAGACGCGCGATCGCCACCACCCGCCCTGACGCGTCGCGCACGATTCGCTTGTCGGTCGCGCTCTCGACAGTGACAAAGCGGTCGATGCCGATCATGCGGATGTCCATCGGCGCTTCGGCCGCCTGATAACGCAGGGTGTCGCCGTGCCGTGTGACCCGGATGAGGCGATCGCTGTCGCGGTAGATGCCGGGGAGCGCCTCGAGGAGCGACGGCGGCGGTGGCGTCGGCAGCGGCCCGGCGATCCCGGAAGGAGGATCGCCAAGTAGCGGCCAGCCATAGACACGCGCCACCGTGCGGACGACCTCCTCGAGCATCGCCGCCGACTCGCCGTTCTGGACCACCGCGACACCGTCGCCGCGCCCGGCCACGCCAGCGATGATGCCGCTGAATCCTTGATTGCCCGCGCTGTGCTCGAAGAGCCGCACGCCAGCCGAGTCCCGAATGAAGAGGCCCAGGGCGGGCGCACCCGCGCGCACGGGCGTCGTCATCCAGGCGGCGACGCGCGAACTGAGTGGTGCTGACGCCTCGCCGACCAGGGCGCGCCCGAGTGCGACGACAAGTCGACCGAGGTCCGACGCCGTGGTCCACATGCCTGCCGCCGCCTGCTCGGGCAGCACCATGCGGCCATCAGGAATGGGCACGCCGCCGGGGCGATAGCCGCGTGCAACGGCGGCGTCGAGGGCTTGCGGGACCGGCTGCTCCATGCCGCTGCACTGCATGCCGAGCGGCGCGAGCACGGACGAGCGGACGAGAGAGGCGTACGGACGACCCGTGACGTCTTCGAGGAGCTGCTGGACAATGAGCGTTCCGCCCCCCGAGTAGGCCACGTCCGCTCCGGGTGGGCGTACCACTCGAACGGGGGCGCTGGTCGCCGGCGCTCGTCCGTCGAGCACGTCGCGCAGCGTCGGAATCGGTGCCCCAGCCGGATACCCCCAGAATCCGCGGACACTCGTGCCGGCCGTGTGGGATAGCAACCGACGCAGCGTGACCGGTTGTCCCCGACTCAGCACCGTCGAGCGGACGCTCCAGCGCACCAGCCTGCCGTTGACGTCGTCGTCGAGTCCGAGGCGGCCGGCGTCGACCAGGGCGAGCGCCGCCAGCGCGTTGACGGTCTTGCTGATCGATCCGGGGAGGAACCGTGTCGTGTCCGTCACCGGAATCGCGCGCGCGACGTCAGCCCACCCGTAGCTCGCAACCCAGTCGATGCGGTGACGATGGATCACCGCGATGGCGAGGCCGGGCACACCGTACGTTCGCATCCGATCGAGGAGACGGTGCCGGGGAAGCCCCGGCGCGGTGCGCACCGCCCACGCCATCTCCTGCTCGACACGCGCGCGTCGCGCGAGCGCGCTCGGGGCGGGCGGCGTCGGCGCGCCGATGCACCGTGAGGGGGGCGCTGCCGGCAGACGGCCGGTTGTCGACAGGAGCAGGGCGACCACGAGCCGGACGGTGGTCGCATGGCGCGAAGTGGGCATGGCGAAGGCGGAATC
>JALOPS010000208.1 GCA_025453745.1 Gemmatimonadaceae bacterium
TCACGCGACGAGTCCAGATGGATGTCGCTGGCGTGGTCACTGATCGCATCCCGGAGCAGGCGACCGACAAAGCGGACGATCGGTGGCTGCTCGGCCATGTCGCGCGCATCGTCGAGGGACCGGTCGTGATCGGCGTCGGCGGCACTCTCCCGGGGCAGCTGCCGATGATAGGTGCGACGCTCGATGGCTGCCGCAATGGTGCTCTGGTCGGCCTCAATCACGTGTGCGTTGGTGCCGATCGCGAACGCCATCTCTTGTGCCACGGGCCAGGCGTCGGCGGCAGCCACCATCACGCGCAATCTGCCGTCGCCCGCGACGTCGAGTGGGCAGACGCCGTACTGGTGGAGCAGCTCGCGAGCGGCGACGCGGCTCAGCCGCTCATCGACAGATGCCTCCTCGTGCGCATCCTCGTGGTGCGAAACGTACGGGCCGTCTGCGAGCAAGGGGATGCGCTACTGGGGTGATGGTCCGCGACGGTGCGGGAGATGTCCGCACTGCGCCGGAAAGCGCAAACGAAGCTCAACATTCAAGGGCGGCCGCGCAATAGCTGACGTCGATGCGAGCGTACGCGGTGGAGCCAAAGCACAGCACCGTTACGTCCACACACGAATTGTCGATGTTGGATTAAGAGAATCCAATCTTTCTGCATGGAATCGAAGCACCCTCCAGGGCATCGCGAGCAGTGCGCTTGTGTCGCCACGATCCGTGTACGCATTTGCCTCACGCGCTGCGCGATGATTCTGACGACGGCGGCGGGCTGTAGTCGATGGTCCGGCGACCATGTCGCGGTGCATTCACCAGTCGGTGCGTGAATGTACGACACTGGGGTACGCCCAAGCGCCAGATGGATGGGGGTTGCGCCACCCGGCTGATGGCGTGCGCGTCGTCGTCGATGCAGAGGGTGGCAAGTGGGAGCCCCCTCGGTACTCGCCGAAGGCGACGCGTTTCACGTCTCCGAGGGTAGTGCGCCCATGTGGGGTAGTGCGCCCATGTGCAGACGCGCGTTCACGCGTGGGCAGCGTCGCAACGCGACCGGATGGATGCCAGAACGCGTGACGGCACACAAGGTGAATTCACCGTCAAACATGTGCGGTCGCCCGCGAACGTGACCGCGCAACACGCTGCGGCGCCGGCAGTTGCGGTCGTGTGGCGAGCCGGTACGTCACCTGCACCGGACGAGCGGCGTGCGCCTGTGCCTCGTGCACGACTCCGCGATCTCGCCACCACCTGTTCTGCGCCATGACACCACTCACGTCGATCGGTTCTCGTCTGCTTCGCGGCCTGTCGTCAGCGCGCCGCGTTGGCCAGCCTACGACGGTCCTGTCAGGCCGACCGTGGGTCGACGAGGCGTCACCGAGATATCCGATTCTGCGCCGCAGCGCGCCGTGCGCGCTCGCGCTGATTCTCGTGCTGTCCGCGGCGCTTCGCGCGCAGGAACGCGCAGACGCCACGTCCGGCGTCGGCATGCCCTTAGGTGCGGGATCGAGCCTGAGTTTCAGTGTCGCCAAGTACAACCTGTCGGGCAGGTCGACGACGCTCCCGCGCGACACGACGCTGCGCGACACGGCGCCGCGAATGGCGGCGGACACCACGCTTCGTGCGACTGCGCCGGTGGGGCGCGACACGACGGAGCCTGAGGCTGTGGTGCTCGCCCCGATCGTTGACCTGACGCAGGCGAATCCGGGTGCGAGCGTCGAGCGCAGCCAGTGCGTGTCGGTCGCGCTGCGGGAGCGCGTCGCCTACGAGTGCGGCGCGCTCCGCGTGGCCTATCCGCTGCCGACGATCACCACGCTCGGTACGGCGCGCACGCCGACGCTGGTCTACCGGAGTGACCAGGCTGCGCCGCGTGGCATCGTGCGCGCCTGGGTCGATCGGGCGCCCGGCAGCGGCGTGCCGATGACGGTCACCGCGACGCTCATCGTGCAGGGGGTGCAGGTCGCCACGCAGAGCTGGGGTGGGGCGGCGTGGGGCGCTGGCACCCGGCGGCAGATCGCCCTCGACTTCGATGCCGACGCGGCCGGCTACCGGACCGGGCTCCACCCCTACACGCTGCGGGTGGCGTTCGATGGCCAGGTGACGGAAGTCGCGGGCGAGCTGGCGATCGTCAATCGGAAGCGAAGCCCGTTCGGGCCAGGGTGGTGGCTGGCGGGCTACGAGACGCTGCAGCGGATTGAGGTCGCCGGGCAGCCGGTGAGTGACTACTTCTGGGTCGGGGGCGACGGGAGCACGCGGCGCTATCGCTTTGCGGGCGTGCGGCCGGACAACTGGACGGTGTGGATCGCGAGCCCGGCGGTCGACCGGGTGGACAGCCTGACCTACGCCCCCGACGGGTGGTTCCGACGGAACCTGGGTGATGCGGCCTACGTCCGCTTCGATGCGGCCCTCCGCCACACCTACACCGACCACGCCGGCGGCCAGTCGACGCGCTTCGTGCACTACCTGTCGCAGTGCAACCGGCTCGGCGCGATCTGGGCCGCTCGTCCGAACGCAAGCTGGAACGGGCTCGGCGACTCGACTGCGCGCTGGTGGTCATTCAACTACACCAACGACGGTGCCGCCACGGACTCCATCCGATGCCTCGATACGAGTCGTCTGACGAGCACCGGCGCTGCCGACACGAGTGTGAGCGGGGTGCACTGGACCTGGGTCAGCGACCACGGGACGTGGGGCTCATTCTTCGATGTGCCGACCGGGCGGGCGTACTACGTCGGCTACGCACCGAATCGAGCCCTCACGTTCGTGCAGAATCGGCGCACGCATGCGACGAATTTTAGCTACGGCGCAGGTGGCTTGCTTGCGGATGCGACGCATCTGATGGGCGCTGGAGCGGCCAGCATCCTGCACCGCTTCGAGCCAGGCGAGAGCCGGGCGCTGCAGTACGGGCCGCTGGATGACCTGGGCGCTGAGACCCGTTACTGGAATCCGCGCAGTCAGCTGACGCGCATTTTCCTCAACCAGTTCGGTGGTCCGCGACGCATCCTCGATCCGCTCGAGCGGCAGACCATGGTCTTCTACGAGGACGCCCGCTTCCCGGCACTACCGACGCGCCAGATCCTCCCGACGAACTACACCACGCGCGCGCAGTACGACGCACGCGGCAACGTCGTGCGCCTCGAGGCCGATCCAGTCCCCGGGCTCTTCACGGCGCCAGCCGCGACCACCGTCGAGTACCATCCGCGCTGGGACCTGCCGGTACGGAGCGTTTCGCCGACCGGCGTGGTCACGCATCGAGAGTACGACCCCAACCTCCCGCTGCTGACCGCCGTTCGTGTCGGGCCGGACGTCCAGCGCACCACCCGCTTCAGCTACTGCACCGGCGTCGATTGTCCCAACGGCCTGCCGCGCAGCACCACGCACGACAGTCGTCCTGGTGTCACGCTCACAAGCTTCGAGTACGACGGGCTCGGCAACCTCAGGCGCTCGCTTACGGCGCAAGGCAAGGAACAGCGCGTCGGACGTGATCGCCTTGGGCGCTCGACGCACGACAGCCTCCTCGTGAGCAACGGCGGCAGCGGCACGACGTGGCGAGTGACCACTTCCACATACGACGCCGCGGGTCGCGTCACGGCGACCCGGACCGATGCCCCGCGAGTCGGTGGAGGCACGCAAACGCTGCACGTCGCGACCGACTACGACCCGGAGGACAACCCCACGCGGGTACGGCGGTGGGATGCTGCCAATGCCGCCGGCGTGGGCGAACTCGTCGACAGCATGGTGTACGACGCCCTCGGGCGCGTCGTGCGCCGCAAGGTACCCGGCTACGGCGCAGCTTACGACTCGACCGAGTACGACGCTGCCGGCAACGTCGTCGCGACACGGTCACGGCGCGGACACTTCGTCCGCATGACGTACGATGGGCTCAACCGCCTCCTGACACGCATCACCGATCCGGTCACGTATCCGTCGCGCACCGACCTCGGTTTGTCACGTCATCACGCCAGCGGATTGGTCGATCCGTACCCGAGCACTCAGTGGCCGCTGAGTGCGAGTGCGCCGACCACGCTCGAGGGTGACACCGCCATCTTCAGTTACGATCCGGCGACGGCACAACTCGCAACCGCCAACAATCGCGACGCGCGCATCACGCGCCAGTACTGGCTCAACGGGCAGCTCCGCAGCGAGGAGCAGCGTATTCGCACCATAGATGGCACGAACTTCGAGACGCACGTCTTCACGGTGCAGTCGACGTACGATGCGGAGGGGCGCCGCACGGCGGTCAGCACGCCCGCCGGCACTTACCAGTACGGCTACGATCCGCTGACCGGCGAGGTGCGCTGGCTTCGCAATCCGCTCGGCGACTCGGTGCATGTCGCATACGATCCGTTCGGACGCCCGGCCGAGACGCGCCTGCCGGGCGCCGTACGGCGCACCCTCGAGTACACCAATGACGGTGAGCTCGCGCGCGACCTGCTGCGGGTGCCCACGATCGCCGCGCGACCCGTGCCAAGCCTTTCGGGCACGGTGCGCGATGCACGCCTCGAATACACGATCGACGGCAAGCTCGCGGCTCTCCGCGGCGCTGGCGTCGTGCAGGATACGCTTCTCACTCGCTACACCCCGCTGGGCCATCTCTGGACGAGCCGCTACCGCGGGCGCGACATGAACGTCGCGGAGCAGGTCCTGCTGAATGCATCGAGCGACTCGACCGTGCTGGACGCGCTGGGTAATCAGGTCGCTGGCCGCGATAGCACGCGCCGACAGACTGCTGGAGCATCGCAGGCGAGTGTTCAGACGAAGGTGTGGCAGTATCTCGCTGATGGCACCGGACGCTTGTCGCGCTCCAGCGTCGGCACCGAGCACACGGATCACTACTACGACGAGGCGGGCAACACCATCGCCTCGATCCGCGAGGAGCGCGCCGGCGGCGGTCCGCTTCCCCCACTCGGCGGCAAGGACCGGGTGATGTTCTACGATGCGGCTGACCAGCTCCGCGTCGTCGAGACACGCGAGGCCGCCGCGCCGCCCGACTGCTTCGAGTCGGGGCTGTACCTGTTCCAGTCCGAGGCGTACCGCTATGACGCGCTCGGCCGCCGGGTGCTCGTGCAGTCGCGTCGCCTCGCCGGGCCGCGGTCGCTTTACGTGCCAAAGGCCTGGCGCGCCTTCGTGCGCCGGACGGTCTGGGATGGCGATCGCGAGGTGTATGAAGCGCAGGCACCGCTCGGCGCAAGCGAAAACAACGGCCAGATCGCCGAGCTGGCCCTGCTCACCGTCACGCACTACAACCCCGGTACGCCGATCGACCTGAACCCGCACTTCGGGCAGGTCGGCTATGGCTACCTCGGCGGCATCGATCAGCCTGTGACGGTCGAGCGCTTCAACTACGCCGACCGGGCGCTGGTCCTCTTTCCGTACAGCGTCCGTCCCCTGTGGCGCGCACCCGCATTCACCATCTTCCCGAGCTGGAGCGCGCAGGGACGTGCGGATCTCGGAACCGTACGCGACGGCGGGCGCCACTTCTGCGTGGGTACTGGCTCGAACCAGCGGTGCACGACGACCCTGGCCTGGTCGGGGTACTGGACACCCTATGGCGCCGGCTTCCAGCCGCTCGGCGGGTGGTTCGGCTCACTGCTGGAGGACAAGCGGGACCCAACGGGGCTCCTCTATCGCCGGAATCGCTACGTCGACCCGGTGGCGGGGAAGTTCACGCAGGAAGATCCGATCGGGTTGGCAGGGGGGCTGAATGCGTACAACTTTGCAGATGGGGATCCGGTCAACTACCAAGATCCGTTCGGCCTTAGCCCAATCCTAGGCATTCCCCTTGCCGCTGGAGCGATTGAGGCCGCTGGTGCCGCCGCTGCAGCTGCCGCCCTAGCCAAGGCGATATCAGACAACGCGGAGGCGATCACCGGCGCAATCAGTCGGGCAACGGATGCTGTCCTCGAGAAGGCGCGAGACTTCAAGCTTGTTACGTACACACGCACACACCCCGTAACGGGCCAAGTATACTCCGGCCGCACTAGCGGTTTTGGTGACCCCAACGCCATTGTGCAAGCTCGCGCAAGACGTCACGACAAGCGCCTCGCCGATTTTGGCAGCCCCATGGTAGATGTGGTAGGTGGCGTGAGCGACTTTGTTGCAATACGTGGACGCGAACAGCAGCTGATCGACAAGCATGGAGGAGCGCAGAGTGAGGGAGGTACCTCAGCGAACAAGCGCCGCGAGGTCAATCGTGTTGTAGCGCCGGTGTTCGAAGCGGCAGCGATCCGACGTTTCGGAGCGTTGCCTTAACGACGGAACGCAGACTATGGCTAAGCACCTGACGGCGATGCAAGAGGCAGAGCTCTCGATGCTCCTTAAGCGAATTCGCCTCACTGTACAGTTCATGAATTCCCTCAGCAACACACGGGACGCTGATGGGTTCTTGGAGATCGCGGCGACCGCCGCCGAGAAACGATCGCTTCGAAACCTGAAGATTATTGCCCGCGAACTGGATATCACAGTACGCATGTTACCGGAAGATCTGCGTACTTCGCTCGATGCTCAGCTTTCCTCGCAGCTTGCAATTGATCTGACGGCGGAAGAGGATGCGCTGCGCAAACGCGTCACTCGAGCGCTGCGACGCGGGCACGTCGCAAGCGAGGTTGAACGCCGCGTACTCGAGGACTATGCTGACTCACTCCGACTCAAGCACTCGGACGACCATACAGACGTAGTAGCCATAGAGCGCTTGCTAAGGGGAGGAGGGGAGCTGCCCCCTGAGCCGGGCCCGTGAATCGGTTTGACCTCTGAACCCGGCGGGCAGTTCCGGTTTTGGGGCTAGTGTTGTGTCCCAGAGATTGCTTGCAGAAGGCGGCCGAGCTTCGCACGGATGGAGTCGGCGGTCGCCGTCCACGCGAACGGGCGTGAGCGGGTGTGGTAGTGGTCGACGAACGTCTCGATCCGCTGGATCAGCTCGCGGGTCGTCCGGAACGAGCCGCGCGTGATCGCCTGCTGGCTCAGGTGCCCGAACCAGCGCTCGACCTGATTGAGCCAGGAGCTGTACGTCGGCGTGTCGTGCACGTGGTACCGCGGCCGCTGGGCCAACCACGCGCGTACCTTTGGGTGCTTGTGTGTCGCGTAGTTGTCGAGCACGAGGTGCACGTCGAGGTCCGGCGGCACGTTCGCGTCGATGTGCCGCAGGAACGACAGGAACTCCTGATGCCGATGGCGCGCCTTGCACTGCGTGAGCACCTCGCCGGTCGTGATGTCGAGTGCCGCGAAGAGGGTCGTCGTTCCGTGCCGCACGTAGCCGTGCGTGACGCGCTCGACGTACCCCAGCCCCATCGGCAGCACCGGCTGCGCGCGCTCCAGCGCCTAGATCTGGCTCTTCTCGTCGACGCAGAGCACGAGCGCGTGATCCGGCGGATTCAGGTACAGGCCGACGATATCCCGTACCTTCTCGACGAAGAACGGGTCGGTCGAGA
>JALOPS010000209.1 GCA_025453745.1 Gemmatimonadaceae bacterium
CTGCTCACCGCGGCCGCCGACGAGGGCGTGCGCATCTCGCACGTCACCGAGACGCACATCCATGCCGACTACGTATCGGGGGCCCGCGACCTGGCGCGACGCACCGGCGCACGGCTGCTGCTCTCCGCGGAAGGCGGCACCGACTGGCAGTATCGCTTTGCCGAGCGCGACGGCGCGACGCTGCTCCATCACGGCGATCGCATCGCCGTCGGCAACGTGTGGCTGGATGTGTTGCACACCCCGGGACACACGCCGGAGCACCTGACCTTCCTCGTCACCGATTCACCTGCGGACAGCGGGCCGATGGGGCTCGTCACCGGCGACTTTCTCTTTGTTGGCGACGTGGGCCGCCCGGATCTGCTGGAGACCGCCGCGCACGTTGCCGGATCGATGGAACCGTCAGCGCGTGCACTGTTCCATTCCCTGGCCCAATTGCGCGACCTCCCGGATCATCTCCTGATCTGGCCCGGACATGGTGCGGGCTCCGCGTGTGGCAAAGCACTCGGCGCCGTCCCCATGAGTACGTTGGGCTATGAGCGACGTGCGAACTGGGCGTTGCGCATGACCGACGAAGCGGCGTTCGTCGCCGCCGTGCTCGAGGGGCAGCCGGAACCGCCCGCCTACTTCGCACGGATGAAGCAGGTCAATCGCGAGGGCCCCGCCCCGCTCGACGCGATGCCGCAGCCGGCACGGCGTGCGGCGCACGAGGTGGTGTCGCTCGTGGATGCACGCGGACTGCTCGTCGATCTGCGAGCGGCCAGCGAGTTCGCGGCCGCCCACATACCCGGCAGCATCAGTCTGCCGTACGGCCCGAGCTTCACGACCTGGGCGGGCTCACTGCTGTCGTTCGATCAACCGTTTGCCTTTGTCGCCGGCGGAGCCGATGCGGATTCGATCGTGACGAGCGCGCTGCGCGATCTGGTGCTCATCGGGTTCGATCGTACGCACGGCTGGTTTGGGGACGATGCATTCGACGCGTGGCGCGCCGCCGGCCGATCGACGGTCGCGACGCTGCAGCGCAGCCCGCGTGACGTGGCCGCTGAGCTCATGGAGCATGCCGCCACCGTCATCGACGTGCGCGGCCTCACCGAGTGGCAGACGGGACATCTCGCCGCGGCGCGCCACATTCCACTCGGCGCGCTCCCCAATGCCATCGCGACGCTGCCGCGCGATCGCCCGGTCATCGTGCACTGTCAGAGCGGGGCACGCTCGGCGATCGCCGCGAGCATTCTTGAGCGAGCGGGCTTCCCGACAGTGGAAAATCTCGTGGGCGGGATTACCGCGTGGCGACGCGACGGATTGCCGGTCACGGGCGCGACGCCACGCGTGCCGGCGAGTGTGTAGCGACGCTACGGTCGCGGCACGCGCGTCGCACGCGTGCGCTCGGCGACGATTTCGAAGTGTGCCTCGCCAGCGCCCGCAACGCTGACCGTGATCAGGCGATCACCGGGCGCCTCTCCCAGACGGACGCGCGCGAGGGCGCGACCGCGCATGTCCGTCGCAGGCGCGGCATCCATGAAGTGATCGCCAGCGTCCGGTCCGTCGATCCGCCAGTGCACGGCGGCGCGCGGCACCAGATTGCCGTGGCGATCGCGCACATCGATCACGAAGGGTGCCGCGAGTTCGCTGCCAGGGGCGGCGGCCTGCTCCATGCCACCGATCGTCGCGATGTGGGCCGGGACGTCGGGCACCACGCGCACGGCGAACGTCGCGCGCGCACCGTCGAGCGAGGCGATCACGCGGCCGTCACCGGCCTCCGTGCCCGGCGTCCACCACGCAGTCGACTCGCCGTTGGCATCGGTGATGGGAGTCGTGGGCGCCGCGCCACCACCGGCGTCGATCGTCCAGTACACGAGCACGCCAGGCACGGGCCGCCCGGCTCTGTCGATGGCGCGCACCACGAAGGGATGTGCTGCGCGCCGTGCGACCGTGACCGAGTCGAGCGGCGCCGAGCGAAGCTCGAGGGCCACTGCGGTGGGAGCGGGCGTGGTGCTCCCGTCGCCGCAGGCAGCGAGCGCCAGCGCGGAGAGCACGAGTGTCGCCCGCGCGTACCGACGTGAGAGAGGCTGTGCGCAATGCATCGCCAGTACACGAGCGACACGGGCCGCGCGTTACGCCTTGCCGTGTGGCGCTGCCTCGTGGCGGGCACCGGTGCAACAGGGTGACGATCGTGCCGGCCACGGCTGTGGTGGCGCAACGTGCCGAAGGGATTTCCAGTGCTGAATAGCTTTGCCGTCATGGCCCGCGACCGCCTCGTCACCCGACCGATCGACCGTCTCGTCGTCGCACCATTTGAGCACCTCGCGCACGATGCAAAGGCGAGCAGCCTGCTGCTCCTTGCCGCTGCCGTGGCCGCACTCGTCTGGGCCAACCTGCCCGGCGGCGGTGGCTACGACCACGTGTGGGAGCAGGCGCTGACGCTGCAGCTCGGCCCATGGGGGATCACGCTGTCGGTGCGCGAGTGGATCAACGACGCGCTGATGGCGCTGTTCTTTCTCGTCGTCGGTCTCGAGATCGAGCGCGAGCTGTTCGTGGGATCGCTCTCCTCGGTGCGCGCGGCCTTGCTCCCGGCCTTTGGCGCAATTGGCGGGATGCTCGTGCCGGCGGCGATCTATGTCGGCGTAACGGCCGGTACGCGGGGTGTCTCGGGGTGGGGCGTCCCGATGGCGACCGACATCGCGTTTGCGCTTGGCCTCCTGGGGCTGCTGGCGCCGGGTGCACCACCGGCCCTCAGAGCCTTTCTTGCCGCGCTCGCCATCGTCGATGACCTGGGCGCAATTCTCGTCATTGCGCTGTTCTACTCCGAGTCCGTTGCGCCGTCGGCGCTGGTCGTGCTCGGCGTCGTGCTTGCGGCACTGGTCGTCGCCAATCGCCTCGGGGTGCGCCGACCACTCACCTACCTGCTGCTCGGCATTCCGCTCTGGGCTGCACTGCACGCCGCGCATCTGCACGCGAGTCTGGCGGGCGTGATCCTCGCGTTCGCGATCCCCGCACGCACGCGTCTCGACGACGCCCGCTTCATCGATGCTGCGCAGCGCGCGCTGGACCGATTCCGCGACTCGAGCTCGCACGACACCGACCCGTACTCCAATCTCTCGCAGCAGGATGCGCTCGACGACATGCAGGTCGCGTATGCCGAAGCGCAGTCGCCGTCGGTCCGCGTCATGCGCGCGCTGCACCCGTGGGTGGCCTTGCTCATCCTGCCGCTGTTTGCGCTCGCCAACGCCGGCGTGACGCTCGGCGACGCGGGCGTCGCCATGTTGGGCACGCCGGTGGCGCTCGGCACGCTCGCGGGGCTCGTGCTCGGGAAACCGCTTGGCATCGTGGCGGGCGCGTGGCTCGCGTTGCGATTGCGCCTCGCCGATCTGCCGAGCGGCGTGTCGTCGTTTTCGTCGCTGGTGGCCGTGGCCATGCTCGGCGGCATCGGCTTCACCATGGCGATCTTCATCGCGACGCTCGCGTTCAGCGACGCGGCTTCGCTGGCGGCGGCCAAGTTCGCGATCCTCGTGTCGTCGGCCATGGCGGCGCTGCTGGGCGCGGTGCTGTTGCGGCGTGCGGCGGCGACCGATCCCGCAGCCGCCTCGGCGCCGCCCGTGCCGACGTGAGCGCGCCTTCCGTCGACGCTTAAGGAACACCCCTCACGCCAGCGGGCCGCCTTCGCGTCATGCGAAGGCGGCCCGCCGCGCACATGCGCCCTGCGCCTAGTGCCAGCCGGGCGTGCGGAGGTCGAGCAGACTGCCGCCGTGCGCGGCAACGAGCGATGGCGCACCGAAGATGCGCGCCTCGACGATATCCTCGATCGCATTCGGCAGCCGCGCGAGGAGATCGAGTTTGACACGCGCCTCGATGTCATCCACGCTCACGGCGAAGTTCTGCCACGGCAGATTGCGAATGCCGACCGCCGATCCTTCCACGCCGGGCTCCACACGATTGGGCATGCGGATCGCGATCACGTCGATGAGATCGGGCGAGGTGACGAACGGCAGCCCCTGCCCGGCCGGCAGGATCACAGCGACCTTCCACGTCCAGTTGGGGACGAAGACCTTGCCCTCGTTCTTGAGCGTCGGGGGCACGGCACCATACTCGCCGCCGGCGACGATGTAGACCTCGCGATTCTGGTTGCGCGCCAGATCATTGAGGTAGTTCTCGAAGCCAAGCCACGGCCCCTGGTTGTTCTCGCCCGCCTGCGGCAGGATGTTCGTCAGCAGGAAGGTCGCCGCGTTCTCCTGATCGGTGGTGGTGCGGCTCTCCGACTGCACCATGTGGCCGCGATCGTAGCCACCGTTGCGATAGTCGAAGTCGACGATGCGCGTGACCCACGACGGTAGACCCAGATCGGTCGAGAAGCAGTCGCAGCGCGGCGCGCTGCCGAACTGCGTCGCGTTGAGATTCCAGCTCACCCACGTCGGGCCGCCGCGCACCGCGGACCACGCCGACCGGAACTGGCGGCGCGACACCGCAACGAAGTCGAGGTCATTGGCCGCATCGATGGCGATCGGCCGGCCGAACTCGATGTGGTTGCGGTAGATCGCGGTGGTGGGCGCATCCGCCGCGATGATCGTGACGTTCACCGTGGCGAACACGGTGGGCGTGGCCTCGACCCGAATGGTCGCTGCACCGGTGCTGATGCCCGTGATGTAGCCGAGGGCATCGACCGTGGCCACGGCCGTGTTGCTCGACGACCACGTCAGCGGCGGCGGCGGCGAGATGATCGCCCCGTTGCCATCGCGGACCGTGGCGAACGCGGGCTTGGTGAAGCCCACGGGCCAGCGCGCGGGATTGTTGATGCTCACCGTGATCGAGGCCGGCACTCCCGGTTGCGGCGCGGCGGTGACGGTGACCGTGGCGTTACCGGCGACACCGTTGGGCGCGGTCGCGGTGATGGTGGTCTGTCCAATCGCGACACCCGAGACCACGCCGGTGGAGCTCACGGTGGCAATGGTTGCATCCGCCGTCGACCAGGTGAACGACGTCGCGACGATCGTGCCATTCGCGTCGCGCGCGGTGGCCGTCAACCCGGTCGTGGCACCGACCTGCACGGACGCGTTCGACGGCGAGACCGTGACCGTGGTGATCGGCCCGGGGCCGGGGCCACCGCAGGTGTAGCTGCTCGTGCCCGGCGTGCCACGATCACCCGCGCCAAAGGTCGTCCCCGCCGGCGTGACGGTCCAGTTGCTGTTGAGCTGGATGACGCTGTTGTCGGCGGCCGGATTGCCCACCACCCACGACGCACCTGACGACGGCGTCGCCCCCGGCGCCTGGATGAGACCGCCATTGCGAATCGAGTACGACACCGAGTCGACCAGCACATTCGCCGCGTCGCGCAACACGACCCAATCGGTGTTGCTGTTGTTGAGCGTGATCGACGTGCCGTAGGAATAGGCGACATTCGCGCCGCCATTGACGACGGCATCCGTGCTGCGTCCCAGCACCACGACGCCGCACGCGGGCACGAGCACACTGGTGTTGATCGTGTGCGTCTCGGTCGCCGGGAAACCTGGCCCCGACTGCAAGCGATAGCCGTTGAGGTCGACCGGCGCGTTGTTGGGATTGAAGACTTCGATCCACTCGCCGCCGGCGTCTGCGACCGCAGACGGGTCGGGCATCAGCTCGGTGATCACCAGCGGCTGCGTGCTGGCCGGGATCACGTCAGCGCGCGGCGCACGCGGCGCGGCAGCGGTTGGAGCAAGTGGGCTCGGCTGATCGGCACAAGCCGCAAGCAGTCCGGCAGAGAGCGCGACGGCCGTCCAGGCGCGCGCACGAAGCAGTCCACGCATGAGTGCGATGGGAAGCGGTGAGGAAGC
Organism: Gemmatimonadaceae bacterium; assembly: GCA_025453745.1. GTDB lineage: Bacteria > Gemmatimonadota > Gemmatimonadetes > Gemmatimonadales > Gemmatimonadaceae > JALOPS01. The sequence continues at coordinate 5,805 of JALOPS010000209.1, forward strand.
GCGCGACGCCCCCCGCGCCGCGACGGGGGAAAGCTACGTGCGGCGCTGGTGGACGACAGTCGTCACGTGTGCGGCGATGCATCCGGAATACCCTCGTGGCAGAACCGTGACTCGCCGTCACGCCACGCGACGATCAGGTCTCGATCGCCGTGGTACGTACCCCGACGAGTCCGCCCTCCGGCGCGCGGCCGAGCAGCCAGACCGCGACCTCCACGCGACCGACGCGTACGGCGACGGCGTCACGCAGCGTGGACTCGAGCAGCCGCTGCAGTGCTTCGTAGCGCGGTCGGATGCGCTGCGTCGCGACGTCGTACGGATCGGTGCGGTGTGTGTGCCGCGCGAGCGTGTCGTCGATCGTGCGCAGCTCGAGCGGCGTCTCCGGGTCCACCCGCAGCACGCGGCGCAGGTACGACGCGTCGAGCGCATGCGCGGGATCGGGGTCACGCACGCGCACGACGATGAACGGCCGATCGCTCTCGCTCGTGTACGTCAGCCCCGCGATCGCCTCGTGGAGCTGTGCGGTGCGCGTCACGGCACCGCGGGGCGCTGCTGCGCGTAACGCACCACATCGTACATGAACTTGAGCCCTTTGGGGATCTGCTCGGTGGCAATGCGCTCGTCGTTGCCGTGCACCCCGCGGCGCGAGTCCTCGACATCGGTCACGAACGGGGAGAATCCGTAGGTGACGATGCCGAGCGCCCGATAGCGCGGTCGGTCGGTACCGCCGGTGGACGTGAGCGGCACCACGGGGACCTTCGTGTCGCGCTCGCGGGCCGCGCGCGTGATCGCCGCGACGAGATCGGTGTCGATCGGGTTGTCGAGCGGTGAGGCGGGCGTGGCCACGGGAGAGAAGTGCACCGCCGTGTCGGCCACCACGCGCATGAGCTCCGCGAGCACGCTGTCGGCGTTCTGGTCGGGGAGCAGCCGGATGTCGACCTCCGCTGTCGCGACGGGGGGGATCACGTTGGTCTTGTTCGACGCGTTGAGCACCGTGAGCGAGATGGTGTTGCGCAGCAGGGCATTGCGCTCGATGTCGCTGACCAGCCACGCGCGCGCGGCGGTGTCGCGCAGTGCGGCGCGTGGATTCTCGAGCCACTCCCGGTACTGTCCCACGAAGTTCACCGCTTGCGCCTTCATGTAGCGCTCGACAGCCGGCGTGAGATGGAGCGGCGTCTCGTACGTGGCCAATCGATTGAGCGCGGCGATGAGTCGCGGCACTGGATTGCCCGGCGTGGGGCGTGATCCGTGCCCCGGGGTGCCGTTGACGGTCAACCGCTGCCAGAACGTGCGCTTCTCGCCAACGCCCACGCCCCAGTACTGCAGCGCGCCATTGCGCGACGGATTCCCTGCCCCTTCGGTGAGCACGTACTCCACATCACGCAGCAGATCGGCATGATCGCGCGCAAAGACCGAGGCCCCGGTGGAGCCCAGCTCTTCATCCGCATTCGCGATGAAGACCAGATCGCGCTCCAAGGGCAGCCCCGCGCGCTTGGCGGCGATGAAGGTCATGAGATGGATGATCCCCGTCCCCTTCATGTCGAGCGCACCGCGACCGTAGAGATAGCCGTCT
>JALOPS010000210.1 GCA_025453745.1 Gemmatimonadaceae bacterium
GGCCACACCGCGCGCGCCGGACGCACCGGACATCGCACGCAAGGTGCTCACCGAACGCGAGCGCGCCGCGATGGCGCACCTGGTCGGCGACGAGCGGGACGTGCAGGTGCTGTTGCGCTTTTCGTTCAAGGAGGCGCTCTACAAGGCCGTTGCACCATTGGCCGGACGATGGATCGGCTTCTCCGAAGCGGAGGTCGAGATCTCGCCCGACGGTCGCGCACAGATCACGCACCGCATTCGCGAGGCGCACGACGCCGGCGTGGTGCTCGACGCGTGGTGGGAGCGCGTCGGCCCGCGCCTGATCACGACGGTCCGGGCGACAACCGCGTAGGCACGCGTCACCCGGCGCGTCAGCGCGCGCTCAGTCGTCTGCGCGACGTCGTGCAACGTGCAGTGCGATTCCGCCCAGCAGGTACCGCCGCGTCTCCACCACCTCGAAGCCCGCGCGCTCGAGGGCGTCGGAGAATCCGTCCACGGTGGTGAAGCCCGCGATCGATCGCGCGATGTATCCATACACCACCGGCCGCCGGTGCCACCACCAGCCGACCACATCACCGGCTACGCGCAGATAGCCAAGAAAGAGCCAGCGCCACACAGTCGACACCGGGCGATAGAAGTCGAGGACACCGAGCCAGCCCCCTGGTGCCACCACGCGCGCGAGTTCGCGCACCGCACCGTCGATCGTCGGTGCGTTGCGGATGGCATAACCCGCCGTCACGGCATCCACACTCGCGCTCGCCATCGGCAGCGCCATCACATCGCCCACCACGAACGCCGCACCGCCCGTCCCGTGGCGACGGCGCGCCGCCCGGACCATCTCGCTCGACGCATCGATGCCCAGCACGCGACGCGTGCCGCGACCGCTCGAGAGCGCCGCGGCGAGATCTCCCGTTCCGCACGCCACGTCGAGCACGCGCGCCTGGCTCGGCACGACCGCCTCGAGACGCTCGAGCAGCACCGCTTTCCAGCTGCGGTCCATGCCGAAGGAGAACAGGCGCGTGAACGCGTCATAGCGTGGCGCGATCACATCGAACATCGGTGTCACGAAGCGCTGTTTGCGCGTCGGGTCGGCAACGACGGCATCGACGTCGAGGGCATCCAGCGCGGCCACGGGGTCGCGCGCTGGCCGAGAGGGCGGCGCGACCGCACTTTCTGTCGGATGATTGCTCACCTGCCGCCCCGCGCCGCCGGTCCCTGTGCTCGTGCCATGCGCCCAGCATGACGGGTCGGTCGACGATACGCCAGCAGCCGCGAGACGGCGGTCCGCGTCGCCGCGCGACGTGGTGCGCGCGCGGCACGCCCCACGCGCGTCGCCCCGCCCGCCTCCCGCACGGCACGTGACCGACCAGGCCACGCCGGCCGACTTCATCGCCGCGATCGCCGATCGCTATCGGATCGAGCGCACGCTCGGGCGCGGCGGCATGGCCACGGTGTACCTCGCACGCGACCTGAGGCACGGCCGCCATGTGGCCGTCAAGCAACTCGACCCCGCCCTAGGCGCGGCCATCGGGGCGGAGCGCTTCGAGGTGGAGATCCGGGTCACCGCCGCATTGCAGCATCCGCATCTGCTGCCGCTCTTCGACAGTGGCGTCGCCGCCGGCTCGCTCTACTACGTGACGCCGTTCATCGAGGGCCACACCCTGCGCGCGCGCATGGAGCGCGAACGGCAGCTCCCCATCGCCGAGGCGCTGCGCCTGACGCGTATCATCGCGGATGCGCTGCAGTTCGCGCACGATCGCGGCGTGGTGCACCGCGACCTCAAACCCGAGAACATTCTGTTTCAGGGAGACCAGCCGATCGTCGCCGACTTCGGCATCGCCCTCGCTGCCTCCGCGCCCGACGGGCGCCTCACACAGACCGGACTCGCGCTCGGCACGCCGTTGTACATGAGTCCCGAGCAGGCCACCGGCGAGCGGCGGCTCGATGCGCGTTCCGATCAGTTCGCGCTCGCGACGCTGGTGTACGAGATGCTCACCGGCGAGGTACCGCATGCCGGGTCTACCGTCGGCGCAGTGCTTGGCCGTCTGCTCTCCGAGACGCCGCGCGCCGCCCACGCCGTGCGGCCGAGCGTGCCGCCCGCGGTCAGTGACGCCGTCGGCCGCGCGCTCGCGAAGACCCCGGATGATCGCTTCCCCTCCGTGCGGGCGTTCGCCGATGCGCTCACTGCAGCGACCGCCGTCGCGACCCCTGCATCTGGAACACCGGGGCGGGCATGGCCGAGCACCACGCGAGGGGTTGTGTTTGGCGTCGCGGCCCTGGCGCTCGTTGCCGCGGGCGTGTGGCGCGCCCGCACGCCATCACCGAGCGCGTCTGCCCGCAGCCGCGATCCGCGCGGGGTGCTCATCGCACACACCGCGGTACCTGCCGACAGCGCGGTGGCGCGCCTGGTCGACGACGCGCTCGCCGAGCGACTCGCGCAATTGCCATGGGTGGCGGCCCACACTTCGCCGTCGGCGCTGACCGACGAGCGCGATGCCCTCGGCGTTGCTGCAGGGTCGGTGGGGGCCACGTTCATCGCGCTGACGACTCTCGCGCGCACGGCGGACGGTGCCCAACTGCGGATGCGCCTCATCGATGCCACCACGGGAGCGCTGCTGCGCACCACCAACACTGCGCTTCCGCAGGGCGCGACCTCGATGTCGTCGCTCCGCACAGCGGTCGAACCGCTCGCTGCGGCGGCCGGCATGGCGACCGCGCCGGTGCTCGGCCCCGAGACGATACCGGCCGGCGCGCTCCCGACGCTGGCGTCGCTGCGCGATCTCACGACCGCGCTCTCGAGCATCGACGGCATCGCGACCAGCGTCGAACGGCGCGCGCGCGTGCGCGAACTGCTGTCGCGCGCGATCGCAGCCGACACGGCCTTTCTGCAGGCACGGCTCTGGCTCGCATGGGTGTGGACCAACGACTTCGCGCGTATCCGCGGCGTGGGCGGCAGCGGGCTCGCCGACACGGTCGTTCGCTGGAGTCTCGAGGCGGAGACGACCGGCTCGCGCTACGAAGTCGCGCTGGGGCGTGTGGCCCGATCGAACATCAGCGAGAACGGCGACGCAATCCTCGATCCTATCCGCGACCTGCTGCGCCTCGATCCCGACTCGCCGCTGCATCCGGTGCTACCCCAGCGACTGCTTGGCCTGAACCGCGCGCACGAAGCGCTGCGCGTCAAGTATGCGCACTGGCGCTCGCACGGCGCGGCGGACTCGCTCCAACCGCAGCGTCAGGCGGAGTTCTGGAACGGCGTCGCCCATGACTGGCACTATGTCGGCCGCTTCGACTCGGCGCTCGTTGCCGCGCGGCGCGCGCGCGCGCTTCGGCCGACGGCAGGGTACTTCCTCTCGACCGAGCTGCAGCAGTTGGCGGCGCTTGGCTGGCTCGATTCGCTCGACGCGCGGATCGTGCAGGTCGAGGGCGCCACGCAAGACGGGTTCACCTTCGGCTACCCGGGCGACACGTACCTCACGATCGCCAACGAACTCGAGGCCCACGGATCAGCGGCCGCCGCGCGAGCGCTGCTCGAGCGCGCGCGGTCATGGTTCGAGCGGCACGCGGCGGACGCCGAGGGCAACAGCGGTATGCAGTTGCGCTGGGCGCTCACGCTGATGGCGCTGAACCGTGCCGCGGAGGCCGAGGAGCTGCTGCGAGAGGCGCTCGCACGCTCGCCATCCGACACGCGGCTGCACGGTGCGCACGGTCGCACGCTGGTGGACCTCGGCCGCCTGGCGGAGGCCGATCGCGAGCTGGACTGGCTGCGCGACATGGCGCGTGCCGCGCAGCAGGGGCAACCGACGTATGAGCGCGCCACGATCATGGTGCATCGCGGACGGGCGTCGTGGGACGACGCGCTGGGATTGCTCGAAGAAGCCATCCGCGACGGGCAGGACTACACCCTCTTGCGGCGCCTGCACGCGTTTGGCGATTGGCAGCCGCTGCGCGATGTGCCGCGCTTTCGCCGTCTCATCACGCCCGTGGATGCGCCCGCCCCCTGACGCGATCGCTCTGGCACCGAATCTCGCCGGACGTGCGTTCTCCCGCAGCGAGCCGTAGACGCCCGTCCCGCTCCTGCACAACTTCCGCTCGTGATGTCATCGAGCCCTCCGACGTCCGGCGGCTGGCGCGCCATCGGGGTGATTGCGTTCGTGCTCGTCGCCGGCCTCGTCGCGGCACGTGTGCTCGACCGCGACCGCGCGGCCTCGATCAGTTCGCGCGCAGCGACGACGAGCATCACCGACGAGGCGCCGCCATCGGAACGCGTGCTCGCGACCGCACTCTTCCCCAGTGCGGCGGTGCACGATCGATCGGGCAGTGCCACCACGCTCGGTGCAGAGGGACAGCCCGCCGTGCTGATGATCAACTCCACGTCATGCGGCTATTGCAAGCAGTCGCTCGCCGATCTCGGACAGCTCGCCAAGGGGCGCCCGCTTCCCGGATTGCGCGTGTTGACGCTCGAGGGGGCCGAGAGCGGCGTGTCGATGCTCGAGGCGGCGGGGGTGCGCGGCGCCGCCTTCATTGGTCCGGCCACCGATCAGGCGCGCGTGCTGTTCACCTTTCGCATCCAGGGCACGCCCACCTTCATCGCGATCGACGGGACTGGCGGCGTCCGTCGCATCATGCCCGGCTATCCGGGCACCGATGAACTGCGACGGTGGCTACCCGTGATGGAGCGCACCGCCGACTGGCGCCTCGGAAGCTGAGCGGCGCGCCCGCCAATCGAGCCACGCCAGCACCGTGCACAGCGTGATCGTCACCGCCGAAACGGCACACCACGGACAGAAGGTCCGAAGTATCACGAACTCGGCATACTTGAGCCGAATCGTGAACAGCAGTGCCGGGAGAATCAGGCCCAGCAGGACAAGGGTGGGCCACCGCGCATCTTCGAATGCGCCCAGCGTGCCGACGATCGCCACGATGAAGATCAGCGAGTAGCCGATCGTCCCGATCAGCGCGACATCGACGCCGAGAAACCAGCCGTAGCTGCTCATCTGGGCGATCTCGCAGCCATGGTTGCCCGTGCAGGCCAACGATCCGGCGAGGCCGAGCTTCCAGAGGTGCAAATAGAGCGCCACGAGCCCCGAAATCAGGCTCGCCACGGCGATGACCATACGGTACATGGGCGGGCGGTTCACATGCGGCAAGCTATCCAACGGCCGCGCCCGCTCAACTCTCGCCTCGGCTCGTCGATACTGCCATGCGAGGCGTCACGGCACCTCGTCCGTACGCCGTTCGTGTTGGATCGTCTCAGGCACCTCATGGCGCGCATTCTCCTGATCGAAGACAACGACGCGTTTCGCGAGATGCTCACCCGGGCGCTCGGCTGCGCGGGCCATGTCGTCGTCAGCGCAGCGGACGGCGACGACGGGCTCCGGCTCTTCGCCACGGAGGGGCCGTTCTCCGTCGTGATCACCGACATCGTCATGCCCAACCGCGAGGGGATCGGTACGATCCTCGAACTGCTGACGCATACCACTGTCCCGATCATCGCGATGTCCGGGGGCGGCAAGACCGTCGGCACGACCGACGCGCTCGAAGCAGCGCGCATGCTCGGCGCCGCCGAGACGATGACCAAACCCTTTCCGCTGCGCGATCTGCTGGGCGCAGTCACGCGTCTGGCCGCGTAACGTCGCGCGGTTACTCCGCCGCGAGCCCCACGAGTCGGCGCCACCATGCCGTGGCGGGGTCCCCGCCACGCGAGAGCGCGGAGCGGACGTCGCGCCATGCATCGCGCATCGTCTGCGTATCGGCAAACCGATCCGCCGCCACCGGCGCGAGCCCCGCGCGCAGCCACTGCGCCAAGGGCTCGGGCATCCCCTGCACATCGAGTGGCTCGCGCAACTGCCGCGCCAGCACCACCGGTCCCCCGTCATCGCCAAAGGGCGGCCGTCCGGTGAGCACGAAATACACCACCGCGGCAATCGAGAACCCATCCGTCGCAGCGCCCTGCGCCTCGCCCAGCAACTGTTCCGGCGCGGCAAACGCCGGTGTGCCCGACGAACCCGGGCGGCCGTCATCCTGCGCGAACGCGATGCCGAAGTCGCCGATGCGCCACCGGCCGTAGCGATCGATCAGGATGTTCTCGGGCTTGAGATCGCGATGGATGATCCCGCTCGCGTGCGCCGTGCGCAGTGCATCGAGCAGCGCATCCACCTTGGGCGCGATCTCCTCGAACGGTCGCGGCCCCTTGCGCGCAACCAGGTCGGCCACCGATCCGCCCTCGGCGAGCTCCATCGTGTACCACACGATGTCGCCTCGGCGATCGGTATCGAAGATCGGGACGATCGCCGGATGCACGAGTTGCGCGGCGAGCCGCGCTTCGCGCAGGAAACGCGCGACCGCCGCGTCGTCGCGCGCGACGTGCGGATGCAGCACCTTGATCGCCACTTCACGCGCCAGCGCGAGATCGCGTGCCCGCCACACCTGCCCGAACGTCCCCGAGCCCAGTGGGGTCAGGATCTCGTAGTCGTCGCCCGTGGCCCATTTGAGTCGCTCCTCGGCCGTTTCCGCGCCGCTGAGCGCTGCGGGCACATCGGCAATGAAGAGCCGCGGCGAGACCCCGCGATCGACGGCGCGCAGCATCGACGCGACCGACTCGAAGCGCGCCGCGGGATCGGGGTCGAGCGCGCGATCGACGGCGTCGGCAAAGCTCTGCGGCGTATCGGGGCGCACCAGCGCCACCGGTGGAATGTCGTGGGAGAGCGGCCACTCTCCCGTGAGCGCACCAAAGCAGAGCGCACCGAGTTGCCACTGATCGCTCGCACGCGTGGGGTGCCACGTACCATCGCGCGGCGTCGAGGAGGCGCCGCACCACTCCGGCGCCCAGGCGGTGCGCGACGGCAACGGCGCGAGTCCCTCGGGCACGTCGTGATGATCCAATGCCCACTGCCATCCCAGGAGCCACAATCGACCGCCGGGCGCCAGCCACACGGTGTCACCGCCCAACGCACCATGCACCGTGCCCGCCGCGTGCAGATACGCGAGCACCGCACCCGCCTGCCGCAACAGTTGCAGCGCAAAGAGCACGGGCTCCGTCCCCACGCGCGAGAGCCGGCTCGCGACCGTCTCGCCCACGATCCATCGCCGGAGATAGCCCGGCCCGCGCCGACTCTCGCGAAAGTTGGCCCAGTAGTGGTATGTGGTGGGAATCGCCGGATGATTGCGATGCGCCAGCGCCCGCGCTTCGTGACGCAGCCAGTCCGCGTGCGCGGGGTCGGGCGCGCTCACGAGTGACAGCGAACGCCCGAGCGCATCCACCACTTCCTGAAAGTGACGATGCTCGCCGACGACGCCGTCGTCACCCCAGCTCCACCCGGGAGGGAG
>JALOPS010000211.1 GCA_025453745.1 Gemmatimonadaceae bacterium
CACCGGTGGCCGTGACCGCGCCCGGCTGCAGCGCGGCCGCCAGCGTGTCGAGCACCACGATGGGACCCGTGGTGGCCGTCGGCCCGCGATTGGTGATGGTGAGCGTGTACGTCGCCGATCCACCAATGCGCAGCGTATCCGTGTCGATCGCCTTGGTGGTCACGAGGTCCGGGCCCGAGCGCGGACGCACCGTGGCGCAGGAGCGCCCATCGTTGCGGAGCGTGGTACCGGCCGGCGCGCCGAGCACGGCGCAGTTGGTCACTTCGGGAAGCGCCGCAGCGGTGACGGTTGTCGTGAGCGTGACGCTGCTGCTGTCACCCAGTGCGATGGGGCCTGGCGTGGTGCAGCGTACGATGCCGTTGGCGTGCTCGCAGCTCCACCCGGTGCCCTGCGCGCTGTTCCACTCGAGCCCGCGCGGCAGCGTGTCGGTGATCGTGATCGGCCCGGTCAGCGACAGCGAGCCGCGGTTGCGCACCGTGAGACGGAATGTGCCCGGCTGCCCGACGGTGAACTCGCCGAGCGCCGTCTTCGTGAGCTCGGCATCCCGACGACCGCTCACCGGCGTGGTGATGCGCCCGCAATCGTTCGCAGTGTTCACATCCATCGCCGTGCGCACGCAAGCTTCGTTGGTGATGGGACCGAGCGGCGTGGTGGGTGCCACGTTCACGGTGATGGTGACCGTGGTCGACTGGCCAACGCCGAGCGGTGATTGCCGCACGCACTCCACGCGCTGCGCGCTGATCGTGCACGCGAAGCCCGCACCCTGCGCCGCGGTGGGCACCAGGCCGGCGGGGAGATCGTCCTCCACTTCGATCGCACCGGTCGTGACGCCGGGGCCGCGATTGGTCACCGTGAGCGTGTACGTCGCGGTACCGCCCAGGCGCAGCGTGTCGGTGTCGAGCGTCTTGACGAGCGTGACGTCGGGCCCGCGAGCGATCGGGTTGTTGGACGTGCCGCTGTTGTTGTCGTCGCGCGGATCGCCCGGCGTATTGACCGTAGCCGTGTTCACGATCGTGCCTTCGGCGTTGGCCGCGATCGTGGCTTCGAGCACCACCGCGGTCGACGCACCGGCCGGCAGGAAGGCCGGATACGTGCACGTCACGCGCTGTCCGTCGGCGGTACACGTCCACCCCGCGCCCGTGCCGCGCACGAAGGTGAGCGAGGCCGGCAGCACATCCACGATGGTCGTCGGACCCGTCGTGGTGCCACGCCCCTGGTTGCGCACGGTGAGGGTGTAGCTCACCGTCTGGCCCGGCATGAACGTGCCGCCACCCACCTTGGTGATGACGAGGTCGGGTGATGTGCGCACGGGGGTGCGGACGACCGAGCGATCGTTCGATGGATCGCTGTCGAAGAAGTTGGTCGGCGGCTCGATGCGTGCGGCATTGATCGCCGTCTCGCCGATCGCGCCGGTGATGCGCGCGTCCACGTCGAGCTCGTAGATCGCCCCGACCTCGAGCGCGGGAAGCGTGGCGCCACCCAAGAGCTGTGCGACGGTCGGTGCACTGGTGCACTGATTGCTCGCGACGGTCGCGCAGCGCACCGCGAGCAGCGTGAGCCCTTGCGTGGGTTCGTCGAAGAGGCGCGAACCCACCGGTACCGCGAGCGGTCCGTTGTTGCGCGCGCTGATGCGATAGGTGATGGTATCGCCCGGTGCGGCCTCGGGGACGTTGGCCGTCTTGCGCACCGCGAGATCGGTACGCCGCCCGCCGACAATGGGCAGCGTCGCAACGTCGGGCAGCACGTTGAGCCCCTGGTTGCTCGTCGTGCCGATGCTCGAGGTGATGTCCACGCGGCCGGTCGACGGCATCACGAAGGCAACCGTGAGCCCGTTGACGCCATCGCCCGAGGCGATCTGCCCGGCCGTGAGCGTGGTGGGCATGCCGGTGAACGTGACGATACCGGTCGCCGGGTTGTACGTCGCGGTCGCGCCCGTCGGCAGGTTGCCGATCACCACACCGGTGACGTTCGCGGGCAGCGTGAGCGTGAAGCCCGTGCCGTTGGCCACCGACGGACCGGCGTTGCGATAGATCACCTGCCCGCGCACGAGTTGCCCTTGCGTGGCTTCACTCGGGAAGGCGGGGAGCGACGTGGTGACGTCGGCGATCTGCACACCGAGCACGGTGGCGGTCGCGGCGTCGGGGGCGACGTTCGCGCCCTGTGGCGTAGACGTCGTGATCGTACCCGTGACCGTGGTGTTGGCGGCGCCATTCTGGATGTAGCGCACACCGATGCCATTCACCCCATCGCCGGATGCGACCTGGTTTGCGTTGAGCGTCAGCGGCATTCCGCTGAAGGTCACGAGCCCGCTGCCCGGATCGTACGTCGCCGTTGCACCCGTCGGCAGATTGCTGAACAGCACGCCGGTGAGCCCGGAGTTCATCTGGATGGTGTAGCCCACGTTGGCCGCGGGCGACGGCCCGAGATTGCGGAAGCGCACCGTGCCCTGCACTTCACCGCCGGCGTTCACCGCGGGCGGGAAGGTGACCTGCGTGTTCACATCCGCGATGAGCAAGCCACCCGGGCTCGCCACCGCACTGTTGGGGTTGACGTTTGCCCCTTCGTTCGTGGTCGTCGCAATCGTGCTCGTGATCGTGCTGACGCCCGCGCCCGGCTGGATGTACGTGAGCGTGATCCCCGTGGTCCCGTTGCCCGAGGCGATCTGTCCGTTGGCGAGCGTCGCGGGCATACCGGTGAACGTCACGACACCCGTCGTCGCGTTGTACGTCGCCGTGGCACCCGCGGGGAGATTGCCGAACACCACACCCGTGAGCCCGGGTGTGAGTGTGAGACCATACGTCATCCCCGAGCCGGTCGACGGGCCCGTGTTGCGGAAGAGAATCGTACCGCTCACCGGATCGCCGGCATTCACCGTCGTGGGAAAGGTGAGCGATGTCGTCACATCGGCGACGAACGCGCCGGTGATGGTTGCCGTGGCGGTATCGGGCGCAACGTTGGCACCCTGATCGGTGGTGGTGCCGATGCCGCTCGTCACCGTGCTGGTCGCCGAGCCAGGCTGCGTGTACGACACGGTGATGCCCGACGTGCCGTTGCCCGAGGCAATCGCGCCGGGATTGAGCGTCGTGGGCATGCCCGTCAACGTCACGACACCGGTGCCGGCGTTGTACGTGGCGGTCGCGCCAGTGGGCAGATTGCCGAAGGTCACGTTGGTGAGCCCGGGCGTCATCGTGAGCGTGTACGTCATGCCGCTCGCGACCGACGGGCCCACGTTGCGGAACACCACCTCGCCATTGACGACGGAGCCGGCATTGACCGTCGTCGGGAACGCGACGGTCGTTGTCACATCGGCCACCAGCGCACCCACCACTGGTGCAGTCGAGCTGTTGGGCCCGACGTTGGCCCCTTCATTGGATGTCGTGGCGATCGTGCTCGTGACGGCGCTGTTGGCGACGCCGTTCTGCGTGTAGCCCACGGTGATGGGTGACGTCCCGTTGCCCGAGGCGATCTGCCCGGAGGTGAGCGTCGTCGGCATCCCCGTGAGCGTCACCACACCCGTGCCCGGCGTGTACGTGGCCGTCGCCCCCGCGGGGAGATTGCCAAACGTCACGTTCGCCAGGTTGGGCGTCATCGTGATCGTGTAGGTCACGCCCTGCGCGGTGTACGGCCCGAGGTTGCGATAGAGAATGGTGCCTGTGACTGCGTTGCCGGCTGCGACCACGGGTGGCAGCGTGACGACGGTGGTGACATCGGCGGCCAGCACCGCGTTGAGCGGCGTCGGCACATTGTCATCACCGGGATTACCGTTGCCGTTGGGGTCGGGGTTGGTGCCGTCTTGCGAGAGATCGCTCGGCGTCTGTCCGGACAGCGCGCCCGTGCCGGTGCCCGTCGCCTGGTTGGTGTAGTTGCCGGGCGGGAGCGGATCGGTGGGCTGATAGCGCAACGTCACGTCGAACTCGCACGTGGTGCCGATCCCCAGCGTGCCGATCGTTGCGAGCTGCGTGGTGGCGTCACCGTCGAACGCGGCGTTGGGCGTAGCCGTTGCGCACGCGCCCACCACGCTCGGTGCCGCGTTGATGGTGTAGCGCCCAGCGGAGAGTGTGGCGCCTGCGCCGCCGGGAACGTACGTGCCGAAGCGCGGTGCGGCACCGCTCAACGGATCCGTGATGCTGACGGCATTGAGCGCTTCGAGCGAGAAGTTGCGCACGCCGATGCGCAGCACGGCCGTGAGGCTGCCATCGGCATTGGCCGTGGGCGTGCCGACGACCCGCTTGGCCAGACCGATGCGCGCCTGCGGGATGAAGGCGTAGTTGTAGTTCACGCCGGCGGTGTTCTCACCGAGCGGAATGCCGCTGATCGCGGGTGGCGTGGCGGCGTTGCCACCCGGCGTGCCGGGCGACTGGATGCCAACCGTCAGGAACGGCTCGCTCACCGTACCACGCGTGATGATGTACGTCCCTTCGGCGAGATCGCCAAAGGTGTAGTTCCCCGTGCTGTTGGTTGTCGCCGTGCGTGTGACCGGCACACCGTCGAACGTCGTGCCCGAGAGCGTCAGTCCGATCGCGTTGATGCCAGTGTCGCCGGCGTCGATGGTGCCGTTGTTGTTGAAGTCACGGTACACGCGCCCGGTCAGGCTCGACACGAGGATGGCCACCGTGCCGTCGCGCGAGTTGTTGCCGGGGTTCACATCGAGCGACGAGGTGGTGATCGACGCCGTATTGGTGATCGACCCACCGGCCGGTGCACTCACCTGTCGCACGGGGACGGTGATCTCCGCGGTCGCGCCGCTCGAGAACGTGCCGAGCGAACAGGAGAAGGTCGTGCCACCGGCCGCGCCGGTGCAGGTCTGTTCGGACGCCGTGCCCGCGGTGACGGTGATCGTGGGCGTGCCAGTCAGCTCCATGCCGCTCGGCAGGTTGTCGCTCACGCGTACCGAGTCGGCCTCGGTGAGACCGGCACCCGTGTTGTTGCGCACGAGCACGGTCCACGTGAACGGCCGCCGGAGCCCCACGGGGTTGGGCGCCGCCACCTTGCTCACCACTTCCACATCAGCGCGCGTGCGCACGGTGGTGCGCTGCGTCGCGCGGTTGTTGCCCGCGATGAGGTCGAAGCCGTTGTCGATTTCGTCTGACGCAATGCGCACCACGTTTTCGTGTACGCCCTTGAGCACGCCCTGCATCGTGACACTGACCGTCGCCGACGTGGTCGCGTTGATGCGCGGGAAGCTGCACACGAGCTCACCACCCACTTGGCCCACCGCGGGCACCACGGAGCAACTGCCGCCCGCCGACGTCGTGACGCCTTGGAAGCTCAACCCCGCCGGCGGCAGGGTATCGCGCACCACGATGTTCTCGCCATCCGACGGACCGGCGTTGGTCACGGTGATCGTGTAGACCGTGTTGCTGCCGATCGTCACCGGATCGACCGAGTCGATCTTGTTCACCAGCAGGTCGAGCGACGGCACGTTCACGAACGTGCTCGCACTCGCCGAGTTGTTGGTGGCGCCCGGCGGATCGGGCTCGATCGTCGTCGTCGAGACGGTCGCATTGTTGACGAGCGTCGTGCCGCGCGTGCCGGTGGTCGGCCGCACGACGACGGTGACCGTGCGCTGCGCACCGGTGGCCACGGTGCCCACGTTGCAGATCAGCGTGCGATTGCCCATCGCCGTCACCGTGCCCGGCGTGGGCGTTGTCGTGCAGCTCCCGGCCGACGGCGACGCCGAGACGAAGAACACGTCGAGCGGGAGCTGGTCGTTGACCGTGACGTTGAGTGCCTGGCTCGGTCCGTCGTTGAGTGCGGTGAGCACGTACGTGAGGTTCTGTCCGGCGCTCACCGGGTCGGGCGTGTCGATCTTGGTGAGGCGGACGTCGGCGCGCGGATCGATCGTGCTCGTCACGCTGCCGCTGTTGTTCGCCGTGTTCGGATCGGCGGTGGTCGACGAGATCGCCGTCGCCGTATTCGTGCGCGCGCCACCGTTGCCGCCCGGACGGATCTGCACCTGGATGAGCGGGCAGTCGGTACCGGGGGTGCACACCGGCAACGTGGGAATGGTGCACGAGAAGGTGCGACCATCCGCGCCGGCCGGCGTACTGCTGCACGTCATCGCCGGCGTCACATCACGCACGACGGTGAAGCCCACGAAGCCTTGGCCCGTGGGGCCCACCCCGTTGTTGATGAGCGAGGGGAGCGGATCGGTGAGCGTCACGTTTTGCGATGACGTCGTGCCGCTGTTCACCACTTCAATGGTGTAGGTCAGCACCTCGCCGGCGGGGACGGTCGCGAGGTCCGCCGATTTCAGCACCGACACATCGGCCGACTGCGGCCCGGGGCTCGACGTGACCGTGTTGGTCGTCGAGTTGTTGGTGAGGTTCGGGTCGACGACGTTGCTGTTGGCGGTCGTCAGCGTGGCGCGATTGAGGAGCGGTCCGTTCTGCGTGGCCGTCGCCGTCAGCGAGATCGGCGGCGCCTGTGCGCCGGAGGCGAACGGCGCACCGGCGGTGAACGTCCGCGTGCAGGTGATGATGCCATCACCCACGACCGGTGGCGCCGTGCAACTCCATCCCGTCGCGGTGATCGCCGAGATGGTCACGCCCACCGGGAGCGTGTCGGTGACGATCACGTCACCTGTGAAGGCGCTCGGCCCGCCGTTGGATGCGGTGAGCGTCCAGGTGAAGGGCACACCGATCACCACGAGCGCGGGGTTCGGCCCTGCCTTCGCGATCGCGAGATCGGCCGTCGGTGTCTGCAGCGTCGCGCCGCCGTCCGACGCGACGTTGTTCGTGAGGAGCGGATCGATCGGTGACGTCGACGCAATGTGGCCGCGATTGACCACGCCGCTGCCCGCCGTCGTGATGGTCACCGGGATCGTCACCGAGCCCAGCGACTGGTTGTTGCCGGCGACGCCGCCGCTCGGGCGCGTGCAGCTGACGATCTGGCCCGACACGCTGCACGTCCACCCGTTCTGCGATGGAGCGACCGTGCCGATCGTGTAGTTGGTGGGGATCGTGTCGACGAGCGTCAGCCCAGTCGGCACATCGCCGTCGTACGCCGCCGTGAGCGTGAAGTCGAAGCCCTGTCCCACGAAGTACGGCGGGCCCACGCTGCGCGTCTTGGTGAGCCGGACATCGGAGCCGGCCGTGACGGTGATGTTGAACGTCGACGTGTTGTTGGCGGCGTTGGGGTCCTGCGGTGTGAGTGCAGGCGCGCCAGGCTGCAGCCCCACGCTCGCGGTTCCGGTGACGGTGCTCGGCGAGCCGGCGGTGATCTTGCCGGGAATCGTCCCCACGTTCACCGAGCCGCCGACGTTGATCGGCCCGGCGATGTCGCAGCGGATTGTCGTGGGGTTGAGCGGAGCGCCGTGGCAGGGTCGGGCCCTGCGTTGCTGACGGTGATCCCCCACCCCGTCGTCGTGCCCGATGCGAGCGTGGCTGGTGCGGTGAGCGTGACGGCGACATCAGCGCCGGCGATGACCGTCGTGGTGTTCTGGACGCTGTTGTTGCTCGGGTCCGTATCGAAGTCTGTCGTGCTGACCGTCGAGTTGACCGTCAGCGTGCCCTGCGACTGCGGGCGCAACAGCACCGTAAACGACCCCGACGCGGTGAACGCGAGCGACGGATGCGTACAGGTCACGACCCCGGGGCCGAGCTGGTTGATCGTCATCCCCGAGCACGCCGCGCCGGTGCCGGCCGTGAAGCCCGCGTAGCGCGCGCCGGCCGGGACATTCATTACGTAGCTGACGCCGTTGGCCGTGCCGAGTCCGTTGTTCTCGACGACCACCGAGTAGGTGACGAGTCCGGTCGCCGGCACCGGGTCGGGCGCGTCGGTGACGTTGAGCACGAGGTCCGCCTGGGCCTCGAGCGTCGCGGGCGCGGCGATGGCGAAGAGCGCCGCTGACCCGGCCGCGCGCATCGCCCGCCGGCCGCGGTGACTGATCGCGTCGAGTGCGTTGATCAGGGCTGGCGCGGACGCGCGCCGGGCCGGAGTCCGTCGGACGTACTGGTGCATGAGTGTGGGACGAACCGGGGTGGCGCACGTCACCGCGCTGGCAGCGCTGTTTCGTGGACGGTGCTGCCGCGTGACTGGCATGGTGGTGATGGGGGGAACACCCGCGCGGTGACCGAAGTCACCTGCCCCCTCGACCCACCCCGTTCAAGGGGTCAGAGTCCTTGAAACCATCCCCGTTCAAGGGGTCAGAGTCCTTGAAAGCACCCCCGCTCAAGGGGTCAGAGTCCTTGAAGGCATCGTGAGGCTGAAGCCCATCAAGGGGTCAGAGTCCTTGAGCGGGCGACGTTTCAAGGACTCTGACCCCTTGAAGTCGAAGCGTTTCAAGAACTCTGACCCCTTGAAACCGGGCGACCCCTTGAAACCGGGCGACCGGCGGCCCGCCGGCGAGTAGACTGCCCGCGTGAGCGAGCGCACCACCGTCGCCGAGCGCCGCGCCATGCGGGAGGCCGTCCGCACCCACGCGGAGCCACGCCCGGGCATCTATCGCTTCCTCGGCCGCGAGGGCGAGGTGCTCTACGTCGGCACCTCGCGGCGCCTTCGCGCCCGCCTCTTGAGCTACTTCACCGCGCGACGCCGCCGCCGCGCCAAGGCGCCGCTCATTCTGCGGCATGCCGTCCGCGTGGAATGGGACTACACCCCCGATCCCTTCAGCGCGCTGCTCGCCGAACTGCGCGCCATCAAGCGCTTTCGCCCGCGCTTCAACGTCGCGCACGTGAGCGACGAGTGGCCGCGCGGCTATCTCGCGCTCACGGGTGGACCAGTGCCGGGACTGCGCATCGTGCGGAGCACCGACGATCCGCACGCCACGCGACTGTGGGGACCCTTTCGCAACGTGGCCGCCCTGCGTGACGCCATGCGCACCCTCGCGGACGTGACCGGCCTCCGCGATTGCACCATCGAGTCGCAACCCATGCAGTGGCGCACGAGCGTCCGCGACGGCACGCACGAGCGGCGCGCCCCGTTCGCGTTTGCCGACACGCGCGGCGCCACACGCTCGCGCGTCGCGGGGTGTCTGCGTCACGCGGTCGGCAGTTGCGCCGGCATGTGCATCGGCGAGGGCGATGGCGCGGCCTATTCTCGCGGGGTGGCACGGGCGCTCGCCTTCCTCGATCGCCGGCCGTCGCCGCTGCTGCGCGAGCTGCATGCCGCCATGCAGCAGGCCGGCGACGCGCTCGCCTTCGAGCGCGCGGCGTCACTGCGTGACAAGCATGCGCGCCTCCACTGGCTGCGCACCCGACTCACCCGCTTCCAGGCCGATGCCGACCGCCTGACCTTCCTCTACGCGCCACCCGGCGACTCGCCACGCATCTATTGCATTCGCCGCGGTACCGTGCGCGCCGACGTGCCGCTGCCGCGCACACCCGACGAGCAGCAGGCATTGGACGCACTGGTCGCACGCATCTACCTCGCGCCGGACCCCTCGGGTGGCGACATTCCGCTCCACGACCTCGAGGAGTTCGCGCTGGTGGCGAGCTGGTTCCGGCGATATCCGGAGAGCCTCGCACAGCACACTCGACCCGCGCCGTCGTCCGCTTCCTGATTCATCGCTCGTGCCGTCTTCTTCGCTCGATTCCTCGTTCGTTCTCCCCGCATCGCCCGCCGGCGGCACGCTCTTCGGGCGCTCGCACGCACGGTCGCGGCTGTGGCTCGGCATCGCCGGTGTCGGCAGTACCGTGCTGCTCGCTCTCTGGCTCGTGCTCGTTCCGTCCGCGGCGTCGACGCTGGCGATTCGCATCGGCGAGGTCGTGGGTGTCGCCGCCAGCGCGCAATCGCTTCGCGGCACGCTTGCCACGGTCGTCACGGTGGCGTGGCTGCACGCCCTGCTGCTCGTGCCGCTCGACCTGCTCGGCGGACTGGTGGTCGTGCGCGAGCGCCCGGGCGTCGTGCGCTGGGCACTCACCTGGCTGCGTGGCCTCGCCGTCTTCACCCTCACGCTGCTCATCGCCGCGAGTGTCTTCTACGGCGGATACGCGCTGCTCGGCACGGCCGGCGTCATCGTCGCAGGGCTCGTGCTGCAGATCGCCTGGATGATGGGCCAGGCATGGATCGCACGCCTCACCGGCGGCGTGCGCGTGACGGCGATGGATGAAGCGCTGCGCATGGCCGTCGCGCGCGCCGAACTCGATCCCTCGCGCGTGCGACAGGTCGAGGCCGATGATCTCGCCTTTGTCGGCGGATGGGTCGGCACCGCGCCCACGCTCTGGGTGCCCGCACGATGGGTGCGCGAGATGTCGCCCGATGCCCTCGCCTCACAACTCGTGCGACGTCGCCTCGTCCTCGCGAATGGTCTGCGCACACGCGGCGTTGTCGGCGCCATCGCGTGGAACACGATCGGCATCGCGTGGTTTGCCGCGGGCGCGCCCGTGCTGCCGACGAATGTCGTGCTCTTCATGTGCGGCGTGACGCTCTGGTCGTTCGTCGGTGTGCTGCTCCTGCCGACGCCGTCGCGCCGCGCGATCTTCGCCACCGATCGCGACACGGCGCGCACCATCGGTGCCGACGGCGTCATCGAGGCGATGCACTTCATCGATGCGCGCCAGGACGATGAACCCGCGCGAGCGCGTGGCATCGAGACGATCTTCCACCCGGTGCCCTCGCGCGGCTCGCGCGATGACGCGATCGTGCGCCCCAATCCGCCCAACGCGCCGCGCGGCGCCTACCACCTCACGCGGCTCATGCTCGGCGCGAGCAGCGCCGGACTCGGCCTCCTGGGCCGCGTGGTGCATTGCAACATCGGGCGTCCCGCGCTCTGGGTGGTCTACCCCGGCGACTGAGCGGGCGCGCCGTCGAGGCCCCGTCGATCGCGCGCGTGCCTGCGCCACACCTCGGTCGATCGGCCGACCACCCGCTCCCCCGATCGTCCGATCCCTGCCGCAGACGCACCGGCGCACTCTTCGTGCGTCACCCGTCCTGAGGCCATCGATGTCCAGTCCCACCGCACTCGAGCAGTTGTCGCACGACCTGACGCACGCCGTGCAGCATGCGTCCACCGCCATCGTCGCCATCCACGCCCGCAAGCGCATTCCCGCGACGGGCATCGTGTGGACCGACAGCCTGGTCGTCGCGACCGATCACACGATTCGCCGCGACAGCGGCATCACCATCACGCTGAGCGACGGCAGCACGCGCGAGGCGACACTCGTCGGGCGCGACAGCGGCACCGACCTCGCCGTCCTGCGCGTCGCGGGTGGCGGGCTCACGCCGATCGCGCGCGCACCGCGTGAAGCGCTGCATGTCGGGCAGATCGCACTCGCACTCGGCCGCCCCGGTCGCGACGTCACCGCGAGCATGGGCGTCGTCAGCGCACTCGGACCCGAATGGCGCACGTGGCGCGGCGGACGCATCGATCGCTTCGTACGCATCGACGTCGCGATCTACGATGGCTTCTCCGGCGGCCCGTCGCTCGACGCGTCCGGCCGATTGCTCGGCATCAACAGTTCGGCGCTGGCGCGCGCCGCGGCGGTCACGATCCCCGTCGCCACGATCGAACGCGTCGTCGATGCCCTGGCGGCCGGCACATCGCCCTCGCGACGCGGATGGCTCGGCATCGCGGCGCAAGGCGTGAAGCTCCCCGAAAGCACACGCACGCGTCACACCCTCGCGCACGAGGGAGGGCTGCTCGTGATCAACGTCTCCGCCGACTCTCCCGCCGAGCGTGGGGGGATGATGCTCGGCGACGTGATCATCGCCGTTGCAGGCACGCCCACGCACGATCCGCGCGACATCCTCGATGTGCTGGCCAACGATACGGTGGGCAAGACGCTCACGGTGCGCCTCGTGCGCGGTGGCGAGCTGGTGGAGCTGCCGGTGACGATCGGCGAGGCCCCCGCTGCATCGCGCAAGTGAGGACGCGATGACCTCGCTACCATTCAACGGGTCGCATGCCCTGTCGGACGCACTCTCCGACGTCGCGCGGCGCGTGCAGCAGGTGACCGTCGAAGTGAAAGTCCCGCGTGCGGGCGGCGGGTCCGGTGTGGTGTGGCCACTGCCCGGTCGTGCCGACAGCGATCTGATCGTCACCAATGCACACGTCGCACAGACCGGCACGGTAACCGTGGTGCGCGGCGACGGTGATGTGCGGTCGGCCACGCGGGTGGCGGTGGATCCGTCGCGTGACCTGGCGGTGCTGCGGACCACGCAACCGTTCGATCGGGTCGCCACCGTCGGATCGGCAGGGGCGCTGACGGCCGGCGATCTCGTGCTGGCGGTGGGCGCGCCGCTCGGCGTCCCGCAGGCGCTCGCACTGGGTGTCGTGCACGGCGTGCTGCGCGACGATCACGACGTGCGCGCCGTACGCAGCGACGTGAAGCTCATGCCCGGCAACTCCGGCGG
Source organism: Gemmatimonadaceae bacterium (assembly GCA_025453745.1). Classification (GTDB taxonomy): domain Bacteria; phylum Gemmatimonadota; class Gemmatimonadetes; order Gemmatimonadales; family Gemmatimonadaceae; genus JALOPS01. The sequence continues at coordinate 12,295 of JALOPS010000211.1, forward strand.
CCCGCTCACGGATGCGCGCGGCCATGTCGTCGGCATCAACACGCTGGTGATGCAGGGACTCGGCGTGGCGGTCTCGAGCGAGACGGTGCAGCGCTTCCTGCGCGAACAGGATCGCCCGCGACTCGGCGTGTCGGTGCGCCCGGTAACGGTGCGGCGATCGACACCGCGACGGAGCGAAGCGCCCGCATTGCTTGTCCTCGATGTGGAGCGCGCCTCGCTCGCCGAGCGCGCGGGACTGCAGTTGGGCGACGTGGTGCTGAGCGCCGGCGGGCGACGGCTCGATCGCAGCGAGTCGCTG
>JALOPS010000212.1 GCA_025453745.1 Gemmatimonadaceae bacterium
AGCATTGTCCAACGCCGAAAGTGTAATAATTTAACCGCGCAGGGTTTGGTCTAAACATTCAATGTGCTTGAGCTAAACTTACTTAATGCCAGTTGTGATTATTACCTGCTAGTTTATCGCGAAGTGCATAAACCGCCGATGTCAACGAAGTTGACCTGTGATCTCAGCCGGCAACCAATAAATAAGTAACGGTTTGGGAGTGATCCCCTAAACAACTCGAGCGGCCACCAATTTGCTCACGGATTCCCGACGTAATAGTTCAGTCTAGCAAGTACAGTCACATTTTTGGATAAGTGGCGATGAATACGACGCATTAGGTCCGAGGCAAAGTTTTCTGTACGACGTACCATTTCGGAGCACATGAGTGTCGACTACGATTCTCCATGCAAAACTAGGGGTGTCCCCCGATGACTGCTACACGGTGCAATCAGTGACAGTCGGACCTATTTCATCGTGTCTAATTCGATCTTTTTCCTATTGACTCCTTCAGACACTATTGGCACAGGGCACAGGGTGGCAAACATCGGGACAAACACCGATACCATCGCAATAGCCGTCATGTAAACACACATTATGCGTCGCACATCACAACTGAATTTAGATCAAGATAACTGTTACTTTTTTCATCGCGCACATCATGTACTTTGACGTTTCCCGTTCGACCTAATGATCTTAACAATACTTCTGAACGTTTAACATCCCCTAAGGGAGAACCAAATCACAAAAACGGCGAAATTTGGATAAATTTCAGAACCAGTGCAACAAGTTTCACTTTCGATGGTGCAAATAACGCAGTTTTAAATGATCCGTTCGGCCGTAATGTGATTAAAGGTCTTCCTGAGGGAATTCTCACCGAAATTTGGCGAAAGTGCAAATAATTACCAGCCACTGAAGTAATTTATTGCGATGGCGCAAATTATGCAGCTTGTCGTCACTTGTTCGACTGTATTGCTCCATAGTTACGTTGAAAATTCTCAAGTGTTCTTTTATTACAATTTTACCTCTACAAATTGTATCGGGCTGCATGAAAACTGCAAATATCACTGTGAAAAACTTCCCCTTTTAAAAACGGCGATAAAGGCGGTCATTAATACAGCACCGCAACACTCAGCGAGTTCGACCGTGGTGAGGTCATCTTCATGGCATACAGCTCACATACCTTGCATAGCGATGGATAAGTTACCCGTCCATCAGATTCAGCGTCATTGCCGCAGGTAGGATCGTCGTATGTTTAACTGTAACTTACTAAATCAACATGAACAATACCGTAATTTATTGACGTAATAACTCCTTTTTAAGTGCTTTTATGACTCTGGCAACATGTAGACACTTATTTTATAGCTGTGTTTCGATGCCCCGCTGTCAGTAATGTTAACTAATCGTATAAGGAAAGAAATATAAAATCCTGGAGGCCAACATACCTTATTTGCGTAATGTCGTTTATTTTACTATTCCCAGCAATTAAGTTACAAAAGGTAGTTTTTGGGTTAGTTAGGGTTTTGTCGTCACACTGTCGCAAACTGGTAAGTCAGTTTTAAACACAACTTTTAGAATTTTTGTCTGCCCCGTGTATTCATCCCTCTGCAGACTGATCGAGTATTAGAGAACTATGGCAGTGGCACAATGCTGTTTATTGTTATGGATGGTTCAACGATGTATATTTATGGTTATAGATGTACAAACTATCAATCTTCGGCCGTCAACCGAAGTGTCGAATTCGACCGCAGAGCCAAAAATATCATACAAACTGAACATGTGTTGTGAATTACGCCATCTAGCGACCATAATTGCCTCTTCGATTGTCAAAATATCTGCAGTTACCGATTACTATTGTACCATTTCGAGACTGACAAGGCTTCTAACGATTATATCATGTGATGTTTTCAGGAATATGATGGCAACGTCATTCTTGGCATTCGGTGCCACCTGCCGATGCACGTGGTAGTGCCCCAGCGCCACGTAGGCGAAGTGCTCCGCGCCCAATTCATCCGGCGCGATCTCGAGCGAGGCGCGGTCGGTCGCCACCGCGTGGGCGGGGAGCACGCCGCGCACTTCGCCATGCAGCAACAGCACCTGGTGCCGCGCGCGACCGGTCGGTCGGAGCACGGGGCGCTCGATGCCCGGCAGATCGGGCACAGCGAGCACCTCACAATCAATGCCCGGCAGCGCGATCGCCTCGGCACCACGATCGGCCACGTGCACGCCGATCTCCTCGAACAGCTCGAGGATGCACCCCGTCTCGGCGGTGCGTGGTGCGTCGTGATTGCCCGCGACCATCACGATCTCCGTGTGCGGCAGCGCCACCTTGAGGCGGTTGAGCTGCTGGTACGCATGGACGATCGTGGGGTTCGACGGGCGCACCGTGTGGAACACGTCGCCGGCGATGAGCACGAGGTCGGGGGCCAGTGCGATGACCTGATCGATCGCGCGACGGAAGGTGCCGGCGATGTCGGCTTCACGCTGGTTCAAGCCGCGCTTCGTGAGGCGCTGATACTGGCGATAGCCGAGGTGCAGGTCGGCGAGATGGACGAGGCGCACGAGGCGTTACCGCGTCTGCATGAACTGGTCGATCTGCACGACGGCGCGACGCGGTGAACGTCCGAGCGGCGCGAAGAGCATCGGCGGCGGGAGGTCGCCAGCGCCGGGGACGAGGTCGGAGACAAGCGAGACCGACGTGCGCATCTCGACCATCCATGCGCGCTCGCGATCGAGCACCAGCGTACCGCGCAGCGTGCCCGACGACACCACACGTGCGCCGTTGGCCGCGTCGGGGCGCGTGCCGTCGCGCCGGAGCGCGGCGGTGACGCTCACGAAGGCGCGCTTCCCGCGCGCGGTGAGCGAATCGAAACGGAAGCGCGCACGCACCGTGCCGGCGACATCGCCCGCACCGCGCAACGCGACCGATGCGGCAGAGGGGAGCGGGATGTCGCGCACCCACGTGTCGCCAACGGCAACGGGAAGCTTGGGCAACATCGCTGGCGACTGCGAGAGGAGCGCCGACAGCGAGCCGCCGCCCGCACCGGCCGCGCTCACCACTTCAGTGGCCCCATCGGTTGCGACCTGTACCCGCATCTTCGAGCCGACCTGCGGCAGCATCATTTTCTGCTCCGTCACGCCCACGCCGGGGCGTGGATCGACGGTGCGAAAGCGGACCCACCCGGAATCGGTGGATGCGCGGACCGTCGTGAGCGCGGGCTCGCTGGCCTCCACGATCGAGTGCGCATGCACGGTGATGAACGTGGACACCGAGCGTTCCATCGGCCCCTCGTCATCGCCGCGCACATCGGTCCGCTGTTCATAGCGCAGGCGCAGCGTGTCGCCCACGCGCGGGTGGATGACGAGGCGCACCGGCGTACGTGCGCGCGCGGGCTGTGCGTGCATGGCCGCGATCGTCGGTGCGAGCGTCAGCGCCGCGAGCACGATCAGGCGATGGGCGCGCTCAATCACCGTACGGATCTCCACGCGGCGCGCGCGCGAGCGGAGCCGGGCGCACCGCGACGGCCACGTCGCGCACCGGCGCGCGGGCGCCACGCCGCAACTCGCGCTCGAAGGTGCCGCGCACATCGTCGGGTCGCGCGCGCACCGTAGCGCGGAGCGCGCGCACGATGGCCGGCTCCTCGTACAACGCGGCGGAGGTGCCATCCCACCCGAGCACGCGCTGCACCCACCCGGCCGTGACGGCCGGATCGAGCGCGTGCAGTTGCCGCGCAATGGCCACATCGAGCGTCGGTGGCGTCACGGGCGGGAACTGCTCGACGCCCGCACGCCCCGAGAGGACCGCGGGCCGCGGAAAGCGCACGAACACCGGCTGCGCGTAGTGCGGATGCCGCACCATGAGCTGCCCCTTCTCGAGCGTGGCCAGTCGCGCACGCACGGCCGGCCCGAGGGTGGCGTAGCCGGGCGTCGCCAGTTCGTCGCCATCCATGCGGCCGTACAACGTGGTGCCGGCGTTGCCGACGATCCGCCGATGCACCTGTGAGCGGAACTGTTGCGCGCCAAAGAGCACGAGGCCGAGATAGCGCCCGCGTTCGGCGATATCGAGCAGCATCTTGCGCACGTACGTGTCGGGGCCGTCGGCCGGCGCGTACTTGTTGAGCTCGTCGACGAAGACGACCACGTGCTGCACGCCGAGGTCGCGCCGCTCGAGATGCTCGCGCAGCTTGGAGACGATGCGGGCGAAGACGAGATCCTGCGCATCGTCCTCGGCACCGGCGACGTCCACGACGTAGACGGTCCGATCTTCGAACGCGCCGAAGGGGAGGTCGCTCGTGGCGCCGTCTTCGGTGATGAGGCCGGCGCAGCGGGTGGCGATGTTGGTGAGGCGGTTGCGCACCTTGCGGATGGTCGCGATGTGGTGCGTGCGCCAGCTCTCCTGATTGCGCCCTTCCATGGCGCGCAGCACGTCGCGGAACCACGCATCGAGATCGGCGAAGGACTCCACCCGGTGCGGCTGTGCCAGCAGGCCATCCTCGAAGTCGCGATGCAGCACGCGTTCGCGGATGAAGTCGATCAAGGCGTCGGCCTTCGCGTCCACATCGTCGCGCGTGAGCAGGACGTCCGCGAACTGGAGCACTTCGCTCAACCCCCAGGTGAGCGGGGCGACGTTGTGCTGCAGCGCCTCATGGGAGCGCAGCGTGTCGAGGGTGACACCGCCGGCGACGTAGGGTGCGAAGTAGCGCACCCGCTCGAACGGTCGCGCCGGCACGTCGAGCGCCTCGTACAACACCCGATCCGCATCATCGAGTGGCGCCGGCTGATCGAGGAAGCAGAGATCCGGCCCCTTCACGTTGAAGCACACCGCCGCGAGCGAGCCGCGATGCGCGGGGAAGTGCGCGAAGAGCGACGCGAGGAGCCACTCCACCGCGCTCGTCTTGGTGGCCAGCCCGGAGACGCCGGAGATGCTCAGGTGCGCCGCCTCCGGACCCACCAGAAAGTCTGCGTCGAGTGCCACCGGCGCACGCGTCCCCCCTGCGGCGTAGAGCCCCACGGGGATCGCCGTACTGCGCTCGCCATCGACGTAGCCGTCCATGCGCAGGGCGATCGCCACGTCGCGCGCATCCGCAAGAAAGACGGCGCCCATCGGCACGGGCTGCAGCGGTTCGTCGGGAACCTGCCGGAGCACATGCGCGGTGAAGAGTCGAATCTCCGTGCGGGTACTCGGCGCGCGTGCATCGGCCGCCGGATCACCGTCGGCACCGAGCACATCGTGCAGTGGCGACTGCACGTCCGTATACGCGACCCCTTCGACCACCACCCCGTAGATGACGGGGATCTGCCCCGCAATGGGAAGCTGCCCCACCACGCGCACGATCGTCCCCACGCCGACGATGGCGTCGAGTGCGGTCCAGAAGTGGAACTCGTGGGGCGTATTGGGGCGTCGCTCGGTGGCGACGACCCGGCCGATCGCCTCGACGGACAGGGGCGACGACGGGGGAGCGGTCACGACGGCGGAGTCGGGCAGAGAGGAGCGCGCGAACGGAGCGGAAGTCTACCGCAAACGCGGCGCAGGTGGCGATCAGTACCCCAGTCGCGCGGTCAGGTACCGTTCGCACGCGGCGACGCCATAGAGCAGGCGGTCCCAACGTGGATCCGGAAGCGCCACGGGCTGCCGTTCGAGCAGCAGCCACGCAGCCCACTCGTCGGCGCGCGCCTCCGTTTCGCCCGCGCCACCGGCGATGGCCTGCTCGACGCGCACGAGGCCGAACAGCGGGTCACCGCCGAGCGGCGCACGCAACCGCAGGTACCACGTTGCGACCTCGGGCCCTCGTACGCCTCGACGGTGCGGCGCGACCGTGGTCCGCTCGCCTGGACGCAGGCCGAAGACCACCTCACGTGCCGTGCCCGACGCGTAGAGCGTCCCGTGCGACTTGACCACGCCGATCACCTGCCGCGAGGTCGCCACGGTCTCGCTGATGCCAAGCCCGCCGTCGAGCACCAGCCGATGATCCGCGCCGGCCGTGCGCAGCCACTCCTCTGCGAGCTGCCGTTCGAGCGTAGCGCGTGCGGCAGAGACCAGCGCCATCGCCGCGGCGCGCGCGACATCCGGATGACTGTCCTCGGCCGACACCTCGACTGGAACGAACTCCACCCCCGCACGCGCCATGTGCGCATGCACCGCCTCGGGCACACACGCGCTGGGCGCGAGAACCAGTCGCCGTGCATGCGTGCCGCCGTCGACGAAGCGGCGATCGCGTCGCATCCGCACCGTTGCCCCCACCACACTCTCGATGATGGGCACGCCGCGCACCCACGCACACACCCGCGAGCGTTGAATGCCATCGAGGAACGCCGTGCATGCGCTCCGCGACGCGGCCGGCACCGTGCGAGGCGCCCACGGCGTGTCCGTGCCTGCGGGTGCGAGCAGCGCCGGCGTGGCGTCGCCAAGCGCGTCGCGCTCGAGCCAGACGGTGCCGTTGGCGGCCGGCACCACATCCGCCCAGTCGCGCAGCCACGTGGATCGCGAAGCAGCAGCGTGGTGACCCGGCCCCCCCTGCTGTGCGTCTGTACTCGAGAGCGCCGTCATGCGGGGGACGCTAACCTGCACCCGGTTGGCGCCTCAACCGGCGTCGCCCCGGTTTACAGCCTTGCCGCATCTCATCAGACTGCCCACGTGTCCGTGAATCGCCTTGCTCCGCTCGCGCTGCTGCTCGCCGCCGTCGCCACGACCGCGTGCGAGCGCGTCAAGGACGAGCTCTTCGGCCAGTCTGCCGCGGCCCTCCGTTACGAGGCCGACACGCTGCTGATGAAGTCCGAGCCCCCACTGCTCTTCCGCGTGGTGCCGACGGAGCAGGGCGGCGCACGCGTGTATCCCATCGCCGCCGGTGCGGCCAACGGCGTGCAGATGCTGCGCCTCTCCGATCGCGCATGGCACGAGTTCGACGCGGCGCTCTTCCGCAGCGGCAAGTCGATTCCGATCATGAAGAGCGGCGTGCGCGCCGGAGAGCTCCGCATCCTGCGTGGCATGTGGGACCCGACCGTGCAGGCGACCGATTCCTTTCCCGGCTGCGCCATCGTGATTCCCGCCGCGATCGGGCTCTACAGCGGCGGCGACAATGGGGAGCTGGCGGTGCTGCGTCCTCCCCCGCTGGCGACGGGGATCGATCGCGCCAACATCGATCAGGCGCTGGCGAACATCAACACGCTCGTCGGGCCCTCGCAGGGCATCAGCATGACGGAGCTCGCGCTCTATCGCCGCCAAGCCTTTGCCGTGCCGAACGCGGAAGAGAAGCACGAGTCGGTTGTGGCGATCTACGACGATCCCGCGG
>JALOPS010000018.1 GCA_025453745.1 Gemmatimonadaceae bacterium
GATCTTCATCGGCGTCTTCGCGGGGATTCGCATCGCCTTCATCTGGCTCGCCACCGAAGTGTTCATCGGGATGATTCCCGACGGCGAGGAGTGCCCGATCTGCGGCGACCAGACGCTCCCAGTCCAGCGCGATGGCTGGTGGCGCATCCTGGGGCCACGCTTCCGCCGCTCGTACTGTCTGGGCTGTCAGTGGGAAGGTGTGTTGCGGCGCCGTCAGGCGCCGCCTGTCACGCCGCCGCCATCGCGTACAGTCGAACCCACGCCGGCCAGTTCCCCGGCACCTCGATGAAGTCATCGTAGTACGCGAGCCCCGCGCGCTCGAGCAGTTCGATCGCCTGCGCGGAGGTGTCTTCACCCACCAGCGGGCCGACAGCGATGAGGGTGCCTTCGACGCGGAACTCGTCGGCCGTCAGTGACAGCGCCTCATCGAGCGCGGATCGGTCGAGCCCCGCGCGTTCGAACGCGTCGCGGCGAATCAGCATTGTTGGCGCGTCGGCGCCCAGGGTCAGTGCCATGCACGGAGGCTGCACGGTGCGCGCCTCGCGCGCAACGGGCGCGCCGTCCCGCACCGCAGGCGTCGGCGCTACGTTGCAGCGATGCCTGCCCTGCACGTGAGCGACCGCGAGGCGGTCGACGTCTGCGTCGTCGGCGGTGGTCACGCTGGCGCCGAGGCCGCGGTCGCGGCGGCGCGGAGTGGCGCCCGCGTGGTGCTGGTGACGTCGGCGCTCGAAACGATCGGGCAGCTCAGTTGCAATCCCGCCATGGGCGGCATCGCCAAGGGCACGGTGGTGCGCGAAGTCGATGCGCTCGGTGGCATCACCGGACGCGCGACCGACCTCTCGTCGCTGCAGTTCCGGATGCTCAATCGCGGCAAGGGACCAGCCGTGTGGGCGCCGCGCGCGCAGTGCGATCGCGGGCTTTATCGTCGTGCGGTCCGCCGCGCACTCGAGGAACACGCCTCGCTCGAGACGGTGCAGGGCACCGTGGCGCGACTGCTGATGAGTCGTGACGATCGACGCGTGCTCGGTGTGGAGACGCTCGACGGACGGCGCATCCACGCCACATGCACGGTGATCACGACGGGGACGTTTCTCCGTGGCCGGCTGCACATCGGGACCGACACGCAGCTCGCCGGCGGTCGAGCCGGAGAAGGCGCCGCCACACATCTCGCCGAGCAGTTCGAGGCGATCGGCCTCGCGCCCAAGCGCTTCAAGACGGGCACGCCACCGCGCATCGACGGTCGCTCCGTGGACTTCACGCGGCTCGTGCAGCAGGACAGCGAGATCGAGGCGACGGACTTCAGTTGGTCGCACTTCTGGAGCACGCCCCGTCGCCGCGGCGACCGCACGCGACATCCGGAGCAGTTGCCCTGCTGGATCACCTGGCTCGAGTCCCCGGGTATCGCCCGCATCGCGGAGTCGTTGCATCGCTCGGCGATGTACGGCGGCGCGATCGGTGCGCGCGGACCGCGCTACTGCCCGAGTGTCGAAGACAAGGTGGTACGCTTCCGCGAGGCATCACGTCATCAGCTCTTTCTCGAGCCGGAAGGACACGACACGCACGAGCTCTACGTCAACGGCTTGTCGACCTCGTTGCCGGCCGATGTGCAGCGCGACGTGTTGCACACGATTCCCGGTCTCGAGCGCGCGCGGATGACGCGCGCGGGATACGCAATCGAGTACGACTACTTCGATCCGACGGGACTCGATCACACGTTGCGGGTGCGTGCGCTCGAGGGATTGTGGTTTGCCGGGCAGATCAACGGTACCACGGGCTACGAGGAAGCGGCAGCACAGGGCGTGGTGGCGGGGCTCAACGCCGCGCGCGCGGCACGCGCACTCGACCCGGTGGTGTTCGATCGGGCGACGAGTTACATCGGCGTGCTCGTCGATGATCTGGTCGCCAAGGGCGTCGACGAGCCGTATCGGCTGTTCACGTCGCGCAGCGAGTTCCGGCTGACGGTCCGACAGGACAATGCGCTGCTGCGCTTGGGGGCGCTGGGGATCGCCTGCGACCTCTATCGCGACGCAGAGCGCGCGATCGTCGAGTCGGCGCCGCGCGACGTCGAAGCGATTCTCGAGCGCGCCCGTCGGACGACGGTGCAGGTGGACGAGGCGGCTCCGCTTCTGGCCGGCGCCGCAGTCGCTCAGCGCTCGGCGCTGCCGCACGCGATGCCGGTCGCGGAGGTGGCGAAGCGCGGGGGGGTGGGGCTCTGGGAGTTACTGGAGGCGGCCCGTGCCACGGACGGGCTCGCGGCGCAGTGGGGGTGGACGGCCGATCTCGAGCTCAAGTACGAGGGGTACTTCGTTCGTGAACGATCGCGCGCGGCGCGGCGGGCGGCACTTTCGGCGTTGCCGCTGGCCGACGCAGCCTACTCGGCGTCTGCGCTGTCTCGCGAAGCGCGCGATCGGCTTGCTGCGCGAAGGCCGCGGTCGGTGGGCGAGGCGGCGTCGCTGCCTGGGGTGACGGCAGCGGACGTGGATGTGCTCATTTTCGAGAGTCGGCGGGTACAGGGTGGCGAGGGTGCGTTCTCGCGCGGTTTGGGAGATTCGTGTGGGGTTGTGGACGGGTGATTGCGCGAGGCGCGTCTGTGTCACCGGCTTATTAGTGTGCGCATTATGCCTATAAGTATCTCACGATTTCGCGTTTGTGTCTTTGTTGTGATTTAGTACTGGGTTTATAGTGGCGCTTAGTGATATATAGCACCACAATAGCATTTCCATAGCGACAGCTTGAGGATGTGCAACTCGCCGCTCAACTGACGTCTCCATCTCGGCGTCGAATCCTCGGCGCCTCCTTCACGACTTCCATGCGCCTCGCCCTCGTCGCACTCTCGGCCCTCGTCGCCGCACCGCTTCTCGCTCAGGCCCCCGCCATGTATCCGCCGCCACCGCTCGAGATCACCATCTCCACGTCCGCCACCGCCAAGCTGGTGCCGGATCGGGCGCGCATCTCGATCGGTGTGCAGACCGACGCGCCGACCGCCGCCGCCGCGGGCGCGACCAATGCCAGGCGGACCACCGCGGTCCGCGAGGCGCTCATCAAGCTGGGCGTGGCCGCAACCGATATCGGCACCACCGGCTACTCCGTTACGCCCAACCAGCGGTGGGACCCGAAGACGAACCAGGCCTCCGTCACAGGCTACCGGGTGGCCAATACGGTCATGGTCATCCTCAAGGACCTCGAACTCGCCGGCCGCGCCATCGATGCCGCCCTCGGCGCGGGCGCCAATGTGATCCAGGGCCTCGACTTCTACGCCTCCAACGATGACGCCCCCCGCCGAGAGGCGCTCGCGAAGGCCATGGCCAGCGCGCGGGCCGACGCGGCTGTCCTCGCCGATGCGGCGGGCGCCACCCTCAAGGGGCTCCTCTCGGCGAGCTACGGCGCTGAGCCGCCAATGCCAAAGCCAATGATGCAAGGCATGGTCATGGCCGCGAGAGCAGAAGCCATGCCCGACACGCCGGTGTCCGCCGGCGACCAGATGATCACCGTCTCGGTCTCCACGCGCTGGGAGATCGCTCGCAAGCCGTAGCTCTCCCCACCGCCCGCCCACGCCAACGCGGGCCAACCGACCCAACAGCACCCCACGCTGGTCCGCGAGCGACCTTCGCGTGCCACTCGGCCCCTGTTTCACGTGAAACACGGGGCCGTTTGCGTGTGCCTGGCCCCTGTTGCCAGCGGGCACCCCCACGCGCGCCTGTCCACTGCGCAGCGCCCATCTGCTCGCCCCGACCGCATGAGTCCGCAGCAACGCCCCTCAACGGGACCCAATAACCGACGCAACCGGCAACAACCAAGCCCCCCCACCGCCCTCGGCCGCCTACCGCCACCACTCGGTAGCGACCGCCACCCGCCCGCTGCCTGCATCAACGCCGTCCGGAGGGGGAATACAACGCCCACCCCACCGGCGGCACAGCGCCCAACCCGTTCCACCGCATCACCCCATCGTCCCATCGCCCGATCACCGCATCACCCCACCGCGCCGAGCCGTTTCACGTGAAACACCCGGCTCCGCCCGCCGCATCCTATATTCGCCCTCCCCGAGCCGCCCCGCTCGCTCCACCCGCTCAATACACCCGGACCGCTCCTCCGTGGGACGCATCCTCGCAATCGCCAACCAAAAGGGCGGCGTCGGCAAGACCACCACGGCCATCAACCTGGCCGCCTCCCTGGCCGTCGCGGAGCAGCGCACGCTCCTCATCGACGCAGACCCACAGGGCAACGCGACCTCAGGCGTCGGCATCCCTCGCGAAGACATCGGCAGCACCACATACGACGTCCTCATCAACGGCACGCCCCCAGAGCTCGCCATCCACCGCAAGCTCCACTTCGACCACCTGGACGTCCTGCCAGCCACCCCGGACCTGGCAGGCGCAGAAGTCGAACTCGTCGACCTCCCGAGCAGAGAAGCAACCCTCCGCGCCGCTATCGCCGGTGTGCGCGATCGCTACGACATCATCCTCATCGACTGCCCGCCCTCCCTCGGCCTCATCACCCTCAACTGCCTGGTCGCTGCCGACGCAGTCCTCATCCCCCTCCAGTGCGAGTACTACGCACTCGAAGGACTCTCACAGCTCCTCGCAACGATCCGCCTCGTCCAGAACGGCCCGAACCCCACACTCGGCGTCGATGGCGTCCTCCTCACCATGTACGACGCCAGACTCAACCTCTCCAGACAAGTCGCCACCGACGCCCGCGACCACTTCGGCGACACCGTCTTCCGCACAGTCATCCCCCGCAACATCCGACTGGCAGAAGCGCCCTCGTTCGCCAAACCCATCGCAGTGTACGACGCCGCATCCCAGGGCGCCCAAGCCTACATGGCCGTCGCCCGGGAACTCATCGACCGCTACCGCGCCGCCGCCGGTTGACCCCAATGGCCACTCCTCCACCCGCCGACTCCCCGCGCCGACTCGGTCGAGGGCTCGATGCCCTCCTCGGCGCCCGCGACAGCCTCAAGCCCGCAGCGCCCGCACCTGCAGGCGCACAAGCGGCACCCCCAGAGTCTCCCTACGCACCGACCCCACCGGCTGGGCACCAGGGAGCCACGCCGATTCCGCTGTCCGCGATCCGCCCCAACCCGCTCCAACCGCGCAAAGAGTTCCGCGAGCAAGACCTCGTAGACCTCACCGCCTCGCTCAAGACCTCCGGATTGCTGCAACCGGTCTCGGTTCGCCCAGCACGAGACGGTTCGGGCTACGAGCTCATCGCCGGGGAACGCCGGTTCCGCGCCGCCACCGCACTGGGCTGGACCACGATCCCCGCCCTCGTTCGCGACGTGGACGACCAGACCCTCCTCACCCTCGCCCTCGTCGAAAACCTCCAGCGCAGCGACCTCAACCCGCTCGACGAAGCCGAAGGCTACGAACGACTCGCCAAGGACTACGCCCTCTCGCAGCAACAGGTCGCCGACCTGGTCGGCAAAGACCGCTCCACCGTCGCAAACGCCCTTCGGCTGCTCGGACTCCCCGAGTCGGTGAAGCAGCTCGTCCGCTCCGGATCCCTCTCCGCCGGTCACGGACGCGCACTGCTCACCGCCGGCGTCCCCTCGCGCATCACCACACTCGCCACCGACGCCGTCACACTCGGCTGGTCGGTCCGAGATACCGAACGCCACGCCCGAACCACCAAGACGGCCGCCACCAACACACCCTCGCCCACAGCGCCGTCTGCGTCCAATAGCACCGCGACCACCCGACGCATCGAACAGCTCCTCACACAAAAGCTCCAAACCGCAGCATCCCTCCATCTCACCGGGAAGGATCGAGGCGAGCTACGCATTGCATTCCATAGCGCCGACGACCTGCAACGACTGCTGGATCGCATCGGCGTGGATGTCGACGAATAGTCCATTTCGCGCCATAATGGCGCCATAGATACGTGTTTATGAGCCACAATAGCATCACTCGGCGCTTCTCGGCCCTGTGCCTTGGGGTCCTCGCGGCGTGCTCGAGCAGTGCAGACCGCAACGATCCGGACGCAGCAGCCGCTCCGTTTCGCGTCGCGCTGCTGACGCCCGGACCGATCTCCGATCAGTCGTGGAACGGCGGCGCGTACGCCGGGCTCCAGCGCATTCGCGACTCGCTGGGTGCGCAGATCTCGCACATCCAGACCAAGACCCCCGCCGAGTTCGAGGAGAACTTTCGGCAATACGCCGCGCAGGGCTATGCGCTCGTCATCGGGCACGGCTTCGAGTATCAGGATGCTGCCAAGCGCGTCGCGCCCAGCTTCCCCAAGACGGTGTTCGTCTGCACGTCCGGCAGAGCGACGGCGCCCAACCTCGGTGGCATCGCCTTCGCCTTCGAAGAAGCCGCGTACCAGGCGGGCATGGTGGCTGGCGCGTTGACCAAATCCGGCACGCTCGGCCTCATCGGTGGCACGCAGCTCCCGCCGGTGGTGGCGAGCTTTGCCGCGTTCGAAGAGGGCGCCAAACGCGAGCGCGCGAACGCACGCGTCCTCACCAGCTACATCGGCAACTGGGACGACGTGAGCGCGGCCAAGGAGCAAGCGCTTGCGCAGCTCACGCAGGGCGCAGACGTGTTGCTGCAAAACGCGGACGCGGCGGGGCTCGGCGTCTTTCAGGCGGTTCGCGAGCGCAAGGGTGCGGTGGTCTTTGGTTCGAATGCGAACCAGAACGGCGTCGCGCCCGACGTCATCATCGGCAGCGTGGTCATCGACGTGCCACATGCCCTGCTCACCGTCGCGCGCGACGTGAAGCAGGGCGGATTCGCCGGAAAGGTGTACGAACTCGGTATGCGCGATGATGTGGTTCGCCTCGAGTTCAACGACCAGTTGGCGGGGCGCATTCCACCCGCCGTCCGCTCGCGCGTCGATTCGGTCGGCGCGGCGATTCGCGCCGGCACCTTCCGTCCTGCGGCGAGCGATTCGCCAGTGCTTCCTGCATCGGCGCCGCGCTGACGCGCGTATGCTCCTCGTGCACACCGCGCGTGACATCGCCGATCGTCTGGACGCCGAACTGGCGACGGCCACCACGCCAGACTATCCCCCGGCCCTGAACGGGCTGCAGGTGGACAATCGGCGCGGCGTCACTCGGGTTGCCGCCGCGGTGGACTGTTCCGCGCGCACCATTGCTGGTGCGCGCGCCGCGGGCGCCGATCTGCTGCTCGTGCACCATGGGCTCTTCTGGGGCGGGCTGCAGCGGCTCACCGGAGCGTATGGTGAGCGCGTGCGCGCCGTCTTGGACGCCGACCTCGCGCTGTACGCCGCGCATCTGCCCCTCGACTGTCACCCGCGGCACGGCAACTCGGTCCTGCTCGCGCACGAATTGGGGCTGGTGCCAACGGCGGGCTTCGCGCGGTATCAGCACATCGAGTGTGGCGTGCGCGGCGAGAGCGAGGTCGCCACGCAGGCGCTCCTCGAGCGTGTGGCGTCGTTCTGCGCGCCGTGGGGGCACACGCTGCGTCACACGCCTGCAGCGAGCGGTCGCATCACACGTCGCTGGGCGATCTGTTCGGGTGCGGGCGCGAGTGCCGAGTCGGTGCGGGAGTGCGTGGCGCTGGGCATCGATACGTTGATCGTGGGTGAGGGGCCGCACTGGTCCGCCGTGGATGCGGAAGAGCACGGGCTCGTCATTGCCTATGCGGGGCATTACGCGACCGAGACGCTCGGCGTGCGCGCGGTCGCGCAGTGGCTCGAGCAGACCCTCGGTCTGCCGTGGACGTTCATTCACGTCCCGACTGGTCACTGAGTCCTTCCACATGAGCACGCATCGCGAGCCGCCTCCCCGGTCGGAGAGCGGCCTTCCGCTGGCGCTTGCCATCACCGATGTGCGCGTGGCCTTTGGTGGCACCGTTGCGCTCGATGGCGCATCGCTGGCTGTGCGGCCAGGCACCGTGCATGCACTGCTCGGCGAGAACGGTGCGGGAAAGACCACGCTGATGCGCGTGGCGTTCGGTCTGGTCGCGCCCGACGCGGGCACGATGCATCGGGCCGGCGTGCCGTACGCACCGCGCACACCGAGAGAGGCGATCGCGGCCGGTCTCGGGATGGTGTTTCAGCATTTCTCGCTCGTGCCGGCGATGACGGTCGCAGAGAACATCGCCCTCGGGGGATCGGGCGCATTCGATCCGCAGCGCGAGGCCCGTCGGGTGCGTGCGCTTGCCGAACGGACCGGGCTCGCGATCGATCCGACGCTCCGCATCGCCGAGGCGAGCATCGGCATGCAGCAGCGCTCGGAGATTCTCAAGGCGCTCTCGCGCGATGCCTCGGTGCTGATGCTCGACGAGCCGACGGCCGTGCTTGCGCCGCAGGACGCCGCCGAGCTGCTCCAGTGGGTGCGCCGCTTCGCACGCGATGGGCGTGCCGTGGTACTGGTCACGCACCGCTTGCAGGACGCGCTCGCGGTCAGTGACGACATCACGGTGCTGCGTCGCGGGCGCACCGTCCTCGCAGACGCGGCCGAGCGACTGGATGAAGGTGCGTTGGCGCGCGCGATGGTGGGCGAGGCGAGCATACAGGTCGACGTGCCGCGGGTCGCGGCCGATGCGGACCGCACGAAGCCGGTGGCGCTCCGTGCGCGCGGGGTCAGCGCAATCGACGCGACCGGCCGCACGCGCGTGGACGACGTCGATCTCGACGTCCATGCGGGCGAGGTGCTGGGTGTCGCGGCGATCGAGGGGGAGGGGCAGCACGAGCTGCTGCGCCTGCTCGCGGGGCGTCTGCGTCCATCGCGCGGGTCGCTGGAGCGACCGCCGGTCGTTGCGTTCGTGCCGGAGGATCGCCATCGCGACGCGGTGGTGCTCGACGCAACACTCACGGAGAACTTCGCCCTGCGCGAGCTTGGCACACGGCGCGGGCGCATGCCGTGGAGCGCGCTGGCCGCCCAGACGACAACTGCGATCGACGCATTCGACGTCCGGGCTCCCGGCGCTGATGTCGCGATGCGCACGCTCTCGGGCGGCAACCAGCAGAAGTTCGTGTTGGCTCGCGAGCTCGCGGACCGGCCGCCGGCACTGGTGATCGAGAACCCGACGCGCGGCCTCGACATTCGCGCGGCAGACGCCGTGCGTGCGGCGATCCGCCGCGCCGCCGATGATGGGACGGCGGTCGTGGTGCATTCCGGCGATCTGGACGAGTTGCTGCTGATGGCCGACCGCGTCGTCGTGATGACCCGCGGGCGACTGCTCCCCGTCACGCGTGATCGCGACACGATCGCGCGGGCAATGATCGGCACCGCGCCCTCGGCGCGAACGGCGTGACGGCGCGTCCTCGCGGGTGCACGGCGAGCATGCGATGACGCCGGCTCGGCGCGCGGGCATCGCGTGTGTGGCGGCGATCGGCGGCGTTGGTGCGCTTGCCCTGCTGCTGGCCGTCTTTGGCTACTCGCCGGCGGACGGCCTGCTTGCCTTCTGGCGCGGCTCGGTGGGCACCTCGTATGCCCTCTGGTCGGCGACGCTCGTGCGCGCCATCCCGTTGTCGCTCGCGGGCCTGGGGGTCGCACTCGCCATTCGCGGCGGGCGACTCAACGTGGGCGCCGAAGGGCAACTCCTCGCGGGTGCCACGGCCGGTGCCCTTGTCGCACAGCTCCTGGGCGCGGTCGAGGGAGGCACTGCAACGGGCGGCGGCATGTCCGCGGCACTCACCACCCCGATCGTCCTCATCGCCGGCGCGCTCGCGGGGGCGGCGTGGGCCTCGGTGGCCGCATGGTTGCGCGAGCGATTCGGCGTGCTCGAAGTGATCAGCACGATCATGCTGAACTTCATCGCCGTACACCTGGTGGGGGCGCTGGTGCGCGGTGTGCTGCAGGAACCGACGCGGGTCTATCCGCAGTCCGCGACGCTCGCGGCGGCCGCGCGACTGCCCGTGCTCGTGCCCACCACGCGGCTCCACGCGGGTGCGCTCCTCGCGATCACGCTGGCGGCGCTCCTGTGGTGGACGCTGCGCTACACCGCGCTCGGCTTTCGCGTGCGGGTGGTTGGCGAGAGCGCCGCCGCGGCCGCGAGCGCGGGCGGCATCGACGTGGCGCGCGTGGCGGTCATGTCCTTCGCGGTCAGCGGCGCGTTGGCGGGGCTGGCCGGTGCCGTCGAGTATGCGGGTGTCACGTACGCACTCTACGAGAACCTCTCGCCAGGCTATGGCTACACCGCGATTGCCGTGGCGCTGCTGGCGCGACTGAACCCGCTCTGGGTCATCGCGTCCGGGGTGCTCTTTGGCGCATTGCAGGCGGGCGGTGCGGCCATGCAGCGCGACGCGGGGGTCCCGGCGACGCTCGTGCAGATGATCGAAGCGATCCTGATCATCGCGATCGTGCTGGTCGATCGGGCATCCCGACGTCGCGCCGCGGAGGCCGGCACATGAGTGTGCGCAGCGTGCTCACCGAATACCTCGAAGGTGCCGTGCGTACGGCCACGCCGCTGGCCCTCGCTGCGGTTGGCGAGCTGGTCGCGGAGCGCGCTGGTGTGATCAACATCGGACTCGAAGGCGCCATCATCGCCGGGGCGTTTGGAGCGGTCGTCGGTGCCGGCATCGCTGGAGTCGGCGGCGGCATGCTCCTCGGCGTGCTCGCCGGGCTCGCACTCGGGCTGGTCTTTGCGTTGCTCGTGGTCCGGTGGCGTGCCGACCAGATCATCACGGGCACTGCGATCACGCTGCTCGCGCTCGGCATCACCGGCACCCTGTACCGCACGCTCTACGGCGAGAGTGGCGTTGCGCTCTCCCTGCCGACCACCGCACCGGTGGCCATCCCCGGCCTCTCGGCGATCCCCGTGCTTGGTCGCGCCCTCTTCGTGCAGCCGTGGCCCACCTACGTGCTGTATGTGCTCGTCCCGCTGGTGACGTGGGTGCTGACGCGTACGCACGCCGGACTCGCCATTCGCGCCGTGGGTGAGCGACCGCAGGCGGCGAGTGCAGCGGGGATCGATGCACGGCGGGTGCAATGGTGGTCGACGCTGTTCGGCGGAGCGATGGGCGGAGCGGCGGGCGCAACGCTCGTGCTCGCGCAAACGGGCACGTTCGTCGAGGGGATGAGCGCGGGCCGTGGCTTCATCGCCATCGCGATCGTGGTGCTGGGCCGGTGGCATCCGGTGGGCGCCGCGCTCGCGGCGCTGCTCTTTGGCGCGGCCAGTGCGTTGCAGTTCGTCGCGCAGGCGATGGGGTGGCGCGTGCCCTACCAGCTCTTTCTGGCCATCCCCTATGTGGTGACGCTGCTCGTGCTGGCCACGGCCTCGTCGCGCGCCGGCGCGCCTGCAGCGCTGGGGCGCGCCGAGCTCGAGGAGCGTTAGCCGGGTCGGCCGCCCATCACCGCGCCCGACAGCGTGCGCGGGCGCTCGTCCACGTCACGCGCCACGCGCCATCCCGAGCGGGCGCGATCCACTTGAGCACGAGTCCGTCGCGCCCGTCACGGGCGATCAGCATTGCGGGCTGGCCGCTCGCGCGCACGCGAACGAGCCCCAACAGCGCCATCGCGTCGGCCTCGTCTTCGGGCGCGTCATCGTACTCCAGATAGCGAACGACCCACGGCGCACTCTTCGCCCGCCCTGTGCGCTCCGCCAGCACGAACCACCGCTCCTCGCGCGGGTCAGCCTCCTGCGCGAGACGGCGAAAGAGCGTGGCAGCGATGATGGTCGTATCGCCGAACGATTGCGCCGCCTGCTCGGTGGAGGAGACGGCCAGCGAGGCGCGATGCAGTCGTTCGACGATGAACGGCATGCCGGCCAGTCCGCTGGCACGCGCGGCGGGGGTGGCTTGCGCGATGCGCGCGGCGAGAGAGACGGCCGCCGAGGAGTCGGTGCCGCGGAGCGACTCCACCGCGACTGCCGGCACCGGGTGTGCCCGATCCAGCACGAAGCCCACGCCCCAGCTTCTTGGCGCATTCGAGATGCGCGCGGCGGGCCACTCTTCACAGGCCGCGCCGCCGGTGGTCACCGGCAGGGCGACGATCTGGACGCGGTGGCGACTTCCATCCAGTGCAAAGAGCTCCACCGAGTCACCGGCGCTGACCCGGGTATGCCACACGCTGTCGGCGACATCAGCGGTGGTCGCATCGGGTCGCACGAGAAACGCGAGATCGGGATCATCCTCGGGGGCGACCGCGAGCAGTCCGCCGACCCGTTCATCCCATCCGCGCCAGTCGACGACCACGGGCGGGGGTGGCGCCGGCGCCTGAACGACCGAGTCGACGCGCGGCGCCTTTGGCGGTTGCTCGCGCGCACACGCCGCGAGTGAGGCCAGCGTCACGAGCGGGAGCAGGGAGTGGTGTTGCCCTCGTATCCGATGCACAGGGGGGGTAATCTGCACGCCGACTCTTCCCATCAGGAGACGCATGACCGCATCGGCTGAGCGCGCGCATGCCCGCAGCGCCCCTCGTCGCGGGTGGCTTGCCGCGCTCGGTCTCGATCGCCCGGAGCTGCGGGCGTGGACGATGTACGACTTCGGCGTCTCCGCCATGCAGACGACGATCGCGACGGCGGTCTTTCCGATCTTCTTCGTGAAGGTGACCGGCGATGGGCTGTCCGGACCCGTCGCGTCACAGTGGTGGGGCGCCACCAATACGATTGGCGCCGTGCTGGTGGCGCTCCTCGCGCCGGTGCTGGGCGCCCTCGCGGATGTGCGCGCGGCCAAGAAGCGCTTCCTTGCGGCCTTCATGCTGCTGGGTGTGGGCGCGACGGCGGCGATGTTCCTGCTGCAGCACGGACAGATCGTGCTCGCGAGTGTGCTCTTCTGCCTCTCGGTCATCGGATCGACCGCGAGCATGACGTTCTACGAGTCGTTGTTGCCGCACATTGCCGCTCCCGAGGAGATCGATCGCGTCTCCACGGCGGGCTACGCGATGGGGTACATCGGTGGTGGTGTGCTGCTGGCGATCAACCTCGCGTGGATCCTGCAGCCTGCGCTGTTCGGATTGCCCTCGGGCGACGGACTGACGCGCGCGCAGGCGACGCTGCCGACGCGCCTCGCGTTTCTGAGCGTCGCGGTGTGGTGGTTGGTGTTTTCGCTGCCCGTGCTGCGGCGTGTCCCCGAGCCCGCGCGCGTGTTCGAAGCGGACGAATCCCGGCAGGAGGCCCCGCTGCGCACGGCGTTCACGCGGCTGGGTGAAACGTTGCGCGAGCTGCGCGGCTACAAGCAGGCGTTTCTCATGATGGTCGCGTTCACCGTCTACAACGACGGCATTCAGACCATCATCCGCATGGCGAGTGTGTACGGCACGGAGATCGGCATCGGCCAGAGTGATCTGATCACGGCGATCCTGCTCGTGCAGTTCGTCGGGATTCCGTGCGCCTTCGTGTTCGGCTCGCTCGCGGGACGATTGGGTGCCAAGCGTGGCATCATGCTCGGCCTGATCGTGTATACCGGCATCTGCATCTACGGCTACTTCATGCGCACCGCGACGCAGTTCTACGGTCTCGCGATTCTCGTGGGGCTCGTGCAGGGTGGCACGCAGGCGCTGTCGCGGTCGCTCTTCGCGTCGATGGTACCCAAGCACAAATCGGGGGAGTTCTTCGGCTTCTTCTCCGTGTTTGAGAAGTTCGGCGGGATCTTCGGTCCCCTGCTCTTCTCGTTGGCGATTGGCCAAACCGGTTCGAGCCGCGGGGCGATCATCAGTGTGATCGTGTTCTTTGCGGCAGGCGCGTGGTTGCTCTCGCGCGTGGATGTGGAGGAGGGGGTGCGGGTGGCCCGCGGTGCGGACGCCCAGACGCGGGGCGCCTGACGGCGGCAGCCCTGGAGCGAATCGCTCAGCGCTCGGGCTGTCTCAATGGCAGAAATGGGCCGCCCAGATCCCAGTGCCACGCCGCGCGGCGTTCGCCCGTGCGCGGGTCCTTGAGTGGCTTGAACTGCAGTCGTTCCTCGGGGAAGCCGACCGCTCGGGCGTACGCGAGCAACGCGTCGCGGTCGGTCGAGACGAGGTGCGCCATCGGTCGGCCGCGCCACGTGTGGAAGTGCAGCCAGAGGCCGCCATCCATCGCGTGCGTCATGCCATCTCGCAGGCGCGCGAACTCGCGCAGCTCGAGCCCGGCGGCGGCGACGCGTGCGGTCGCATCCGGATGTGGAGCGGGAATGGTCGACACCGGCTTGAGCGGCGCCGCCGATACGGCTGGCTGTCGTCCGCCGCCGGTCATGTGGTGGCTCGCGTCACCGTGAGTCTGCGGCGACGCGTGCGCACAGGGGGTGGGCATGGTGCGTGAACGTCCGAATCGCGCGGATGGTGCGCAAGACTCGGGCACCAAAACGCGCACCGCCGCCGAGCGCGAGGCCCGACGGCGGTACGACTGACGATGCGGGGTGCCGGCCGCACCGCTTACTGGCAGAAGATCTGTCCCTCGACCGTGGCAGGCGGAATCGGCGCTGCGGCGCCGTAAAACACCGAGCAGAGCAGCGGTGAGGCCGCCGGGTGCGTGGCCGTGGCCGACCATCCGGCGGGATCCGCCTGCACGACGGTGAGCACGACGCCGTTGGTGCCGGCGAAGCCGAGTGCGCCGAGGTTCGCCTCGTACGTCTCGTTGTCGTAGTAGTACTCCTCCTGGAGCGACGCGATGTTCTTGAGATCGCTGCGCATCGTGGAGGCGAACGCCTTGCCGCGCGTCTCCCGGAACTTGGGGAGCGCGATCATCGCCATGATGCCGATGATGACGATGACGATCAGGAGTTCGATCAGCGTGAAGCCGCGACGGTCGCGGCGACGGGGGAGACGACGGGTCGAACGCATCGGTGGCACCTCAGGGCGTCGGACGTGAACGGAACCAGTACAAGGCGGAGACGACTGTCACCGCGTGAAGGGCACGGCCTTGGTGGGCGGCCCTCGTGCTGCGGATCACGTTTGCAACGCCAATGCCACCGCGCGGATAACTCGGCAAGCGCTTGTCATGCAACGGCTTGCGGAATCAGCGTCGGCGGCCGTCCCCGTACGAGGTCATGGGCCTCGCAATGCTCCTCGCACTCTGCGAGGGCGCGGCCGGCGAGCTCGACTATTTGGCGACGCCCGCTCGGTGATGGTGCGACCTTCGCCGTGACGACGCCGCGTGTGAGCGCGTGACGAGCTCGGCCATTGGCCGATCAGGCCTTGGCATCCAGCCAGGTGGACCCCACGCCGACGTCCACCACGAGCGGAACGGCCAGCGTCGCCGCGCCGGTCATCTCCGTGACGACCAGCGCCTTGAGCGCGTCGATTTCGTCCGGGGGTGCCTCGAAGACGAGTTCGTCGTGCACCTGGAGCAGCATCGCGGAAGTCATCGCGCGAGCCGTGAGCGCCGCATCGATGCGGATCATCGCGACCTTGATGAGATCGGCCGCCGAGCCCTGGATGGGCGCATTCGCCGCCACACGCTCGCCGAAGGCCCGGATGTTGTGATTGCGATCGGTCAGCTCGGGGATGTAGCGCCGGCGACCGAACAGCGTCTCCGCGTACCCGGTGGCCTTCGCGCGCACCACGCACGCCTCGAGAAACGCCTTCACGCCCGCAAAGCGCGTGAAATACATCTCGATGAACGCCTTCGCCTCCGCCTGCGGAATGCGGAGCTGTCGCGCGAGCGCGAATGGCCCCTGCCCGTAGATGGTTCCGAAATTGATCGTCTTGGCTCGCGCGCGCATCTCGCTCGTCACGTCGGCGATGTCCACGCCGAAGATGATCGACGCGGTCTGCTTGTGGATGTCGCCGCCCGCGTGAAACGCCTCCACGAACGCCGGATCGTGCGACAGGTGCGCCAGGAGTCGCAGTTCGATCTGCGAATAGTCCGCGGACAGGAACTGCCACCCCGCGCGCGGCACGAAGCCGCGGCGGATGTCGCGCCCGAGCGTTTTGCGCACGGGGATGTTCTGCAGATTCGGGTCCGACGAGGACAGTCGCCCCGTGGCGGCCACGGCCTGCTGGAACGACGTGTGCAACCGATGGTCGCGCGGGTTGAGCTGCTGCGGCAGCGTGTCGACGTACGTGTTCTCGAGCTTGAAGAGCTCGCGGTACTCCATCAGCAGCACGGGGAGCTGGTGCCCTTCCTCCGCGAGCTCCTGCAGCACGCTCGCGTCGGTCGACGGGCCGGTGGCCGTCTTCTTCTTGACCGGCAGCCCGAGCTTCTCGAAGAGGATGCGTCGCAGTTGCGGATTGGAGTTGATGTTGAACTCCTCGCCGGCGGCCGCATGGATCTCGCGCTCGAGGCGCGCGCGCTCTTCGCTGAAGCGCTGCTTGAGCTGCGCGAACCACGGCACGTCGATCGCCACGCCGGTCCACTCCATGCGTGCGAGCACGCCGATGAGCGGCACCTCGACATCGTGCAGCAGCGCGGCAGCCCCCTTCGCGTCGAGCTGCGGTGTGAACAGCGCCCGCAGGCGCAACGTCATGTCCACATCTTCGCACGAGTACGCGCACGCCTCGGCGAGCGGCACGACGTCGAACGGCAGCGCCGTCTTGCCCGAGCCGCAGAGGGCGGTGTAGCTCGTCATCTCGTGCGCGAGGAATTCGAGCGCGAGCGTGTCGAGTCCGTGCGAGCGACGCCCCGGATCGAGCAGGTAGCTCGCGAGCATCGTGTCGAAGTCGAGCCCGTCGAGCGGCACGCCCGCTCCCCGGAGCACGAGCAGGTCGTACTTGGCGTTCTGCGCCGTTTTCTTCGCGCCGGGGTCTGCGAGCAGCGCACGCAGCGGCGCCATCGCGTCGCTCGTGATCGCCGGCAGATTGACCGGTGCGGGAGCCCCCGCGGCGATCGCGCGACCGGCGATGCTCGTCGTCGGTGGTGCGACCATGCCCAGCAAGTCGCCTTCCGCGCCGTAGGCACGGTGCGCGAAGGGGAAGTAGTACCCCTCCCCGGGCGCGACGCAGATCGAGAGTCCCACGAGCCGAGAGCGCAGCGGGTCGACGTCGAACGGGCTTTCGGGATCGATCACCGTCTCGGTGTCGATCGCGATCGCGGGCACCTCCCGCGCGCGACGAATGACGTGCGCGACCGCGTCAAGCGTAGTGACGAGCGCGTACACCGGCGCATCGCCTGGCTCCGGTGGGGGGGCGTCGACGCGCGGCGCCTCGAGCACGATCGGCGCGCCCCGTGCGCGATCGGCGGGGGGCGGCGGCTCCGACGACGCCGCCTCGGTCCCCTCGTGCGCCGCCACCGGCGCGCCGGCGCCATTCCCCTCGACTTCGCTGGGCGCGAGGGCGCTCGCCGTCGTGCCCACGCCCGGCGCCACGCCAATCGTGGCGAGTCCCTTGAGCAGCGTATTGAAGTCGAGCTCGAGGTAGAGCCGCCGCAGAGCGTCGACATCGAGCGGCGAGAGGCGCAGTGCGTCCAGGTCGAGCGCGATCGGCAGCGCATCCTGCACGGTCACGAGGCGCTTCGAGAGCGCGGCGTCCGCTGCGCCCTCACGCAACGCCTTCTGCGCGCGTGCGGGGGTGATCGCATCGAGATTGGCGTAAATCGCCTCGAGCGAGCCCCATGTGGCGAGGAGATCACGCGCCCCCTTCTCGCCGATTCCCTTGACGCCCGGCACGTTGTCCGCGCTGTCGCCGACCATCGCCAGATAGTCCACCACCTGCTCCGCCCCGACGCCGAGTCGCTCCGCGACGTTCTCGACGGTGTACGTCTTCTCCGTCGTCGCGCCGGGACGGCCGTGATACGGGTTGAGCACGGCCACCTGTGGGGTGACGAGCTGCAGGAGATCCTTGTCGGGGCTGACGACGACCACATCGATGCCCGCAGCGGCCCCTTGCTTGGCCAGCGTGGCGATCACGTCGTCTGCTTCGTAGCCGTCGAGTGTCAGCAGGGGAATGCCGTGCGCCGCGAGGAGCTGCCCGACGCGTTCGACGCCGCGATCGAAGTCCGCCTGCGCGGACTCGTCGAGGGCGACGCGGTTGGCCTTGTAGTCGGCAAAGAGCTCATCGCGCGCCGATGCGCCTGCGTCGTTGACCCAGCCGAGATACTCCGGCGTGCGCGTGCGCCGCAGGCGATCGAGGAAGTTGGCGATTCCCCATGGAATGGCCGTCTGTTCCCCGCGCTTGTTGGTGAGCGGCCGATCGCCCGCCGCGTGAAACGCGCGGTAGATCAGCGCATAGCCATCGATCAGAAAGAGCCGCGGCCGGGCCTCCGCGCCCGCCGTCATCGGACGGGCACGATCATCCGACGAGGCGTCGGTTGATCGCCTGCTGCAGCTCCGTTTGCGCTTGTGGCGACAGGCGCCAGCGCCCGAAGCCCGTCTGATCGACGAAGAGGAGCGTCAATCGCTGCCCCGTGTAGACCCACGTCTCGGTGCGTCCCCGGGCGTTGGGATCCAAGGCGTTCGACTGCAGGATATTGTCCGGATCGCCAAGTCCCACGAACGCCATGCCGCGATCGCTGAGCCACCCCGCCCTGCCCTCTTCGCGAAAGCGGGCATTCGCCGAGCGCACGCGATTGAGATAGTCGCGCAACGCCTCGTTCTCGGTGGTCGACGGATTCGGGTCGGTCTCCTGCAGGAACCGCGTCCACATCGCGGCGCGCGCGGGACCGGAGGCGTCACGCATCGCCTTGAGCCGTTCTGGCCGTGCAAAGAAGCGCAGGTAGCCCAGCATTTCGTCGAAGCTGGTCACCGGCAGGTCTTCGCCCAGCGTGACGAGCAGTCGCGTGCGCGATGTGTCCGGCGCGTCGCGCCGCACGGCCGCGACCGAGACGTACCCGACACCGAGCCGGCTCAGCGGCACCGCGACGGTGCCGGCGCCCAGGCCGGTGGGGCCGCTTGGTGTGAGCGTGACCGAGTCCTGCCACATGACGACATTGGAGTCGGCCAGCGCCGACACCGCGACCACCGTGGGCGCGCGCAATCCGTACGCTTCGACGTATACGGGCGCGATGGTATCGACACCGAAGGCGAAGGTGCCGCGTGGCGCCGAGAGGAGGCGCGGCAGCGAATCGACGGCGCGGCGGGCGATCGCCTCGTAGACGGGCAGCACCGAGGAGAGCGCGCCGGCGCCGAGCGCCGGTACCGTGAGCGACACCTCCTGTCCGGCGATGCGCACGCTGCCCTCATCGCGCACGCCGATGCTCATGGCGTACGTGGACGGTGCGAGACGCAGGTACTGCTGGAAAATGATGCTTTCGTCGAAGCGCGCCGCTTCGCGAAACGCCGCGACGCGCACGAGTTCGCGCGCGGTGAACTGCTGCACGACTTGTGCGCCGCGACGCAGTTCGACGGTCACGCTGTAGTTCGCGGAGTAGCGATCGCCGTCGCGCACGAACGAGAGGGCCCGATTGGGCACCGTGACGGCGAGCAGCACGAGGGTGGAGTCCGAGCGGGCATCGGCGAGAAACGCGACACGCGCGATGAACGGCATCAGCGCGCTGCCCGCGATGAGGCCCATCTGTCGGGCCACCTGCTGGCGATCGAGCCCCGCCACTCCGCCGCCGGTGAGGCCGCCGGCACCCGGCGCGCCCGGCCAGCCGGCCGGGCGTCGTCCGCCGCGCGCCGTCGAGTCGCTCGGTGCCCCGCCCTCCGGGGCTGGCGGGCCCACCTGCGGGCGACGCGCGCACGCGGGCAGCGTCGCCGCGATGAGCGGCAGCAGGGTTCCGACGATCATCCGCAGCGTGTGCCGCCGGCGGCGCACGCGAAACGCAGCGTTCATGAACGGTATTCGTGGGGACTGATCTGGGGCCTGCGATGCACTGCACCCCTACGAGGGCAGAACACCATTCGGCTTGCTCCCCCCAGACGGCAGGGTTACGTTCGCCGCGTGCCTTCCGAGACGCTAGTCGGCGCCACGCTCGCGGGCTACACGTTGCAGGCTCTCGTGGGCGAGGGCGGCACGTCGACCGTCTACAAGGCGCATCATCCCGAGCACGGCCAGGTGGCCGTGAAAGTCCTGCGCGACAAGCTCCGCCAGGACCCGACCGCGGTGAAGCGGTTTGTCCGCGAGGCCGAATTCGGCACGCGGGTCACGCACCCGAACATCATTCGCACGATCGAGTTCGGCGAGGCGCCCGTCGGATCGGGCGCCCCCCAGCACTATCTCGTCATCGAGTGGGCGCCCGGCGAAATCCTCGAGAAGTACGCCAAGCGACACGCGCCGCTCCCCGCGGCCGAAGTGGCAGAGATCGTCCGGCAGATCTGCGCGGCGGTACAGGCCGCCCACGACCTGGCGATCGTCCACCGGGATCTCAAGCCCGAAAACGTGATGTACGAGGCGTCCTCGCGCGTGGTGAAGGTGCTCGACTTCGGGATCGCCGCCGACACCGACGCCGCGCCCGACCAGCGACTGACGCGCGCGGGCTTCTTCGTAGGCACCCTGATGTACGTCGCGCCCGAGGCGCTCTCGGGTGAGATGGTCGGCCCGGAGGCAGACCAGTACTCGTTGGCCACCATCGCCTACTACCTGCTGAGCGGCGCGCTGCCGTACAGTGGCAAGTCGCCGCGCGAGCTCTTCCAGCAACTGCTCACCGACCCGCCGCTCCCGCTCACCCGCACGCGCGCTGGCGGCTCCCTGGGGCCGGCGATCGAGGGCGTCGTGATGCGCGGCCTCTCGCGCGCCCCCAAACAGCGCTTCCCGAGCGTCGCAGCATTCGCGGACGCACTCGGCCGGGCCGCGTCGACCCCCGTCGTGGCCACCGCGCCAGGCGCCGCCTCGGGCCCCGAGAGCGAGAGCGGCCTCTTCTCGAAAGTCCGCGGCCTCTTTCGCAAGGGATGATGGATCACCCGGAGAGCGCCCGGAGTGCGCTGCACTCCCTGTTGGCAGAACGATCGGTTCGGCGCGGAACCTTTACGCTGGCCTCGGGCCGGGTGTCGTCGTTCTACGTCGACGCCCGTCTGACGACGATGAGCCCGGAAGGGCTCTCCCTGATCGGCCCGCTCGGACTTTATGAGATCCGAAGCGCCGGCTGGACGGTGGACTGCGTCGGCGGGCTGACCTTGGGCGCCGATCCCATCGCCTACGCCATCAGCTACGCGGCGGCGCTCGACCAGCCGGTCTCGGGAGCCGTCGCGCTTCGCGCCTTCACCGTGCGCAAGGAGGCCAAGGCGCACGGAACGGGTAAACTGATCGAGGGTCCGTTCCGCGCCGGGGACCGCGCCTGCGTCATCGAGGACACGATCACCACGGGTGGATCGGCGCTGCGTGCGGTCGAGGCCGTGCGCGCAGCCGGCGGCGTGGTCGTGGGTGTTCTCGCGCTGGTCGATCGCGAAGAGGGTGGACGAGGCGCGATCGAAGCGGCCGGCGTGCCGGTTCGCGCGCTCGCGAGAATCTCCGAGCTGCTGCCGCTCGCGCCCAGCGCCTGACACGCGCGCCGCCGGGCGCGCCTGGATTGATGACGTCGCGCGAGCGTGCGCGTCTTACGTGCTGTGACGCGCCTTCTGCACGAATCGACCGACGCCATCTTCCCGACCCTCCCCCCTGCCGAGCAGCGGGAGCCGGTCGATGCTGGTGCCCGGAACACGACCGACACCGGCTCGCCGACCGACGAGCACCGGGCGGTTGGTTCCGCGCGGGACGACGCTGGTTCCGTGCCAAACGACGTCTCGGCCAGGCTGGCCGGCGAAGAGCACGCAAAGGACGTGTTCTCGTTCCGTCGCGCCGGAGCCCGTCGCTTCTGGAGCACCGTCGCCATCACCGTGCTGCTCGCGGGGGCCATTCAGACGGGGCTCGCCGGACTGCCCGCGCCGCAAATGCTGGCGCTCTTCATGGGAGCCGTTGCCGGCAACTGGGCGCTCGTGTGGGTCGCCACCCATCCGCGGCTGTACCGGCGATGGATGCGCTACTGCTTCGCGGCCTTCGATTCGGCGCTCATCAGCGTCGTCGTGCTGGCATTCGGCGCACCGGTGCTGGCGATCTCCTACCTGCTCGCGATCGTCCCGTACTCCTTCGACCGTGGCCGCGCGCTTGGCTACACGTCGGCGGTGACCGCCGTGGTCGGGTTCCTCGCGGCGTGCTGGGGGCACGGGGCGTTCGGCTTTGGCGAGCCCGTGCCGATGGTCGACGCGCTCCTCGCCGCGGCGCTCATCCTGCTCGTCGCGCTGCAGGTCATTCCCCTCGGCTCGCGGCTCGTGCGACGCGTGCGCACCACGCGGCATCGCATGGAGCTCGTCGAGCGTGGGGAGCTTGCAGTGCGTGCCGATGCGCGCCACGACGACGAGCTGGGCTTTCTCGAGCGCGCGTACAACCGCATGCTCGACCGCCTTGGCGCGCTCGTGGAGTCGCAGCAGCGCGAAGCGAGTGAGGTGGCGGCGGTCGCCGCGCAGCTCACGCAAGCCGCACACGAGCTGCACGCGCGCTCGCGCGCGGCGTCGACGGCGGCGCGTCAGCTCAGCGTTCGCCTGGGCGACCAGCAGCGCGTCGGACAGGAAGCCGGTGGCGCGACGCGCGGGGCGCGCGACGACGCGCACCATGCGGCGCAGCAGGCACAGGCGCTGGCCGCGCAATCGACGGCGATGGACGAAGCCGCGCACGCGAGCGACGAGGCGGTGTCGGAAGCCACCACGACGCTCACGCGCATTGCCGACGGCGTGCGACGCACGGCCCAGCGTGTCGAAGCGCTCGACCCGGCCTCCGTCCGCGTACACGATGCGGTGGTGACCATCAGCCGCCTCGCGCGGCGCACGAACCTGCTGGCGCTCAACGCCGGAATCGAAGCGGCACGTGCGAACGAGCATGGGGTCGGGTTCGCCGTCGTCGCTGAAGAGATCCGCACGCTGGCACAGGAGAGTGCCACTGCGGCCACGAGCATCGCCGAGACCGTCGCGCGCGTGCGGGCCGAGATCGACGCGGCTGTGCAGGACATGCGGAGCACGGCGCGGCTGGTGGAGGACACCGAGCACGTCGCGCGCGAGGCGACCGCGGCGCTCTCGTCGGTGCGCGGCACCGGGGCACTGGTGCGTGGCTCGGCGGGAACGCTGGCCGAGTTGGCGAGCGCGCAGGCGCGCGCGATGACGGCGCTCACGGCGGCGATCGAAGAGGTGGACGCGCTCGCCGAAGAGGCGGCGGTCCACGCGCGTGCGGCCGCCGATGCGGCGGACGCTCAAGCGGCGGCGAGTGCGCAAGTCAGCGGGGGCGCGACGCAGTTGGCCGCCGCGGCCGCGCGGCTCCGGGGCGAGGGCGGGCGCTAGCGCCTCGTCGACGGCCGCCGACCGCGCGGCCGAGTGCTCCCCGGCACGCCGCCGAGCGGGCGGAACGCACGCAACTGGTCGCGATGTGGCCAGACCAGTTCGTCGAGGAAGTGCGCGAGCATGGTTTCGCCGCTCATCGTCCGTCGAAACGCCGAGGCGTTGATGCCGACGAGCGACTGCACATGTCGACCGAAGGCTTGCGGCGACGAGTATTCAAGTGCGTTCGCGACGCTGGTGACCGAGTAGCCGGGGTTTTCGAAGTAGTGGGCCGCGCGGACGAGGCGCGCCATGCTCAGGTAGCGCTTGGGCGCGGGCAGTCGAGCACGGAAGAAGCGGCTCATGAGCATACCGGCGCCGGTGTCGCAC
Source organism: Gemmatimonadaceae bacterium (assembly GCA_025453745.1). Classification (GTDB taxonomy): domain Bacteria; phylum Gemmatimonadota; class Gemmatimonadetes; order Gemmatimonadales; family Gemmatimonadaceae; genus JALOPS01. Next base: position 23,365 of record JALOPS010000018.1, read on the forward strand.
CAGCGCGCGAGCTGCTGCACGGTCGAGACGCGCGGTGGCGCGAGAAAGAGGCGATCGAAGAACTCGAGCAGCTCGTCGGAGGCGTCCGGGAGGACCTCCCGCAGGCGTGCGCACGCGAGGCGCTCGATCCCGCGGCCGCGTTCGCTCGAGAGCAGCACGCGAAGCTCCTGCCAGCCGTGTGGCCGGCGCACATCGACGATGCGACGCACCCCGGTATGCCCCAGACTCAGCACCGCTTCGGGCACGCGCGGCACATCGGTCATCAGCAGGGCCACCGCCGGCACGCGCGGAAACTCGCGCACCATGCGGGCGACGCCGTGGGTCTCCCGGGGGATGCAGCGCGAGAGCGACATCACCACCGCGTCCGCGGCGCCCTCGCGCAGCGTGCGCAGCAGCTCATCGACCGAGTCGAGGTGGCGTGCCTCGTAGTACCCCCGGCCGGCCGCGTCCACGACGCCGCGTTCGTCCGGCAACAGCATGGTGGCCACGCGTGCCGGCGCGGGTACCGGTGACGTGCCCGGGGCCGCCTGAGGCGACGTGGCCGCATCGCTGGCACTCGAGGTCGGTGCATGCATGCCTGCTCCGTGATGGTGTGCGTGGAGTCATGCTATGGCATGGCGTCATTCACACATCACATGCGGAAACGCGGTGATCGGCGTCGAGTCCCATCGATTCAACCGGGCTCCACGAGTAGCTTGCAGCCGTGGGTATCGGCCGGGCGGTCGCGTCGGAAGGGTTGGTGTGCCTTCCGCCGAGGAAAGTCCGGGCTCCACAGGGCAGGCTGCCAGGTAACACCTGGGCGGCGCGGGGTGTCGGCGCAGGCCGGCACATCACGTCGACGGACAGTGCCACAGAGAACAGACCGCCGGCGATGGCAACATCGACGGTAAGGGTGAAACGGTGGGGTAAGAGCCCACCGCATCGATGGCAACATCGATGGCACGGCAAACCCCAGCCGGAGCAAGGCCAAATAGGCGGCGAGAGACGGAATGACCGTCCGTCCCGTCACCTCGGTGGCGAGACGACAGAACCCGGCTTATCGGTCGGTGCCCACACTCTTTTTCTTCGTGCCCTCACTCTCGCGCGCACGCCGCGCGTCGCTCTGGCGACTGCTCGTGCTGACCGGGTGCAGCGGTGGCATGCAGTCCGGCGTGCGCACGCCGGCGCCCGCGCCCGCGCCGGCTGCACCGCCGCCGGTGGCAGTCGTTTCGACCTGGCGCCCGGCGTATCCGACGACACCCGTTGCGTATCGCGTGCAGGTCGACACGCGACTCGCGCGGGATTCCGCGGGGTCACGTGAGGATGCGCCGGTGCAAACGACAGCCCGCGTGGCGATCGCGTGGCCCTCAGTCTCCGGCGGAGCGCGACGCGTGCAGGGGCGGGTGAGCGAATTCGTCATCGGCGGCTCCGATCGCATTGCCGATCCCGCGGTGCGCGCCGCACCGCTCGTCGCCACGTTCGAGGGGTCGGTGGATTCCGTCGCGGTGCGGGTGTCGCTCGTTCCGGCGCTCGCGAACGAGTGCGACGCACCGCAGACGGCCGCGCTCGCCCTCGCGCGCGAACTGCTCGTACGCTGGCCAGCGGCGTTGACGATCGGGCAGACGTGGCGCGACAGCAGCGTGACGTTCGTCTGTCGCGGCGGCGTCCCGATGACCTCGCGCGTGCGTGCGCGCTACGAGGTGCGCGGCGGCGCGGACTCCTCGGCGCTGGATGTCGTGCGCGTCGCCGAGGTCGACCTGAGCGGCGAGGTGCGTCAGCCCTTTCGCGCCGTGCGCGTGCGCGGTCGCGGTACGGGGGAGCACCATTTCTTCCTCGATCGGGCAAGCGGCATGCTCTCGCGCGTCGAGGGGAGCAGCACCACGGAGCTGAGCGTCATCGACGCCGCCCGCGGTGGCGAGCAGCGTGTGCGCCAAACGGCAACGTTCCGCGCACAGCGAGAGCCCTGAACGAACGTCGCGGGTGCCCGACGGCTCGTCGGGCACCCGCACGGGGAGCGGTTGTCGACGTGATCGCGCGGCGCCATCGCGGTCGCGCGTGGCGGCATGATCAGTCGAGCAATCGCAGCGGCATCACGAGGCAGAGATACTGTGCCGGATCATCCCACCCGTCGGGCTCGATCGTGGTTGCCTTCTCCGGCGCCTTGAACGAGAGCTTCACGCTGTCGGTCGGCAGTTGGCGAAGGATCTCGAGCAGGTAACTCGCGTTGAAGCCGATCTCGAGCTGATCGCCCGTGTAGCTGACCTGGATCTCGTCGCTCGCATCGCCCAGGTCGGGCGTGGTGGCCGAGAGCTTGCACATTCCCGCGTTGAGTGCGAGCCGAATCCGGTGCGTCTGGTCGCTCGCGACAATGGACATCCGCTTGAGCGCGCCGGTCAACGCCTGCCGGTCGGCAATGCAGATGCGATCATTGTCCTTGGGGATGACCTGCTCGTAGTTCGGATACGGTCCTTCGATGAGCCGCGTGAAGACGCTCGTGATCGGCGAGCGGAAGCCAAGGTGGTTGTCGCCACGCGCGATCTCGAGCTCCTCTTCGGCGGGGAAGAGGCGGCGCACCTGATCGAGCGCCTTGGGCGGTACGATGAGATCGCTCGGGTTTGCGGGTGCGCCGTCACCGAGCGGCAGCTCCATCTTGGCCAGACGATGGCCGTTGGTGGCCACCATGCGCATGCGATCGCTCTTGAGCTCCCAGAGGACGCCGTTGAGGATCGGTCGCGACTCTTCGGTGGACGCGGCAAACGCCGTGTGCTGAATGAGCTTCTGCAGCTCGCTCGATTTGATGCGCCAGGACTCGCCGAAGCGCACGACCGGAAAGGCGGGGAACTCGTCCTTGGCGAGCCCGAGCAGCTTGAACTTGGAGCGCCCGCACTCGAGGGAGATCCGTTGCTCGCCGCTCGAGGCGATCTTGACGGGCGAGGGGGGCAGTTCGCGGGCGATCTCGGAGAGCTTGCGCGCGGGAATCGTGATTGCACCCTGGCTCTCGACATCCGCGGAGACTTCGGTGCTGATCGCGATGTCGAGATCGGTGGCGGAGAGTTTGACGCCGCGCTCGGTCGTCTCGACGAGGAGGTTCGACAGCACCGGCAGCGTGGAGCGCGCCGGCACGGCGGCCTGCACGGTGTTGAGACCTTCCAGGAGCTTCTCGCGGGAGATCGTGAAGCGCATGCGAACGGGGCTCTCGAGGGCGCGGGGGATCGGCACGTCCACGCTGATGCGCGGGCGTCACGCCGACATCACGCGGGCGGATGGCTGGGCGTGTGGACGAACTACTGTAGTACAGGAGTAAACAGAGAAAACTAGTAGCAGTAGTAGAGCGCGTGGAACTGTGGAAGAACGCGCCAACCGCCGGCCGCACACGAAGATAGGGGTCGACGCACGTGTGGACGCGGGTGTTGGTCGGCGGGTAGTGGTGGGGAATTCGCGCAGACCGTGGGGCGCGCGGCGTGCGGACGTGGGGATTCCCGGGGAAACGCCGGGGAGAGATGGGAGGTGATGTGGGCGGCGTGTGGAGAGCGGCTACCGCGCCCCCTCGAGCTGCTTGCGGACCTTGAGCACGCGCTCCGCGAACAGCGGATCGGCGGCAGATTCGGCAGACACTCGCTCCAGGCTGTGAATGACCGTCGAGTGATCGCGACCGCCGAAGGCATTGCCGATCTCGACGAGCTGGAGTCCCAGGAGATCGCGGCAGAGATGCATCGCCACCTGTCGCGGGACGGTGAGCACCTTGGTGCGCGTCTTCGAGCGCAGCCCTTCGGTCGTGACGCCCCACTCGCGGGCGACAGCCTGCTGGATGGTCGAGAGCGTCACGCGGGGGAGGCCTGCGGCCAGCGCGGCGTCCGGGTAGGGATCATCCGCATCGCGAATGCTGTCGCGCAGCGCTTCGCGCGCGAGATCGACGGTGATGTCGCGGTGTTTGAGCGACGCGTAGGCGATGAGTTTGATCATCGACCCCTCGAGCTCACGCACGCTCGACTCGATGTGGGTCGCGACGAAGTTCAGGACGTCGTCCGGGATGGCGAACTCGAGGTGATCGACGTGCGCCTTCTTGCGCAGAATGGCGATCCGGTGCTCGAGCTCCGGCTTGCCGACATCGGCCACCATCCCCCAGGCGAAGCGGGAGACGAGGCGCGCCTCGAGGCCGTCGAGCTCCTGGGGCGGCCGATCCGAGGTGAGGACGACCTGTCGCCCCGCCTCGTAGATCGCATTGAACGTGTGGAAAAATTCCTCCTGGACGGCCTGTTTGCCGCGGAGAAACTGGACGTCGTCGACGAGGAGGAGGTCGGTCTCCCGGTACTTCCGCCGAAACTCATGCGTCGTCCGCGACTGCAAGGACTCGACGAATTCGTTGGTGAACTTTTCGGCGCCGATGTACGTGATGCGGAAGTTGCCGTCGCGAGCCATGAGCTCGTGGGCGACGCCATGCATCAGGTGGGTCTTGCCGAGCCCGGTTTCTCCCCAGATGAAGAGGGGGTTGTAGTGGCCTCCGGGCGCTTGGGCGACGCCCTGTGCGGCGGCGGCGGCGACGTCGTTGGACTTGCCGATGACGAACTGGTCGAACGTATATCGAGGGTTAAGCGTCGCGTTGATGCGCGGCTTCTGTCTCTGGTGTGGCGCCTCTTCCGGAGGAGGAGCCACGAAGATGTCGATCTGCGCGTTGTTGATGCGAGTGTCCGTGACCTTGAGCCGGATGGTGATCGGGTGACCGATCGCGACGGGGGCGGCCTGCTCGAGGGCAACGCGGTGCTTGGTCTCGACCCAGTCCACCGCGAACTGATCCGGCGCGCCGAGTGTGAGGGTGTGGCCCTCGATGGAGACGGGCTCAAGGATATCGAGCCAGGTGCGGACCGTTTGCTCGGGGAGCGTCTCGCGGGCGCGGGCGAGCAGCCGATTCCAGGTCTCCGCCGAGGTGAGCGACATCGAGTCGGGCGGCGCGTCGGTCGGAGGGTGACGGGGTGCCAGGTGACGGGGCGCATCAAGGCCCGGTCCGGCGGGGGGGCAATGGTACGACTCCTATGTGGATAAAGTCAATCTCGTGATCCGAGGCAAGGCGCTCGCGAGAGGCGGCAATCCTGGGCTGACTTGAAACAACTCGCTGTGCCGCTTACACTTAGAGGCTGTTCGCCATTGGGCGGTCCGCCGGGGGTCTCGTGGGCACGCCGTACCGCATTTGCCTGAGAGTTTGAGTCATGGGGAAGCCGACATACCGGCCGCGCAACAAGCGCCGCATCAAGACGCACGGATTCCGTGCGCGCATGGCGACCAAGTGGGGGCGCCAGACGTTGAGCCGTCGCCGCAAGAAGGGGCGTGCGCAGCTCACGGTGCAGTTGCCCACGAAGTACGTCGCGGCTGCCTGAGTCGGCGGTGTCGCCGGACGGGGAGCGATTCCCGCCGGCGGCTCGGCTGTCGAACCGCGCGGAGATCGAGCGGGTACGCAGGGAAGGGAAGCGAGTGCGCACCGCCTCGATCGAGGCGCGGGTGACCGCTTCCCTTTGTGCGTCTACACGGGTGGGAATCGTGGTGCCCAAGTACGGACGATCGTCGGTGGAGCGCAATCGGCTGAAGCGTCGACTGCGTGAGCTGGTGCGTCGCACGTGGTTGCCGCAGTGGCGCGCGTCGGCGCCGCTCGACGTGCTCGTGCGCGTGCTGCCGGTGGCGTATGCGCGCGCGTTCGATGCACTCGGCGTGGAGCTGCAGCAGCTCGGCGCGCGCGTGGATCGGCAGCGCACGGCCACCGAGGGCGCGTGATGACGACGGCGACGCCGCGCGTCGATGACGCCACCGCGGCGACCAACGTGCGCGGGCTTGCGCGACTGCCGCGGCTGGTGCTCATCGCCGGCGTGCGCTCGTATCAGATGCTGCTCTCACCGATCTTCGGTGGGGCGTGTCGTTACTATCCCACCTGTTCGCACTACGCGATCGAGGCGCTCGAGCGTCACGGTGCGCGGCGTGGCGGGTGGCTGGCGGTTCGGCGCATTCTGCGCTGTCATCCGTTTCGTCCCGGTGGCTTCGATCCGGTGCCGTGATGGCGCGCGCAAGCGCGCACCGGCTCCCTGACTTCTCTCGTCGCAATGGACATTCGTCGCGTCGTTCTCGCCGTCGTGCTGATGGCGGCCGTGCTCTTCGTCACCCCGATTCTGTTTCCCACGGCACGCTCGAAGGCGCCCGTGGGGAAGGGTGCCGATTCGACTGCTCTTGCCGCGCCGGTCACGCCACCGGCGGCGGTTGCGCCAGGCGCGGCCGCGGCTCCGGTCACGCCCGCGGTGATCGCAGGTGCCGCGCAGCCTGGCGACAGTGCCGTGCTGCCCACCGTGCCCGTCGAAACGACGACGGTGCAGACCGCGCTCGCGACGTTCCGTGTGTCGAACGTGGGCGCGCAGCTCGTCTCCGCGCGCATGACGCAGTATCGCGCGCTCGACGGCACCAAGGGCAGCGATGGGCAGGCCGCGCCGGTGGAGCTGGCGCGCCCCACGGCACCGCTCGTGTCGATGCGCGCGGTGGTGCCCGGTGATACGCTGCTGCTCGATGCCGCGACGTATACGCTCGAGCGCTCGCAAGACGGCGGGCGCGAGGTGCTGGCGTACTCGGCGACCGTGAAGGGAACGCCCGTCTCGATCACCTACACGTTTGCGCCCGACAGCTACCTCGTGCGGGTGGACACGAAGGTGCAGCACGCGTCGAATCAGGGTTTCGTGCTGTATCGCCTGCCCGCGGGGCTGCGGACCACCGAAGCCGACACGACGGCAGACCATCAGGCGCTCGCCTATGCGTTCAAGCCCGAGAAGGGGGGCGCGGACATTCGCCGCTTCGATGCGCTCGAGCCCGACGAGCGCAACGTGGATGCCGGACCGCTGACCTGGGCGATTGCGAAGAACAAGTACTTCATCCTCGGCCTGCTCATTCCCACCGGCGGGAAGCCGTTTGCGGAGCTCATCACGCAGGGTGTGGCGAAGCGTGAAGGGGAGAAATTCCGCACGACCGCGACGGGCACGCTGGTCGCGCCGCTCGACAACGGTGTGCATCGCGTGGAGGTGTACGCGGGGCCGCAGGAGTGGAAGCGGCTGCATGCGCTCGGCCGGAGCTTCGAGGAGTCCAACCCGTATGGCGGATGGCTGCAGGGCTTCGTGCAGCCGTTTGCCACGCTCGTGATCCGCGGCATTCTCTGGTGCAAGGAGAACCTCAAGCTCTCCTATGGCTGGGTGCTGGTGCTCATCGGGGTGATCGTGCGCCTCCTGATGTGGCCGCTCAACCAGAAGATGCTGCGGACGAGCCTCGTGATGCAGCGGATCTCGCCCGAGCTGCAGGAGATCCAGAAGAAGTACGGGAACGATCCGACGAAGATGCAGGCGGAGATGATGCGCGTGTACAAGCAGCACAACGTGAGCCCGTTCAGCACGGTCTCCGGCTGCTTGCCGATGCTCCTGCCGATGCCCGTGTTTTTCGCGCTGTTCTTCGTGTTCCAGAACACGATCGAGTTCCGCGGGGTGCCGTTCCTCTGGCTGCCGGACATTTCGGTCAAGGATCCGTTCTACATTCTGCCGCTCGTGGTGGCGGCGACGCAGATGCTGACGTCGTTCATCTCGCTCAAGGCGTCGCCGCCGAACCCGCAGGCGAAGATGATGGCGTACATGCTGCCGGCGGTCTTCCTCGTGTTCTTCATCAACGTGGCGTCGGGGCTCAACTTGTACTACGCCGTGCAGAATGTGGTGGGGATTCCGCAGCAGTGGCTGCTGGCGCGCGAGCGCGGGAAGGCCTCGAAGGCGTAGCCCGTCGGCGCGCCATGCCGCGCGGCTCCGCGGTGCAACGGCGCCGGACAGAGCGTTGCCGTGCCGCGCTCGGGTGCGAATGCGGTCGGGTATCTTGATCGCATGACGCACGACCGCTCGCCGATCGTGGCGCTGGCCACTCCCGCCGGACGCGGGGCGCTGGCCGTGGTGCGCCTCTCGGGCGAGGGCGCGTTCGATGTGGCGGCGCGCGTCACGACGCCCTGGCCATTCGTCGCGCGTCGCGCCACGGTGTGCACGCTGCGCGATGCGACGGGCGCCCCGATCGACCGTGCGCTCGCGGTGGCGATGCCGGGACCGGCGTCGTTCACCGGTGACGACACCGTGGAGTTCTCGGTGCACGGTGGCTCGGCGGTCAGCGCGGCCGTCCTGGCGGCGTGCATTGCGGCCGGCGCACGTGAAGCGCGGCCCGGCGAATACACGCGCCGCGCCGTATTGGGCGGCAAGCTCGACCTCGCACAGGCGGAAGCGATCGGCGATCTCGTCGAGGCGACAACGCAGGCCATGCGGCGTGCCGCGCTGGCGCAGCTCGATGGCGGACTCTCCCGTCGGGTCGCGATGCTGCGCGACGCGCTCGTGTCGCTCGACGCGTTGCTCGCCTACGACATCGACTTCCCGGAAGAAGACGATGGTCCCATCGCCCCGGCGCGCATTGCGGACGCGGCGGATCGCGTGCTCGCGGCGCTCAACCAGTTGCTGGCGACGGCCCCTGCGGGCGAGGCGGTGCGCCACGGCGCGACGGTGGTCATCGCTGGAGCACCGAACGCGGGCAAGTCGTCGCTGTTCAATGCGCTGCTGGGCTCGGCGCGCGCGTTGGTCACGCCGGTGGCCGGCACGACGCGCGACGCGATCGACGCCGTGCTCGATACGCCACGGTGGCCCGTGCGGCTCGTGGACACCGCCGGGTTGCGCGAGACGGCCGATGTGGTCGAACGGCTGGGCATCGAGGTCAGCGAGCGTGCGCTCGCGGGGGCGTCACTCGTGCTGGCGTGCGGCGAGAGCGACCATGCGCTCGCCGATGCGGTACAGCGCGTGCGAGCGCTGACGGAGGCGCCGGTGCTGGCGGTGCGTACGAAAGGCGACGTGGCGGAGGTCGGATCGCGGGCGGATCCCAGTCGGACCGATGATCTCCGGGCGGAGACGAGGGTCGACGGGATCGTTCGCGTGAGCGCCGAGCGTGGCGACGGACTCCCCGCCCTCGTGACGGCGATGCTCGAGGCGCTCGACGCGCGTCACGGCGTGCAGGTCGACGACGCGCCGCGGCTGACACGAGAGCGCCATGTGCGAGCCGTGCGGGAGGCGCGCGACGAGGTCGCGAGGTTCGTCTCGCTCTGGGGCGATGGTGCCACGCCGGCGGTCATCAGCGCGACACACGTGCGCGGTGCCATCGAGGCGCTGGATGGGCTGATTGGCACCGTCTCGGTCGACGACGTGCTCGACCGGGTCTTTGCGACGTTCTGTATCGGGAAGTAGCGCGCGTCAGCGCGCGCGGCCGGCCACGTTGGGCACCGGGGCGGCATCGCCGACGACGGAGAGCTCCGAGGCCGACGCACGCACGGCCCACGCCGGGCCGCGTGCGAGCAGCGACCCTTCGACCAGCTTGGCGCCCATGTAGTAGCCGGCGCGCTCGGGCATGACGACGTCGGGCGTCAACGTGCGCGCATCGTCGCTCATGCCGCCGCTCAGGTAGCGCAGTCGCAAGCCGAGGCCATTGCGATCGAGATCGTGTGCCATGACACGCGCGATCATCGGCTCGAGCTCGCGCACGCGCTGGAACTGCTTGCGCTGGTAGCCGAAGTACTCCCACGCCGCGTGATTGGGGCTGACGAGGCGGGAGACGTGTACGGCGAGCCCTTCGTTGACGAGCAGCTCGCGCAAGGAGGCGCGTCGCCCCGTCTCCCAGTAGGAGTAGTAGCCGTCGGCGTCGTCGATGAGCGTGTGCATCTCGCTCCGGCTGTCGGGCGCGGTGTAGCGGACGGCGTGCGCGATCTCGTGCGCCAGCCACATCGGGATCAGCTCGGGGTCGAGTCCCAGCCCCTGCGTCGTGGGGTTCTGGACGCTCGTGAAGTGCTCGAGGCAGACGAAGGCGGTGCCGCGTCCGTCGACCACGAGTTCGCCGGCATTGGCGGCGCCCACACCGACCATGAGCACGACATCGAGCGGCCCGCCGAAGCCCACGAGCTCGCGCACGGCGTCTTCGGTGCGCTCGGCCAAGCCGACGATGTCGAAGCGCGCGAGCGTGGCACGCAGGTCATCACGATCAGCGCGCGTGGTGAGGCGAACGATCTCCTCGACGTGCGGACCGCTGGGGTCGATGACGTAGTTGTCCCAGTACGCGTGCAGGAGCGGGCGATGCCGCTCGAAGTAATCGTAGTACGCACCGACACGATCGCTGCTGTCGAGGACTGCGAGGAATTCGGGCAGCAGGTTGATGACCATCGACGCAGGTCGGCGAGGCGGAAGGCGCGGTGACACGGGCGCGCGGCGCGCGCGAGTGTCCGTCGGCGTGGCGCGGGGCGCATCACGTCGCGCGCAAAGGTAAGTCGATGACGCGCGCGGGTACAAGGCTGGTCATGTGGACAACTCGTCTGCGCGCGGCGCGCGAGTGCCATGGTGCCGTCGCTGCGTGCCGAGCGCACCGTGCGCGACGACCGGTGCGGACGCGGGTGTGGCGTGCTCAGCGCGTGCCGAAGAGCCGATCGCCCGCGTCGCCCAGGCCAGGGAGGATGTAAGCGTTGGCGTTGAGCTCCCGATCGAGCGACGCACAATAGATGGGCACGTCCGGGTGATCGTGCGCGAGGCGCGTGACACCCGGTGGCGCGGCAACGAGGCAGAGGAAGCGGATGCGCGTGGCACCGGCGCGCTTGAGCGACGCGATCGCGCTCGACGCGCTGCCGCCGGTCGCGAGCATGGGATCGAGCAGGAAGAAATCACGCTCCGCCGCGTCGCCCGGCACCTTGAAGTAGTAGTCGACGGGCTCGAGCGTGTCGTGATCGCGGTAGAGGCCGATGTGGCCGACACGTGCGGCGGGGACCAATCGCAGGATGCCTTCGACCATGCCGAGTCCTGCGCGCAGGATCG
>JALOPS010000519.1 GCA_025453745.1 Gemmatimonadaceae bacterium
GCTGACCGGGCTCGACGACCTGGAGTCGATCAACCGCGCCTACGAGGCCGGCGCCACGGACTTCATCAGCAAGCCGATCAACTGGGGCATCCTCGGGCACCGGGTGCGTTACATCCTGCGGGCCGCCGAAGCCATGGAAGGCATGATCGAGAACCAGGCCCTGCTCGCGAGCGCGCAACGCGTGGCGCGGCTCGGTTCGTGGCGCTGGGATTTCACCGTCGACCGCATGCGGTGGTCGGACGAAGTGTTCCGCATCCTCGGATGCGATCCTGCGCAGACGGAAGCAGGTGTTCCCGCTCTGCTAGCGCGCGTGCACCCGGAGGAACGCGAGGAACTCGACGGCGCGCTGCGTTCCCTGCACGAGCTGGGACAGGTGCACGAGCTGATCCACCGTTTCCTGCTTCCGGACGGCACGACACGCTACGTGCGCATCCACACGGAGATCACGCGCGATCCGGACGGGCGTCCGCTGCAGGCCTTCGGTGCGCTGCAGGACATCACCGAGAACAAGGCGGCCGAGCAGCGCATCCACCAGCTGGCCTACTTCGACCGGCTCACGCAGCTGCCCAACCGGCAGCATTTCGTGGACAACCTCGCCGTGGCGCTGGAGCAGGCGAAACGCGCGAATCGCCTCGTGGCGGTCCTGTCGCTCGACCTCGATCAGTTCAAGCGGATCAACGACACGCTGGGTCACGCGGTCGGCGACGGCGTGCTCACGACCGTGGCCCAGCGGCTGCGCGACGCCGTGCGCGGCGGGGACGCCATCACCCGCCTGCTGCCCGGAGAGGACGCGCCGCTCGCACGCCTGGGAGGCGACGAGTTCTGCGTCCTGCTGTCGGACATGATGAGCTTCCAGGATGCTGCGAAGATCGCGCGCCGCATTCTCGACGTGGTGCAGCGGCCCATCGAGGTCGACGGCCACGAGCTGTTCACGACCACCTCGATCGGCATTGCGCTCTACCCGGCGGACGGTGCGGACGCCGACGCCTTGCTGAAGAACGCGGACGCGGCCATGTATTTCGCCAAGAGCCAGGGCCGCAACAACTACCGCTTCTATGGCAAGGAGATGAATTCGCGCGCCCTCGAGCGGCTGGCGATGGAGACCAGGCTGCGCCGCGCCATCGACCGTGACGAGTTCGAACTGCACTTCCAGCCGAAACTGGACCTGCGCGACCAGCACGTCGCGGGCGTGGAGGCGCTGCTCCGCTGGCGCCAACCGGACATGGGGATGGTTCCCCCCATGGAGTTCATCCCGCTGGCCGAGGAGTCGGGTCTCATCATCGCCATCGGCGAGTGGGTGCTGTGGCGTGCGGCGGAACAGGCCGTGGCGTGGTCGCGGGCTGGACTGCCGCCCATCCACGTGGCGGTCAACATCGCCGGTCTGCACTTCCAGCAGCCAGGCTTCGTGGACTTCGTGGCGAAGGTGCTTCGAGACACCGGACTGACGCCTGCCCGCCTGGAGCTCGAAGTGACGGAGAGCATGCTCATGGACGCACGGGTGTCCACGCTGGACACCCTGCGCCGGCTCAAGGCCATGGGGCTGCGCCTGTCCATCGACGATTTCGGCACGGGTTACTCGTCGCTCGCGTACCTCAAGCAGTTCCCCGTGGACGCGCTGAAGGTGGACCGCTCCTTCGTGAAGGACATGCCCGGCGCCGGCGACGATGCCGCCATCGCCTCCGCGATCATCGCGATGGCCCACAGCCTGCGAATGGAAGTCGTCGCGGAAGGTGTCGAGACCGCAGAGCAGCTCGCGTTCTTCGCCGAGCGCGGATGCGAATACGTGCAGGGCTTCCTGATCGGCCGCACGACATCGAGACGAGACTGACGGCGCACGCAACGCTGACGGCCCAGGCGGGCTAGCTGCCCCTCCAGGAATGCACGGACATAGGTGCAGGCCCAAGCAAGCGGGCGCGGGACACGAAAACGAAAAAAGGGCCCTCTCGCGAGGGCCCCTCTGGACTTGCAGACGCGGCGCCCCGGTTCAGGGCCGCGAGCGCAGCGCCATTCAGGCGTCCGAAGCGTCGGCAGGCGCCTCGGAAGTTTCAGGCCGGTCGAGCAACTCGACGTAGGCCAAAGGTGCGTTGTCACCCTTCCGGAAGCCGCACTTCAGGATGCGCAGGTACCCGCCACCCCGATTCGCGTAGCGCGGGCCAAGCTCGGCGAAGAGCTTGGTCACGAGGTCACGATCGCGCAGACGCGAGAAGGCGAGCCTGCGGTTGGCGAGCGTAGGTGCCTTGCCGAGCGTGATGATCGGCTCCGCGACGCGACGCAGTTCCTTCGCCTTGGGCAGCGTGGTCTTGATGGCCTCGTGACGCAGGAGCGCGTTCGTGAGGTTGCGCAGCATGGCGCTGCGATGGGAACTCGTGCGATTCAGCTTGCGCAGGCCAAGACCGTGACGCATATCTCACCTCTTCGTTCGTTATGGGCCCGTGATCCCGTCAGACCTTCTCGAGTCCGGCGGGAGGCCAGTTTTCCAGTTTCATGCCCAGGGTGAGCCCGCGGGACGCGAGCACTTCCTTGATCTCGTTCAGCGACTTCCGGCCCAGATTGGGCGTCTTCAGAAGCTCGGTCTCGGTCCGCTGGATCAGATCGCCGATGTAGTAGATGTTCTCGGCCTTGA
>JALOPS010000213.1 GCA_025453745.1 Gemmatimonadaceae bacterium
GGCAGGGGCTGCTGTTCGCCGGCGCGCGCGACCCGGCGGCCGACCTGGCCGACTTTCCGCTTGCCGCCGACTACGACTTCTCCGGCTACGTCTTCGAGAAGGCGACCATCGACGAGCTGCCGTTCAACTGGAAGGCGTTCCTGGAGCATCCCACGTGGAAGCGGCTGTTCGCCGATCCGCAGTATGCGGAGACGGTGTCCAAGATCACGAGCCGGTTTCTGGTGCCGACGGGGTATTCGCAGATCTGACGGGGATGCGAGTACTGACACGCGGGCTATTCGTCGGCACAGTTGCAGCGGTCGGTCGCCGCGGCGTCACCTATCGCGCCGCATCCTCGTCATGCGGCTCCCACGTTCCGCCCGGCGCCCACCGGGCGCGCAGTGGCGTATTCGTCTCCATTGCATCGTGCACTGGACCGAGGAACGCGACCAATCGTTCACCAATCGCTGCGAAGTCACTCGGCGGCACATCCTGCACTGTGCCGCCGCGCACGTAGCCGAACCAACGCGCCTGCATCTCCGCGCGTCCGTAGAAGCTTGCCGTCAGCACCGCCGGCGGCTCGTCGCTCCATGGTGTGCCGCGCCGGGCAAAGCACCCGGCCACGGCATCCCGCAGTCGCGCGCCGTCAAACGGGAACACCCCGGCCAGCACCCAGAGATCGTGAAAGTCCTTCATGCGACTGTTCCGCACGTCCAACTCGACCATCGCCTCGAACTTCTCGGCCACGGTCTGCTCGCGCGGATAGGCACGTAGCGTGACCGACGGCAGCGTCTCAAGCATCAGGGGGAGCGTCACATCCTCCGGACCGGCCGTCACGACGTCGCCAAAGCCGATGTCCACTTGCATCCGGATGCGTGCGTTCCCGAGCCACGCCCGGAAGCGCGCGCGCACACCGGCGTACGCGGCGTCTTCGCGAATGGCATCGAGTGAGAGGTCGCTCAGGTCGAATGTCAGCTTCCTCTCCGGTTGCCTTGGCGATGGCGAGGAGCCGAGCGCGCACGGAGGCGGCGACGTCGGCGGTCACAGCGCGAGCAATTCGAGCTGCGCACGCAGTTGCCGTGATGGGAGGATCGCCTCTGCACGCGCCAGCTCCGTGATGCTCACCACGCGGCGTCGCACGGCATCACGCAGGGCTTCCAATCCCACTTCCGGCCCCACCAGTCGCGCGAGGCGGAAGCAGTCGGCAATCGTGCGGGCTGGGTTGGTGATTCGCGCGGGCACGCCCTCGAAGCTGATCTTGACTATGCCATAGGTGGCGGCCGGGCCACTGAAGCGCACGAAGCGGAGTCGGAGTTCTGGGACCTTTGGCGTGCGCGCCTTGTGGGGAATGGCCATCCAGATTGCCGATGGCGCCTGGGTGCCGATACCGTGTACCCGCAGGGCGGTGCTCATGCAGATGATCCCCTGAGGGACGCGCGCACACGCCATCGCCAGTGAGTAGTTCTCTGTCGGTTCGGCGGCGGCGAGACGGTAGGCTCCGCGCCCGATCCGCTCCACGACGCCGCTGCGCAGCAGGGCGGGGAGTTGGTCGCGGGTCATGCCAATGGTCTCGAGCTGTCGCGGGCGGAAGACCGCGCCAAGCTCGGCGAGGCGGAGTCGGTCAGGGGAGGTTGGGCGCTCCCGATTCTGGCGCGAGGTGTCGATTTCGCCTGATGACATGTAGACATTTTGCGTCTCAATAGGCGCCATGTCAACACAAAAAGTCGGCATCTATGCACATTGTGCCGACATATTGCGCCACCGGCAGGCTGCCCGCCACGCGGCGAGCGTCGGTCTCATGTCGCCGCTGCGCCCTCGGACACGGCGCTCGATGTGCGGCCCAAACCTGGGTGTGGAACCCGCTACCGGCCGGGAGTTGGTATCAGAATCGCCAACTGCAGCAGCGCACTGTCCCGTATCGCGCGGTCTCCGGTCCCGACAACAGCGCGAATCCATACGTTGCCCGCGCTCGAGCTGAACACGGTGCCAGTGGCGTCGACATCAGCCGTGAGCGGCTGCGCGGACGAAAACGTCACGGGAAACTGCGTGCGCGACAGCTCCCGCCCCGCGCCGTCGAACAGCCGCACACGATACGTCAGGATCGGGCGACGGAAATCGGTCCGGTCCAAGGGAGAGATGTAAGTGTCTCGCGGCGCGATCTCCACTCGCGCCACCGTCACCGCTGGGGATCCGCTCGGCGGGTTCTCGGAGCATGCGCTCACGGCGAGAGCGGCGAATAGGAGTGCCCACCAAGGCGTCCGCATGGTCATCCCGTCATCTCCTCACTGATGTGTCACGGTGTACTCGACCGGGCCACCGCCGACAAACCTAGCCACGCGCGCTGCTCAGTGCAGCTTGCTGAGCACAGGGTCGTGCTCGGCGCTTTCGCGAATGGCGTCGAGCGAGCGGTCGCTGAGATTGAATGACAGCCCGTCAATAGGGGCAATGGCACGCTCCGCCCAGCGGAGCGGCGGCACTACGAGGTGCGTCGGAGGCGGGCGCGTACGCGGTCCATCGCGGCATCGTGAGCGAGCAGGCGACCGGCGTCCGCCTCCGCAATCCCCTGCTCAATGGCTTGGCGGACGTAGACCTCGTACGCCAAGTCATCCCAGGTCGCAGAGGCGGGCAGCGTTTGGATCAGGCGCTGCGCATCCGGTCGGATATCAGCGGTGTCGGACACGGTCGGAAGATTGCTGTCCTCTCTGGGTGCAGCAACGCGCTCCATCGACCGCCGCACGCCAGAGGTCGGCCCGATCGACATCGAACGTCGCCTCCGCGGCCGCCCCCGACCCGTCACCCGCCCACCGCGCACAACGCCTAACCGCGAGGTACGCGCAGAGCGCATTCCAACCCCTCCAGCGCCAACGGTGCGTCAGCGGGTAGCGCGACGTGCTGCACTGTGCATCCCCGTCCACTGCCGAGCGGTCCTTGACCTTCTGGGTACGCAACGGAACGTCATCGTCGAGCCGCGCGCGCCACGCGTCATGAGGAAACACAACACGCACCACGCGCGAGACGAACGACCGGCCGCGCCGCCGCACCCCGCACTACCGCCGCACAATCGCGGCCGCGCGGTCGAGCAGCGCGTCCAGCTCTTTGCGCGAGAAGTATCGACCGTTGACCACCACGGCCGCGATGCGCGTGGTGTGCTCGATGCGGTCGAGCGGATTGGCCTCGAGCAGCACCAGGTCGGCCAGCTTGCCTTGGGCGACGGTCCCGAGCTCATGCGCACGCCCGAGAAAGCGCGCCGGATTGATCGTCGCGCTCTGCAGCGCCGCCAACGGCGTCACGCCACCTTTGACGAGCAGCGCGAGTTCATCGTGCAGGCTGAAGCCAAAGAAGAGGAAGGGAAACGTGTTGTCGACGTCGGTCCCCGCGAGCAACATCCCGCCGCCCCGCTGGATGTCGGCCGGCATACGCAGGCGGTTCGCCACCTCTCGTGCACGCTCGGCAAACACGCTGTCGGGTCCGCGTGGCCCAAAGCTGAACTGCCCCTGCACGACCCCGGCGTCGAGCGCCATCACGGTACGCCACCGGAGCACTCTGGCAGGTGACACGTAGCGCAGTCGCGGATCCGTGAACCGCTGCTCGAACGCGTCGCTCAGCGGATAGTCATCGACAAAGCGGGTCTGCATCTCGACCAACGTCGGAACAAACCACGTCCCGTTGCGCGCAAGCCGTTCACCCAACGCTCTGCACTTCTCGGCGCTGTACGTGTTGAGACCCAGGACAAACGCCGAGTCCTCCGTGGCGACGTAGCGCTGATCCTCACCGGCTTGCTGGATGCCGGGGAGGCTCCGCAACAGTCGGCGGATCTCGTCTTCTGCCGTCGCACACGACATGCGATGACGATACGAGTGTTCGATGCTGCGCATGCCGGCGTCCGAGGCCTCCGCCGCGGTGATCGACAACGGCACATGCCCCGCGACCGGGATGTTGAGCCGCTTGGCTTCGGCGGCCGCGGCCATGAACGCGTCGCGCGAGAGACGCGTGTACACCTTGATGAAGTCCAGGCCGGCCTGCTGCCGCTGCGCGATCTCTGCGCGCATGGCACTTGGGCTGTCGATGGCGACATACGTCTCACGCGACTTGGGCGTCCCATCGATAATTCTCCCACTGGCCACAAAGCGCGGCCCCAACTCCTCACCCCGCTCCACAGCGCTGCGCAGTCGCACGATCTGCGGCACGGGCATCACGGCGCCCGGATCGCGCACGCCGGTCACGCCGTTGGCCACGTTGAGCAGCGAAGACCATTCCCACCGGTCGAGCGCATGACTGTGCATGTCCCACAGACCGGGGATCAGCACCTTGCCGCGCGCGTCGATGATGCGGGCACCGGACGGCACGCGGACGTCGGGCCCGACAGCGGTGATCCGATTGCCGGAGATCACGACGGTGTAGTCGTTCCCGAGCTGTCCGCTCTCGACGTCGACCACGGCTACGTGTGTGAACGCCAGTGGCGCGACAGGCGCGCGCGGTGCCGCCGGTCGCGACTGCGCGCCGGCGGCCGCGGCGAACATGGACAGTGCTGCGAGGGTGCGCATCGTCATGGGGGTACGCTGTCTGCAGGAGGATTGCGCATCACGGTGCCGTGCTCAACCAGCAGTCGCCAGCGCCCGGCATCCCATAGCCACGTGGTGGAGTACCGTTCGCGCAGTGAGAAACGATCCGTGCCCACCTGTGCTCGGCCGGTGAATCGACCGAGCAGCGTCGCGGTGGTTCCATACACGCGTACGACGATGCTGTCGCTTTTCCCCTCGAGCACGTCCACGCGTCCAGAGGTCAGCGCGTCGATCTGTTGCGCGCGTGTACGCACCTCGCCCCCCGGCCCGAGGTACGTGAAGTCCGGGTGGTAGAGCGAGTCGAGTGAGACGGAGTCAGCGTCGAGCAGAGCGCGGTCGTACGCCGCGTTGAGCTGGAGCAGCGTGGCGGTGGCGTCTGTCGGACGGGCATTCGCGCAGCCGGCGAGAAGTACGACCGCCGCGCACACGAGCAGGGGCAGTGGCCGGCGCGTATGCGCCTCGATGTCGGTCACCATGCTGTGTGACTGGTCAGAGTCGACCATGTGGTCGCGAGGCCAGCGTATCTGCCAGATGGTTCCGCGGCGGCCCGCACTGATGCGCCTTCGACAACGATGCGGTCGGGCAATGGCGGCGATTGTGAGGGGACACGCGAGTCGAGTACCTCGACGTGTTCGCGTGGGAGTGAAGGTGCAGGCCGTGGCTCCTGACGTCGAGAGCCCTGGCAAGCGCTCGCGTCACGTGCGGATCAGCCCACAGCCGCATCGAGCTCAGAACGCGGCTCGCCGCGTTCACCGGCCTTCGTCGCGCACGTGCGCCTCAACGCCAGTCGCGCCGCACGGGAACTGCCCGGCACCGTCGATGACAGCAAGCTGTGACGTCTTCGTCGCTCTCGTGTGACGTTGTGAAGGGAAGGTAGGGACTTCCTCACCCCCGACTCCCTACTGATGCGATCCACTCCCCGTCTCGTCGTCGTGGTCCTGATGGTCCTGGCGACTGCGTGCACCGACGACGTCTCGAGCCCAGCGCCGATCGTCTACCCCGAGCGGGCTGCCGACGGTGCGCCGACCACGTGGGGCACGCTCGGTGGCGTCGGCATCACCGGTGGGTACGGCTCCGCGTTGGCCACCGATCCACGGGACCCGTCGATCTTCTACGTCATGACCGACCGCGGTCCGAACGTGACCACCGGCGTCAGCAATCAGCTGCTGTTCCCGCTGCCCACCTTCGGACCGGTGATCGGACGTTTCCAGTTGGTGGGCGACTCGCTTCGGCGACTCTCGACGATCGAGATGCGCACAGCGACCGGCGCGCGCATCAGTGGATTGCCGAACCCGGTGGGGGCTGGGGCGACCGGTGAGACGGCGGTTGGCGTGGGTGGCACGCCGCTGGGTACCGATCCGGACGGTCTCGACGCCGAGGGGCTGGTCGTGGCCACCGACGGCACGTTCTGGGTGTCCGACGAATACGGTCCGCACATTGTGCATCTCGATGCGACGGGTCGCACGATCGAACGGATCAATCCATTCGGCAACGGAGCGGGCGGCCGTCGGCTCCCGCGTGTGTTGGCGCTGCGCCGTCCGAATCGCGGGATGGAGGGGCTGACCATCACGCCCGACGGGCGTACGCTCGTGGGGATGATGCAGTCGCCGCTCGACAATCCGTCGGCGGCGATCGGCCGGCAGAGCAACGCGCTGCGCATCGTGACGTTCGACATCGCCAGCGGCGCGACCCGGCAGTACGTCTACGAAACAGACGCCGTCGGACTCCTGTCGAGCGAGATTCTGGCGTTGAGCAGCACATCGTTCCTCGTGCTCGAGCGCGACGGCAACTTCCAGGGTGGATCGCCCACGTCGACCTCCAAGCGTGTCTATCGCATCGACGTGACGGGAGCGACGGATGTGAGCGATCCGAGCGATGCACCGGGCGGCCGCCTCTTTGGCGGGCGCGTGCTGGAAGCGTTGACGGCGGCGGAGCGGCGAGCCGCCGGCATCGTCGCCACGCCCAAGTCGCTGGTCGTGGACCTCCTCACGCTTCCGGGAGGGTACCCGCACGACAAGGCCGAAGGCTTGGCCGTCATCGGGAACTCGCGGCTTGTCGTGAGCAACGACGACGACTTCGGCGTTGTGGAGGGGGGCGTCAACAGCTTCATCAACAAGATGCTGCCGAACGGGCAGCGCGACCGTCTGTTTCTCCGCTTCATCACGACCGCGACACCGTTTCGCTGAACAGGGCGGCGCGTGCGTCGCGTGCGGGGTGGGGGACGTCAGAGACGCGGTGACTCTACGAGTCCTCTGTCTGTTTTCGGGGGGGCGTCACGCCGACCGCGCTCTGCACGACGGAGAGCACCGTCGTCGCACCCATCCACCCGACGATGGTCACCAGTTCTCCACCGCTCGCCCGGCCGACCCATCCCGCGACCAGGGCAAAGGCCGTCATGACTGCATTTGCCCCAACGCAAACCCAGCGCAGCCGTGGTGCCACGCCACCGTACGTGCGATTGAGGAGGTTGATCGCTCCGGTCAGCACCATCGCGAGGCCGCCGCTGAAGAACCACACCGCCGACGCGGTCAGGGGGCGCGGTGTGGACGCCATGTGGAGTATGCCCAGCGCGACGATTCCCCAGCCGAGTACTCCGTACGCTCTGCGCAGACTGCCTCCAGCATGGTCGCCGGGACTGTTGTGGCGGTGTCACGAGCTTGCGGG
>JALOPS010000019.1 GCA_025453745.1 Gemmatimonadaceae bacterium
CGCGCCCAAGTCGCTCGCCCGGCGGGCGAACTGGGTGGACGACGCGTCGGTCGGCATTCCCGATCTCTACACCATCACCGCGCTGACGCTGGCGGAGACGACGCTGCGCATGGGCCGCAAGAGCACCAGCGATTCACTGATCGTCGACGCACGCGGCATCGCGACTACCACACGTCGGGCGCAGCTCTTTGGCCTCGACAAGGGGAACCCGCTGCAACCGCAGGATTCGGCGATCGATCAGTTGCTCAATCCGCGCGATTCGGCGCCGTCGTCGCCGGTCCCCGCCAAGCGACCGTAACGACCGACACGACGCACACGCGCGACGGCCGCTCCGCACCCGGAGCGGCCGTTGTCGTTTCTGCCCGCGCGCGTCACCATGTCGTGCACACGCCATCGTCCGTCGCGACCACGTCTGCGCGTCGCGCCAGCCCTCCGTACTCCACCGGAGCGCGCACCACACACTCCGTAGAGCTGCGGACTGTCCGTCACACGCGAGGGACCACAGCATGCGTGCATGTCGCGCGTGAAGCACCGCGCGACCACATCCTGTCTCCCGACTCGTGTGCGCCATCGATGACACTCAACCCAACTGCTCACGCCGTCCACACGCGCGCCGGTGGCACCGGCATCGTGATGCTCAACATGGGCGGGCCCGAGTCGCTGGACGACGTGGAGCCCTTCCTGCTCAACCTCTTCGCCGATCGCGAGCTGTTGCGCCTGCCGTGGCAGAACGTGCTCGGGCGCGCGCTCGCCAAGCGACGCGCGCCCCGCGTGCGCGGCCTGTACGCGGCGATCGGAGGCGGGTCACCGATCCGCCGATGGACGGAGGCACAAGGGCGCGCGATGGTCGAACGCCTCGACCGCTTGTCGCCGTCGACGGCGCCACATCGCTTCTACGTCGCCTTCCGCTATGTCTCCCCCTCAGCGGACGAGGCGCTGCACCAGATGGCCGCGGATGGCGTGACGCGCGCCGTGGCCTTCTCGCAGTATCCACAGCACAGTTGCACCACGACGGGGTCGAGCCTTGGCGATCTCTGGCGCGCCCTCGAGCGTACGGGCACGCGCGGACGGTTCCGCTGGAGCGTGATCGATCGCTGGCCCACGCACCACGGCTTCGTGCAGGCGATGGCGGAGCGCGTGCGCGAGGGACTGGCGACATATCCCGACGCCATTCGTGATGACGTGCTCCTGCTCTTCAGTGCGCACTCGCTGCCGCTCTCGGTCATCGCACGCGGCGACGCCTATCCCCAGGAAGTGGGCGCCTCGGTGCATGCCGTGCTCGACGCCCTCGCACTCCCCAACCCATCGCTGCTGTGCTACCAGTCCGAAGTCGGGCCCGTCCGGTGGCTGGGACCGTCGACCGAGCGGGTCATCCGCCAGCTCGCGCGCGACCGTCGGCACAATGTGCTCGTCGTGCCCATCGCGTTCACCAGCGACCACATCGAAACGCTCTCGGAGATCGATCGCGAGTACGGCGAGCTCGCACACACACTGGGACTCGATGGCTTCCGCCGCGCACCGGCGCTCAACGACAGCGCACGCTTCGCCGATGCGCTGGCCGACCTGGTACACACACATCTGCACTCGGGCGCGC
This sequence comes from Gemmatimonadaceae bacterium, assembly GCA_025453745.1. GTDB lineage: Bacteria > Gemmatimonadota > Gemmatimonadetes > Gemmatimonadales > Gemmatimonadaceae > JALOPS01. The sequence continues at coordinate 1,595 of JALOPS010000019.1, forward strand.
GGCACTCGGCGCGCTATCGTGAGCGGTGCCCGGGCTGCATCAGCGCGCACTGCCGGCGACTCCCAGACGCGGTCGCACACCCCCTCGCCGAGCGGGCATTCGCGCAGCGCGACGTGGCCTGAACGCTACGCACGACCCACGGGCGCGCCGACGCGTCCGAGTTGCACGTCGCTCGTCGGTCGCACACAGCACGCCAGCACTTCGCCGGGACGGAGCGGCCATTGCGCGGGACGAATCTCCCCGACGGTGCCTGACACGAGCCGCACCGCGCAGCTGCCGCAGTGCCCCGCGCCACAGTCGCGCAGCTCGGGTGCACCCGCCTCTTCGAGGCAGTGCAGCAGCGTGGGTTCGCCCTGCCACACCACCGGGGCCGTCCCCTCGAGCGCGACGCGATGCGGCACGACCTCATCCGGCGTCTCGCCGGCAACCGGGGACGCGCAGCCGAAGTCCTCGCGAAAGCAGCGCGCCTCGTTGAGACCGAGCGCACGCAGTCCGGCAGTCAGCGCGGCCATCATCGCGTCCGGCCCGCAGAGATAGACATCCGCTCGCGCGATCCCTGCCGCGCCCGCGTGCGCATCGATCCACGCGGGCGTGGGGCGACCGGTGTAGCCCGTCCACTCGTCGGATGGGCGTGTGACAAACGGTGCGTACATGAAGCGTGGATGGCGCGACGCCATCGCCCGGAAGTGCGCGGCGCCAACCAGCTCCCGCTCCGTGCGTACCACATGCACAAGCAGCACCTGCGCCCCACGCGGCACGAGCGACTCCGCCATCGCCTTGAGCGGTGTGATCCCCACACCGCCGGCGAGCAACACGACCGGACGACCGCGCGACGCCCGCGGTGTGAAGGCGCCGCGCGGCGGGAGTGCGTCGATGATCGCCCCCGGCATGAGCGCGTGATGCAATCGGGGCGACACGCGACCGGCGGCCTCTCGCCTGATCACCAGCTCGTAGTGCCGCGCGCGACGCATCGCGTTGGCGACAGAGTACGCGCGACGATGGGTGACCCCGTCGGCATCGCGCAGCAGCAGCGTCACGTACTGGCCGGGGCGGGCGCGTGGCAGGCGTCGGCCGCGCGGGTGCGAGAGCTCGACGGCGAAGAGTCCGTCGGTGACATCGTGTCGGGCGCGCACGCGAAGCGGCAGAGGGCGCGTGCGCGCGCGGTGCCGCGCGAGTCGAACGCGCGTACTCATCGCGCGCCACGCGCCGTCGATCGACAGCGCGGCCGCCCACAACGTGCCGGCGGCCGCGACCCCCACGAGCACCCAGAGCGCCACGCTCATGCGGCGTGCCGTGTCTGCAGAGCGTGCGGCGCTCGCCTGCGAGTGCGACGACCTGTCACCGCGTCGCGCGGTCGAGCGATGGCGAGCCCACCGCCGCAAAGCCGGGCAACACGCCAGGCGGTGCGACCGGCGTCGGTACCGGAGCACCGCGCGGACGCACGGGCAGCGCGGCCGCTCGCTCCCGCGCGAGCCGTCGACGTGCCGCCCACCACAGGTACACGCCGGTTGCAACAAGAAACGCGAGAATGCCACCGAGTACGTCCCACCAGATCCAGTCGTACGTGGCACCCACGAACGCGCTCCCCGTGTGGATGTCGAAGATCAGCCGACTGAGCGTCACCGTTTCGGCCGGCGGTGGCAGCGGGATCCGCTTGGCCGCATCGGCAACGCCGGGCTCCGGTATCCAGCGCGCGCCCATGTCATCGCTGCGCAGCACACCACGCTTGCGGTGGGTGGCCACCAGCGCGCCGCCGTGCACAGCAACGCCATGCACGTCCCCCGCCAGCAACGTGGTGGCCTGCCCACCGTCAACGCGGTAGACCCCTTCACGCGTGGCGGCAATCAGTGGACCAGTCGGACCCGCGACCGCCAATGCCTTGATGTCGATGTTGGCCAGTCCGCGCACCGAATCGATCTCGCCGCCGGGACGCGTGCGAAAGAGCCCGAGCCGGGTACCGATGTACGTCGATCCATCGGGTGCGCGCCAGAACGACTTGACCTCCGGGCGCTCGGCGGACGATGCGGCATTGAGTGCGTATCCGGGAAACCACTTTGTGGGCACACGGATCTCGCCGGTGTTGAGCGCCTTGCCGTGCGCAAAACCGATCGCGGTGATGCCCACGAGGAACATCGGCACGGCGACCGCGACACTGACCCACGAGTGGGACGAACGGGATGAGGGACGACGCATCGGAGGTTCGGGCTCGAGGGAAATCAGAAGCGGCGTTCGACGCCGACGAAGAAGAAGCGCGGCGCGACTTCGCGTTCGGTGACGGTCTCCGTCAGTCGGCCGTTCGCGTCGAAGAGGCTCGTGGCCTTGTCCTTGCCACTCGCCAGCACATTTTGTCCGCTCAGCCGCACCGTGAAGCCGGCGATCCGCTGCGCGATGTACAGATCGACCCGATCACCGACGTCTTCCCTCGCGAGTTGCGCGACGCCGTCCTTGATCTCGCCCTTGCCGATGCCGGGCACACGGTTGGCGTTCATGCCGAAGCTGAGCCCCAGTCGTGGCAGCGCATGATCGAAGCCGAGGTTCACCACGTAGTCCGGCTGATTCGGAAACCGCCGGATCGCGCCACTCGCTGCCAGCAGGCGCGAGCGAAAGAGTGAACCGGTCGCGTAGAGCGTCGTCTGTGGCAGCCCCACGGCGGCGAGTGCCCCTCGTGCATCGACGTCGATACCGTCGAGCGTGCCGTTGCCGGCATTGACCGGAAGTTCAGTGAAGCGCGAGTTCCCGTTTACACCTTGAAGGATGCGGACTTCCTGCACGTCGCGAATCCACTTGCGATAGACGGTCACTCCCACCACGCCGCTGGCGCCAACGAAGCGCTCGGCGCCCACCTCGGCGCTGGTGATGTGTTCGGGACGGAGGTCAGGGTTACCGATCCGATCGGGCGCGGCGAGTGATCCCGAGCGCGTCTCGACGTACGGAATCACATCGTCGAACTTCGGCCGCCGCACCGTGCGCGACGCACTCGCGCGCAGGTTCACGCCCCCGCTCACCTGCTGCAGCACGTTCACCGACGGCGCGACGATCCACCCGTCCTGCGTCTGAACGCTGCCCAGACGATCGACGGCCCGATGGTCGATGCGTTCGGCGCGCACGCCGGCCGTGACGATGCTGCGCGCCGTCACCGTCCATTGATCCTGCAGCCAGAGCGACGCCTGACCTTCGTCGATTTCGTAGACGTCCTTCGCGCCGGTCCGATCGACTCGCGCCTGGCCCGGCCGCGTCTCGAAGATCCGCTTGTTCTTCAGTCGATCGCGAATGACCCACTCGCCCCCGACCGTGGTGCGGTGCGCCCCCAGCGTGCCGATGACGGCCTCGCCCAGCGCAAAGAGCTCGCGGTCCTTCTTGTCTTCGATCTCATCGGTGAACACGGTCTGCACGCCAGCCGCGTTGCGCGTGTCCTTCCCCTTGATCTTGTCTTCGACCGTCTGCTGTGTGCCCACATCGAGTCGCACGAGCCCGGCATTGGCCAACTGTCGCCGCCATTGGCCACGCAGCCGGTGCGAGTTGCGGTCCTTCGTCTCGTCTTCCACCTCGCCGCCGTTGGGCGCACCGGCGGACGTCAGCCGGCGCTTCGTCTTCCCCTTCGCCTCGTTGGTGCGAATGAACGTCGGCTCGAAGACGAGGACGTCCCGCGACGTGGCATCGACGGCCAGTCGCGGCATCAGGTTGAGCGTGCGTACGTCGAGATTCTCGACCTCGGCCTCACGCGCGCTGGACGTGATCTTGTCCTTCCCGGCCTGCGGTGCGCTGCGACCGAGGTAAGAGCCATCGAGCAGCCACCCCCATCGGCCGTGTCGGTTGCCGGCGACGAGATAGCCATCGCCCGCCGGCGCGCCGGGACCGGCGCGCCCTCCCGTGAATCCGAATTCGGCGAGCCGACTGACCGGCACGTCGCGCATGACGATGTTGACCGTGCCGCCAGCCCCTTGCGCCGGCATGGTGGCGGTGGGCCCACGAATGATCTCGACGCGTTCGACGAGCGCGGCGCTGAGCCGGTCGACATTGAACTCGCGTTTTTCGCCACCATCGGGAAAGCGGCGTCCATCGACGAGCGTCTGCGTGTATTCCTTGTCGAGACCGCGCATGCGCACGTCTTTCGCGGCGCCGGGCGGCCCGCCCATCACAATGCCGCTCTGGCGCCGCAGCACGTCGGCAATGGTCTGATCATCGAAGCGCGCGATCTCCTCGCGATCGACGAAGAGTTGCGGTGTGGGCTCCGTGCGGCGATCGGCGATGCGGCGCTCGGTGACCTCTGCGGCCGCGAGTGTTTGCGCGAGCGGCGTGAGCGCGATCTCGAGCGGCGCGTCGGCCGCCACTCGGCGCGTGAGTGGTGTGAGTCCGGGTCGGCTGAAGCGGAGTGTGACGGAGTCCGCGCCGCCGGTGGCGAGGGCGAAGCGTCCGGACGCGTCGGAGAGCGCGCGATGGACGGTCCCGAGGATCTCGACAGTGACGTCACCGATGGGGCGCCCCGAGCGAGCGTCACGAACAGTGCCGACTGCCGCGCGACGTGGCGCGGGCTGGCCGAGGAGTGGGCGCGGGGCGCCCGCGGCACAGACGGACACGACGGTGAGGAGGCAGAACGGTGCTCGGAGGCGCATTGCTTCATGAGTATTACTACTACATGAGAACGATTCTTATTTATCCCTTTCCACTATCCCGCCTCCCGGTGGTTTCGGCAATACCCGACATGTACGGAGCGCTCACTTTGCGGGGTGGCTAAGCTTCCCCGCCCGGCGCCCTGGGCGCCGCCTGGCGTGGTGGCAGAGTGGTTGAATGCACCGGTCTTGAAAACCGGCGGGCCCGAAAGGGTCTCGTGAGTTCGAATCTCACCCACGCCGTAGGGCAGACCGGTGCCACGCGCATCTGGTGCGCCCGCGAACGCGCGCGTCTTGCATTGCCGCGTCGCCCTGATAGTGAGACGTGTCCCGCGCCCCGTCTTCCCCGTGGCCTTTGCACCCTCCGGCGGAGGAATGGGCTTCACCTTACGCGATAGCGGCGAGATCACGTTCATTTGGCTGCGCCGCAGCGACCTGCCGTGAGGCATCGACCGCGGCGCGAGCGTCGCTGCTACCGCGCAATCGTCACGATCGCATCGTGCTCGACGATGGCGATCGTCGTCTCGCAGCGCAGCGCCGCCAGTTGCGCTGACGAGATCAACGCGGCAAATCCGCCAATCGCGGGATAGAGCCGCGACACTTCGAACCCGTGCCGCGCAGCGAGTCGTGCCGCTTCGCGCGTGGCATCGACGCCATCCTTGAAGAGGACGATGATCAGCGGGGCGCGCGGATTGGGGGTCCCTTGCACTGGTACCGGTGCAGCACACGCCACGGGGAGCAGTTGCAGCGGGGCCCCCGACTCGGGCGCGGTCGATGACGACGAGTCCGCACACGCACCGAGCGTGAGCACACCGGCGACAAGGCAGTATCGAGCGAAACGCATGATGGGCATGATTGGCGTGGATCGATCGCGTCACCCGTGCGACGCTACACGCATTACCGCGCGTATCGACCCCGCCATCACGCCCATGTGATGAACCGTCGCTCCAGCTTGCCGGGGCGCACCGCCGGGCGCGCCCCGTCGCCCGGGTTCACAGCCCTTCCAGGTGCGCCTCCACGAACCACAACTGCTTGTCGGCCGCTCCCGCGATCGACGTCAGGATGTCCGCCGTCACCGCGTCACCCGCGGCCGTGGCGTCTTCGATGTCTGCTCGCAACGCATTGGCGGTGAACTCCACCGCCGCCGCCACCGCCTCGGTCCACGCGCGCGCATGCGGTGCCGAGGTGGGAAACGCCGGGAGCCGAGACCGGTCGCGGACGGCGCCCACGAGTCCCTCCGCGACCCCACCAAGTTGCACCGCACGCTCGGCGAGCTCGTCGGCCCACTCGAGCGCGAGCGCGTTGGTGGCATCGAAGAGATCGTGCAACGGCTTGAAGTGCGGTCCCTTCACGTTCCAGTGCGCCTGCTTGGCCTGCAGCCCAAGATCGATCGCATCGGCCAGGCGTTCGTTGAGCAGCACGATCATCGCCGCGCGCGTGTCGGCGGCAAGATCATTGCGGGTATGAAACGGCGGTGCAGCAGCAGTAACGGTCGGGGTCATGGTGCCCTCCAGCGGGACATCGTCACGGAGATGGGCGTCAGCGCGAGGAGCGCGCCGCGCTCCGAGATGAACGCTCCCGGCGACGTCGGCGGTTCACGGCAGGCACTGGCGCGTTGACGCCTCCGGTGAGGAGGCGTAGACTGCCGCGTCTGGCCGCCCCCACCGGGCGGGACCCAGGGAGAGATGGCCGAGAGGCTGAAGGCACCGGTTTGCTAAACCGGCATACGGGGTCAACCTGTATCGCGGGTTCGAATCCCGCTCTCTCCGCTCGACACAGACGCATGCGGGCGGGGACCGGACGGTCTCCGCCCGCATGTCGTTCGTGCGGGAGGGGGGAAACGCCAGCGCCGGGGATCGGCGACGCGTACACCTTGTACCGCACGTCTACGGGCCTCGACGCCGCGTGACCGTTCCCGATCACCTCCCCATGCCGCTGCCGCGCCCCGTCGTTCGTGTCGTTCTGGAACTTGTCATCGCGCTCGGCCTCCCGCTCGGCGCGGCGGCGCAACAGCCGGCGCGCCCCGACTCGTCGGCGCGCGACTCGACGCGCGCCATGTCTGCCGTCACCGTGCGCGCGCCGTATGCACCCGCCGTCGTCGGCAGCGCTGCCGTCGTCGCGATTCGTGCCGACTCGCTGCCGGGCCTCACTGCGGCGCCGCTCCTCTCGGACATGCTGCGGCGCATCCCGTTTCTCTACGTGCGCCAGAACGCGCGCGGCGAAAACGAGCTGTCGGTGCGCGGCTCCGAGTCGCGCCAGGCGGCCGTGTTCTTCGAAGGCGTGCCGCTCACACTCACGTGGGACGCGCGCGCCGACCCCACGATCATTCCGATGTCCGGCGTGCAGCGCGTCGAGTTCGCGCGCGGGCTCTCCTCCATTCTTGCCGGCCCCAACGCCATCGGCGGCGTGATCTCCGCAAGCCTGTGGGACGAGCCCTCGACCGATCGCGGTGCGCCGCGACTTACGCGCCTCGATGTGCAGACCGACCAGTTCGGTGGCACCCGCATGACCGGTGCCGCAGGCGGCACCGTGCTCGCCAATGCCGCTGGCACGCTCGCCGTGCGTGCCGGCGGCGGGTGGCGCGACTCACCGGGCGTTGCGCGCCCGGCGTCCATCACCGAGCCCGGCACCACCGACGACCTCCGGCTCAACAGTGACGCACGCACCGTCGACGGCTTTGCCGGCGCGCGCTACGCCACGACGCGCGGAGCGTATGTCTCCGGCGTGATGTCGGCGATGTCGGCCGATCGCGGGGTCGTGCCCGAACTGCACATCCGCGCGCCACGCCTCTGGCGCAATCCATCGCTCACGCGGCAGGTGCTCTCGCTCTCCGCTGGCACCGGCGAGTTCCGCAATCGCGTGGGGCGCGGCGACGTGGAAGCCACCATCGGCCTCAATCGCGGCGATGTCGCCATCGCCGCATACGCCGACCGTACATACCAGCGCGTCACCGATCGCGAGCGCGGCGAAGACCGCACCATCACCTCGCGGCTCATCGCCGATCACTCGCTCTTCGCGGAGCGCGCGGTGGTGCGCGCCTCGTACACCCGCGCCGACACACGCTACGATGAAGTGCTGGGTCTCGTGGCGACGCCGGCCGTGCGCTATGCACAACGGCTCGAGAGCTACGGCGCGGAGGTCGATGTACGACCCACGCCGTTCGTGACGGTCACCGGCGGCCTCGTCTCCGATCACGTGCGCACGCCACGCGCCGGCGGTCGCGTCGCGCAGCCGAATACCGACGGCATCGGCTGGCGCACGGGTGCGACGTGGTTCCTTCCCACGGCCGGCCTCCGGTTGCACGTCTCCGCGAGCGAACGCAAGCGATTCCCCGCCCTGCGCGAACTCTATTCCGGCGCACTCAATCGCTTTGCGCCCAACCCGTCGCTCCGGCCTGAGACATTTCGCGGCGCCGAAGCCGGCGCCACGCTCGCGCGCGGACGCTTCGATGGCCAGGCTGTGGCCTTCACGTCGCGCACCGACGATGCCGTCATTCGCATCACGCTCCCCGATCGCCGTTTCCAGCGCGTCAATCGCGATCGCTTCAGCACCAGCGGTGTCGAACTGCTCGGTGGCGTGTCGCTCGGCGCGGTGCAGCTTCGCGGCGACTTCACCATCCAGGACGCCACGATCACCGACAAGTCGGTGACCGCCAACGCCGAGCGCGAGCCGGAGAACCTGCCGTTGCGTTTCGGCTCACTCAACGCGATCTCGCGCCTGCCGTGGCGCGCCGAAGGATTCGCACGCGCCCGGTATCTGGGCAGCACCTCGTGCCTCAACCCCGATACCAATCGCCGCGATCGACAGGGGGCGGCGATGGCGGTCGATCTCGGCGTCGAGCGGCACTGGGGGCTGCGCGGGTGGGCGCAGCGGTTCCGTGCACTCGTCGCGCTGGACAACGTGGGCGATCGCGCACTGTACGATCAGTGTGGCTTGCCGCAGCCCGGACGCACGCTGCGCATCGGCATCGGCGTGGGCTGAGCGCTCCGCGCACGGAGCATTAGCTTGGACGCGGCGGCCGACCGACTCGGGCGCCGCGTTTCCTTTTTCTTGCCATGTCCGCCGATCATCCCCCGCGCCTCAGGTTTGCGCCCTCGCCCACCGGGTTTCTGCACGTTGGCGGCGCACGCACGGCGCTGCTCAATTGGCTCTACGCGCGCCACACCGGCGGCACCTTCCTTCTGCGCATCGAGGACACGGACCGCGCGCGCAGCACCGAGGAGAGCACGCGCGCGATCTTCGATGGCTTGCGCTGGCTCGGTCTCGATTGGGATGAGCAGGTGGTCTTCCAGGGCGCCAACGGCGAGCGGCACAAGCGCGATGCGTTCCGTCTCCTCGAGCGCGGCCTGGCCTATCGCGACTTCACGACCGCCGAGGAGCTCGCGCGGCAACGCGAAGCCGCGGGCGACGGCTTTCGCATCGATCGCGCCCGCGTGGACCTGCCGCAGGAGGAGTCCGATCGTCGCGCGGCGGCGGGCGAGCCCTTTGCCATCCGCTTTCGCGTGCCCGATGGTGATACCGCGTGGCACGACGCGGTACACGACTGGATCCGCTTCCCCAACAAGGACATCGAGGACTTCATCATCCTCCGCTCCGACGGGACGCCGGTGTACAACCTCGCCGTCGTCTCCGACGATATCGAGATGCGCGTGACGTTCGTGATGCGCGGAGACGATCACATCTCCAATACGCCCAAGCAGATCCTGCTCTACCAGGGGTTGGGCGCCCAACTGCCGCGCTTTGCGCATGTGCCCATGATCCATGGCATCGACGGCAAGAAGTTGAGCAAGCGACACGGCGCGACGGCCGTGGGCGACTATGCGCAGCTCGGCATCCTCCCCGCGGCGATGGTCAACTTCCTCTCGCTGCTCGGCTGGTCGCCCGGTGACGATACGGAAGTGATGTCCCTCTACGAGTTGATTCGCCGCTTCTCGCTCGATGGCCTGCAACGCAAGGCAGCCATCTTCGACCCCAAGAAGCTCGAGTGGATGAACGGGCAGCACCTCTCGCTCGACCCGCTCGACCATGTCGAGCCGCACATCACGCGCGCGATCGTTGATGCCGGGCTCGCCACGGCAGAGTCGCTGCACGCGCGGCGGGAGTGGTACGAGCAGTTGCTCACGCAGTTGCGCGTGCGTGCACGCACCACGCTCGAGCTGGCGCAGCAGGCACGTGTCTACTTCGAGCCCACCGTCACGTACGACGAAGAGGCTATCGCCAAGTTCTGGAAGGACGTGCCGACGACACGGTCGATGCTTCAGGCCACGCGCGACCGACTCGCGACGCTCGACACGTGGACGGCCGATGCGATGGAGCAGGGGCTGCGTGCGCTCGCGGAGTCACTCGGCGTCTCGGGCGGCAAGATCTTTCAGCCGCTGCGTGTCGCCTTGGTTGGCGTCACCGCGAGCCCCGGCATCTTCGACGTGTTGCTGCTGTTGGGACGCGACACCTCGCTGGCGCGTCTCGACGCGGCGGTGCGCTGGCTCGACGACGCGTCGGGCGCCGCCGCGAGCTAGCCGTCAGCGATCGGGATCGGCGCGCGGTGGCGAGGCCGGCGGTGGCGCCTCACGGCCCTGCGCCGCCGCGACGAGGCGCAATCGCTCGGCGCGCTCCCGATCCTTGCGCGCCCGCACCGCCTTCACGGCCTTCTTGAAGTCGTCTTCGCCCGCGCCGCGCGCGGAATTGCGGAGAATCTCGTCACGCATCATTGCCAAGCGTGAATTGCGATCCCGCTCGATCGGATTGCCGTTGAGTCCACGCTGCGCGTTCAGTGGCAACAGCCCGAGCAGCGCATTGGGGATCGTCACCTTGCCCAGCCGGATGCCCTGCTGATCCCATCCCCACTTGCCGCCATTGGCATCGGTTTTGGTCCAGTCGCCGCCGGGCCGCTGATGGCGCGACGCGGAGTCGGCCGAGTCGCGTGCAACGCGCAGGGTGGCCACGATGACGCTGTCGATGTTGTCCGTGCCCGTGCGGGCGATGCTCGTCCCCGTGGGCACGCCCCACAGGCGCGCGTCCACGAAGCCGGGCGTGACGCCGCGCACGGCCGCAGCACCACCCGCGCCCACCGCACCGTCGCCTGCGCCATTGGCGCCGGCCGCAGTGCTCCCGGTGTCGCGCGAAACGGGAGCGGCAACACCCTGCGGGATCTCCGATGGGGCGACGAGCGCCTTCGGGCCGCTCGGTGCCGTCGACTTTGCCGGTGGGGTTCTCGACGGTGTCGCTGCAGCAGCACCGGGCGACACGCGCACGTACTGCAATCGCTCACCGGGAATGGGCACGGTCTTCTCCCGGATCTTCCCCAACTGCGACGCGCTGATGCCCAGCGTGACCACGCGCAGCAGCACCGCGCCCGCGGCCAGGTGCAGCGCCACGGAAATCGCGAGGGCCAGCGGCGAGCGCTTCTTGCGGTCCGTGCGGGGACGAAGGGTGTCCATGCGCTCCAGGGCGCGCGGGAGAGATCGGAACGGGCAGCGCCGCCCGATTGGCACAATCTACACCGGTCGGCGGGAGGGAGTGCCCCTTGGGGGAGCGTCTGTGCTTCCCCTCGATCCCTACCGCCTGGCCGGTCTCGCCGTTTGGCGTTACGCCGCCGGCGCGCGAACCACGTTTTCGACCGCTGAGAGCCCCTTGAGCTCCACGCGGACCGTGTCGCCCGGCGCGAGCCGCCCCACGCCGGCCGGCGTCCCGGTGGCCACGAGGTCCCCGGGCTCCAAGGTCATGATGCCCGAGATGTAGCTGAGCAGGAACGCGATCGAAAACGCCATCTGCGCGCTGGTGCCGCGCTGCCGCTCCACACCATTGACCGTTGTCACCACCTCGATGGCGTCGAGCGGCGGCAGCGCGCCGCGAAACACCGGGCCCATCGGACAGAACGTGTCGAAGCCCTTCGCGCGCGTCCACTGGCCGTCCGTCTTCTGCAGGTCGCGCGCGGTCACATCGTTCACCGCCACCAGACCGCCGATCGCACCGATCGCCGTGGCCTCATCCGCATGTCGCAACCGCTCGCCGAGGATCACGCCGATCTCGCCCTCATACTCCACCTGCTGTGACTGTGGCGGCAGCACGATCGCCTCCCACGCGCCGATCACGCACGACGGCGGCTTGAGAAAGAGAAGCGGCTGGCTCGGCACGTCGTTGCCCAGTTCCTTCGCATGCTCGAGGTAGTTGCGACCTACGCAGACGATCTTGGACGGCATGTGCATGATGGGGGGAGTCGAAGGACGGGCTCAGCGCGTGCGGTAGAATTGCGTCACGGCGTCGGCCACGCGAGCCCAGGGCGCAATGAGGCGATGCGCGGGGGGCAGCGTATCGAGCAGTCCGCGCCCGTAGCGCTTGGTCACGAGCCGCGGGTCGGCAATGACGATGACGCCGCGATCAGTGGACCGGCGGATGAGCCGCCCCACCCCCTGCTTGAGGCGCAGCGCCGCGTGCGGGAGCATGTAGTCGCGGAAGGCGTCGCCCCCACGCGCCTCGATCGCTTCACAGTGTGCCGCGGTCAGCGGCTCGCCGGGCACGCGAAACGGCAGCTTGGCGATGACGATCGCGCGGAGCGCGTCACCCGCCACATCCACGCCTTCCCAGAACGACGACGTGCCGAAGAGCACCGCGTTCCCCGCGTCGCGAAAGCGCTGCAACAGCAGGTCACGCTTCTCCTCCCCGTGGACCAGGAGCGGCCAGCGGCCATGAGCCGCGTTGGCGCGCCACGCGGCTGCCGCCTCGCGCAATTCACGATGGCTGGTGAAGAGCACGAAGCATCCGCCGTCTGCCGCCGTGACGACATGCTCCGCCACGCGATGCACGCTGACCGCGTGCCCCGCCGGATCGGCGTTGGGCACCGGCAAATCGGTCGGCACCGCGAACACGGCCTGCTGTGCATAGTCGAACGGCGAGGGCAGAATGCCCGAGCGGATGCGCGCGTCCCCGTCGTCCACGAGCCCCAGGCGCCCCCGCACGAAATCGAACGACGCATCGGTCGCCAGCGTGGCGCTGGTGACCACGGCCGTCTTGACCCGATCGAACAGATCGGTGCGCAGCACCGGCGCCAGATCGAGCGGCACGCTCGTGACCACCACGTTGCGGATGACCTGATCGACATCCCGGCCACGCAACCGCGCCCCCGCCTCGATCCAGCGCACCATCGCGTCGCCGGCGGCGGTCCCCCGCAGCGCACTCTGCAGCCCATCGCTCGCACTCTCGAGCCGCCGAGCGATCGCACGCACTTCGTTGAGCAACGGAGCCAGGCGCTCGGCGCGAGCCGGCTCCGTCTCCATGCGCTCGCGCACGAGGCGGAGCCCCTCGGTGACATCATCGATGCAGCGCACGAAGGCCGTCAGCGCCGTGTCGATCGCCGACCCCCATGATGGGTGCGTCGCGAGATCCTCGCGCAGTCGTCGCTGCACGACGCCCTCCTGCTCGAGCAGGCGATCGAGCGCATCGAAGAGGAGCTCTGCCTGCTGTCGTGCGGTGCGCGCTGCCGGCTGGATGCGCTCGACAATGAGGTCGAGACTCGCGACGCTCAGCAGGTCCTTCGATGCCGTGAGTTGCGCGATGAGCGAGGGGAGCACCCCCTTGTTGCCGTTGCGCCGCTCGAGTCGCGCGAAGAGGCGCAGCACGCCGCGCCGCGTCACGCTGGTGCCCAGATGCGAGGCGGCGGCCTCCTCCAGATGGTGCCCTTCGTCGATGATGAGCCGATCGTAACTCGGCAGGACGGCCGCGTCCGACCAGTTCTGCGCGGCGCGACGCACCGCAAGATCGGCCAGCAGCAGATGATGGTTCACCACCACCACGTCGGCCTGCGCAGCCACGCGCCGCGCCTTGAAGAGGAAGCATGGCTCGTAGTGCTTGCACGAGAGCCGCTGACAGAGATCGGGCTCCGCGGCGACCTCGTCCCACACTTCGCTCCGCGGCTCGGCCGGGAGATCGGCGATGGAGCCATCGGCCGTCGTCTCCGCCCACGCGGCCAACGACTCGACTTCGCGCATGAGGTCGGCGTCGAGCAGATCGCGCTGCACCGTGCGCGCCTGCTCCAGCCGATTGAGGCAGAGGTAGTTGCGCCACCCCTTGAGCAGCGCGAAGCGCACGGGCTGATCGGTCAGCGCGTCGGCGAGGAACGGCAGATCCTTGCCAACGAGCTGCTCCTGGAGCGTGATGGTGTTCGTCGAGACGATCGTGCGTTCGTTGTTGGCCGCGGCCCATCGAAGCGCCGGCACGAGGTACCCCATCGACTTGCCGACGCCCGTTCCGGCCTCGAGCAGCACCACGCCATTCTCGTTGTATGCGCGCGCGATGCCCTGCGCCATGCGGCGCTGGGCCGGGCGATCTTCGTAGCCACCGGTACGCGCGGTCATCAGCCGGGCGACGAGGCCATCGGGTCCCAGATCGGCCGCAACCGCCGGAGGTACGAGCGGGGTGCGCTCGATCGCCGCAGGCACTTCGGTCACCACGTAGAGCCGCGATGCGTCGTTGTCGCAGATCGCGAAGCCGATGCCGTCATCATGCACTGTCGCGGCGATCGAGAGATCCGCCGCGGACGGTTCGAGATCACCGCTCGGGTGGTTGTGCACCAGCATCTCACCGCGCTGGGCAACACCGGGGAGCGCGAGCACGCTTTCGATGTCGCCGCGCGCGACGACCCGCGCGCGCTCGACCTGCCCTTCTGCGTCGAGCGTGGCGACGAAGCACACCTCGCGCCCGCCGGCAAAGCGGATCGCCTGACGCATGGCCGCCTGCGCCGTGCGCGTGATGCGCGCTTCTCCGATCGTCGTGCGCTCCCCCGATGGCATCCCGAAAGCTAGCACCGCCGCTGCACCACGCGGCGGTGCACGATGCGCATCAGGTCTTGAGCGGCTTCTTCTTGGCGGCGGGAAAGAGCACGTTGTTGAGGATCAGTCGATACCCGCCCGAATTCGGATGCTGCGAGAGGTCCGTGGGCGGACTGCCGATCGCGTGCTGCGCGTCTTCCGGATCATGGCCGCCCAGGAAGGTCCACGACCCCTTTCCGTAGTCCCCGTGGATGTACTTGACCCACGGCGTCCCCTCTTCGCCCGCGAGCACGGTGACCCCCGGCTTGAGCACGGCGCGATTGAAGCTCGTGGTCACGCCGTAGTAGTCGCGCAACGTCCCGACATGATCCTGCACGAGCATGGTGGGCACGGGATCAAGCTTGGCGGAGAACTCGCGAAGCGCATAGCTGCCAAGGGGCTGCCGCCGCGCCGGCACGTTGACCTGATGGCCGTCGATGTCGCTGAGGGCCGACAGATAGGGCGACGGTTCGACGTGCGCACCGGTGAAGGCGAGGGTGCGCGTCCAGTCCATCCGCTGATCGGCATCCGCCGCGAGCGGCGATCCGTCGGAAAACGGACCGGCGATGTCGACCTCCTTCCCCGCGATGGCGAGTTCGAGCGACTCGGTCGCGCCGCACATGGCAAAGAGAAACCCGCCGCGCTCGACGAAGGCCCGGATGTTCTCCGCCACCGCCTTCTTGAGTGCCGGCACGTTGGCCAGCCCGTGCGTGCGCGCGGTGGCCTCGTCGCGCCGCACCTGCGCGATGAACCACGGCGTGTCGCGATACGCCAGGTGCAGCTTGTTGAACTGCCCCGTGAAGTCTTCGTGGTGCAGGTGCACCCAATCGTACTTCGCGAGATCGCCCGCCAGTACGGCATCGTCCCAGATGGTCGTGAAGTCGATGCCGGCGTAGGTGAGTGCGAGCGAGACGGCGTCGTCCCAGGGTGGCTCGTTGGGTGGCTTGTAGATCGCGATCTTTGGCGCGCGCTCGAGGACGACCGCGTCCATGTTGCCGGCGGCGATCTCCTGGCGCGCCGTCGCCAGCGCGCCGTCGGTGATCGCATCGACGGTGACACCGTCGAGCGTCGCCTGTCGGCGGAGCGACGGGATGTCGGGGAGCAGGAACGCCCCGCCGCGATAGTTGAGCAACCACTCCGCGCGCCCGCCCGACTTGAGCGCACTGAACGCCAGGCCGTACGCCTTGAGGTGATTGCCCTGCCCCTCGTCCATGGGGACGAGCAGATGCTGTGCGGAGGCGCGGCTCGCGAGGGTGAGCGCGAGCAGGCTGGTGATCGCGGTGCGATAGAGCGGTGTGCGTCTCATGCGGCGCGCATCCCGGGTCCGGGAGTGGCGCGCTTGAGCCCATCGAGCTCGCGACGCGCCAGCGGGACGAGCGCACTGTCGGGATAGTTCAGGATCATCTGTTCGTAGAGCGGAATGGCCGCGGCGCCGTCGCCCTCGCGTGCGGTCGCACGCGCGAGTTCGAGCGCCGCTTCGGGGGCGTCGACCGAAGTGGGGTACCGCGTGAGGATGTCGCGCCACCGTGCGCGCGCGTCGGCAGCGGGTGCCGTCCGCGCCGCGAGGGTGAGGAGCGCGGGCGCGGCATCGGCGTGCTGTGCGGCCGCACGATCGCATGCGGCCAGGATGGCCGTCGTGTCACGCACGCTGAGCGCGCGCACGACCGCGCCGATCGCCTCACTGCGCAGGCTCGGTGTGCGCGCGACGATCGTCAGCGCTGCGACGAGCACCGGCTCGCGACTGCCCGCGCGCGCGAGGGCACGGCGCGCCACGGCGAGATCGCCGCCGAGCAACGCGTGCCACCCGCGCAATTCGTCGTCTTCCTCCAGGGCAGGAAACGCACGGGCGGCGCGCGTCGCATCGCCGGCGCGCAACCACCCCACGGCCAGCGCACGCTGTACGGCACGTGCGTCGATCGCATCGAGCGTGCCGGCGCTCGCGACCACGCTGTCTGCAGCCGCGAGCTGCCCGAGGCGCGCGAGTGCTTCGACGACGAGCGGCAGTGCCCGCGAGCGCTCGCGCGCGGCGCGGCGCCCCACGCTGTCGCTCGCATTCGTCGGCATCGGGGCCGACTGCAGTCGCTGGACCACTGTTGTCGCGGCGCTGAGCGCGCGCGCCGCATCGCCCGCCGACAGTGCTGCGGTCGAGAGCCGCAGCAGGTCATCCGTGCGCCCGCTCACGTCGGCGGTGCGCGCCCAGGCATCGCGCGCCATCGACCATGACTCGTTGAACTCGAGCCGCTCCGCCACGTCACGCCACAGGTCGACCACGCTGTCGCGCGGGGCGAGCGACTCGACCGCCATCCAGGCGCCCCGCGCTTCTCCCCAGCCGAGCTCGAGGCGCGCGAGCAATCGCGACAGCACAACCACGGTATCGCCGGTCGTCTGCGTGCGCGTGGCGCGGATCGCCGCGCGCACGCTGTCGCGCCCCGCCGAGCGCGCGCCCTGCAGGGAGAAGAGCGCGGCCAGCTCGTTCCATGGCCCTTCGCGCACGGCCGTGCTCCACTCGCGCCCGGCCGGCCCCCAGTGCCCGAGCAGCGCATCCACCTGTGCACGCTCCGTGCGGATGCCAGCGAGGCCGCCGAGCACGTGCGCGCCCTGTTGCAGCACGGTATCCGCGCGCGCCGTTCGCCGTTGTTCGAGCAGCATGCGCGCGTACTCGCGATACGGCGCGGGATCACGGGGCGCCGCCGCGCACCAGGCCACGAACGCCGCGCGCACGACCGAGTCGGCGGCGGCCATCGCCTCGCGCGTGCGCGGCGCATCGGCCCCCACGGCGCGCAGCGTGCGCAACCGGATGCCGTGGGCCGTCGCGTCACGCGGCTGACGCGTCAGCACGCGTCCGATGACCGCGAGCACGGAGTCCCGGAGCCCCAGTTCGGACGCCACGCGTTCGAAGCCCAGCATGGCGAGCATCTGTTGGTCGGCATCGAGGCCGGTCCCCGCGTCG
The DNA here is from genome assembly GCA_025453745.1 of Gemmatimonadaceae bacterium. Classification (GTDB taxonomy): domain Bacteria; phylum Gemmatimonadota; class Gemmatimonadetes; order Gemmatimonadales; family Gemmatimonadaceae; genus JALOPS01. The sequence continues at coordinate 18,958 of JALOPS010000019.1, forward strand.
AGCGCCAGACGATAGCCCTGCGCCGCATCGCGGAAGCGCGACGAGTCTTCCTGCGCGAGCGCACGAAAGAGCAGCTCCACCGGTGTGCGCGCCGGCTCGCTCACGCGCGGCGGCTGCGCGCGAGTCGCGACGATCGGCACACCGGCGACGAGTGCGACCGTCGCGACGATCGCGCGCGTCAGCGCATGCGCGAGACGGCCGGTCGGATCACGGCTTGGCATTCAACCGCTTGAAGTACTCGCCGACGAGTCGCCGTTCCTCCGCGCTGAGCGTACGCAACGACTCCCACCCGGGCGCAGCGAACGGTTCGAGCGGCTTCGCGTCCACGCGCTGCGCCGCCGGCACGAACGGTGTGCCTCCCCGATACGGCGTCGCCTCGCGCTTGCCACTCTCGTCCTGCTCTTCCTGCTCGAGAAACTGTCCCGCGCTCAGCATGCGCTTGTAGAGCTGCTGCTGCCGGGCGAGCACGGCCGGATCGGGCGCGCCGCGCTCGAGCGATGAGGCGAGGGCGCGCGCTTCCTTCGCGAGCGCGTCGGCCTTTCCGGTGGCATCGGCATCGGCGACATCCTCCAGCGCACGCGCGATCTGCCGTTGCTGCTGCGCCGCCTTCTCGCGCGCGTTGGGATCGACGCCGAGCCCCTCCTGCTTGTTGGCGCCGCCACCGGGGTTCATCCCCATCTGCGCGAGCTGGCCATTGAGCGCGCCCTGCTGCTGCGCGAGCTCCTTCATCTGCTCGATCATGTCGGAGAAGCCCGACGCGCTCTGCGCCCCGTTGAGGCGCTCGCGATCGCGCACCATCGACGCCGCCGCATCGCTCAAGGCGTTTGCAGCGTCCTCGAGCGCCTCGCGCGCACCATCCTTGCCCTTCCCCTGCTGTGGCTGCCCTTGCCCATCGCTGCCGGGCTGCGGATCGCCACCCTGCTGTCCGTTGGCCATCGCCTCCTTGGCCCGCTGCGCCTGCTGCCGCGCATCGTTCATCGCCTTCTGCGTGCGCTGCGAGACCAGGGAGCTGGCCTTGCCGGCCTGCTCCATGCGCTGCGCCACCTTTTCGACGCCCTGCTGCACGGCGTTCTGCTGCGCCTGCATCTGTTGCGCGTCGCCGCCCTGCTTCATCTGCTGCTCGAGCTGTTGCTGCGCACGCTGCAGTTGCGAGAGCTCCTGGATCGCCTGATCGAGCTGTTGCCCCACTTCGTTCTTCCACTGCCCGATCTGCGCGTCGCGTGCATCGGCCAACTGCTGCGCAGCCTCCTCCATCGACTGCGCGGCGGCCGCGGCATCCGCGGCGTTGCGCTGTGCGGCGTCCTTCTGATCAGGAGAGGCCTTCTCGCCAGCCTGCGCCTTCTCGCCGCTCTGCGGCCGCGACGGCGCGCCCTGCCGCGCGGCGTCCGCGGCAGACTGCGGCTGCTCGCGCTTGGCGACCTGCTGCATCTTCTCCGCCGAGGCCAGCGCCTTCGGATCGGCGGCGCGTGCCTTGGCCGCGCCCGCCTTTGCCCCCGCCTGCTCCAGCCGATCGGCCAAGGCGCGCGACTCCTGCGCGACCTTGCGGGCGCGCTCGGAAAGTTGCTGCGCGTTCTCACGCGGCGACGGCGCGGACGCTCCCTCCGCCTTCTCACGCTGCGCCTTCGCGACGTCCTTGGCTTCATCGCGCAGCGTCGCCAACGCGCCTTCGAGGGCGGCGCGCTTGAGCATCTCCGCGCTGCGCTCCAACTGCTCACGCATCGCGCGTTGCTGCTCGGCGAGCTGCTCCATCGACTGCCGCGCCTGTTGCTGGTCGAGCGACTGGGCCGACCGTTCGAGTGAGGCGAGCTGTTGCTGCAGGTCGGGCGACATCGCTTCGCGCATCAACTGCTGTGCGTCGCGCAATTGCTGCGCCAGCGCGCTGTCGAGCGCATTGGCCCCCTTGAGCTGTTGCTCGAGCCGACGCGCCTCCTCCGCCATCTTGCGCACCTGCTCCGACGCCTGTCGCTGGGCCTGCGCGATCCCCTTGGCCTTCTCGGCCGCATCGTAGCTCATCGCCTTCTCGCCGCCGGCCGCAGCCGCCTTTGCGGCACGCGCGGCGTCCTGCGTGCGCCGTTCGAGCTGCCGCTGCGAGGCGGCCAGCGCCTGCGCGCGCTGCGCGAGCGCTTCGCCGGCGGCACGCGAAAGCGACCGCTGTTCGCTCAGTTCGGGCACCCGCAGGCGCACCGGCGCACTCTCGCCGCGCTGCCGATCGGCGGCATCGTCTTCGGCCACGAGCGTGAGCACCACACTCTCACCCGGCTCGAGTGAGAGCCGCTCGAGCGGCAGCGACCAGGCGCTCGTCCACTCGCCACCCACATCAGCCGCGAGCGGGTAGCGCACGGTGCGCGCCCCGGTGCGGTCGCCGTCGCGCCGCACGACCACGCTCACGCGCGTGATCGCATGGTCATCGCTCGCGGCAAAGAGCATCGGGACGACATCGCCCGGCGTGACCAGCGTGTCACCCCCCGGGGCGAGAATGCGCGCCACCGGCGCCGCATCGCTTCCCACGTCGACCACGAGACTGGCGGGCAGATCCACGAGCGCGGCATCGCGCCCCTGTACCACCCATCGCCATTCGGCGGAGCGCACGACCGGCACACTGCCGCGCGCGACACCGTCGGCGTCGGGCGAGAGCCACGCGGTGTCGCCATTCGTCGAGAGCCCCACCCCCGAGAGCGCCCCGATCAGCCGCGCGCTCACGCGCACCGTCGTGCCACGCGGCAGTGGATTGGGCGTGCCGAGAGCAATCGCTTCTGCTGCGCGTCCGGTCGATGCGGGGAAGCGCGCTTCGAGCGCGATGTCGCGCACCGCCGCCGCGGCGCCGACGGCGACCAGCACGGTATCGCTCGCACCGCGCCCGTCGGTGGCCAGCAGGGTCATCGTTGGCGGCGCGACAGGGATGGCCACGGTGGCTCGCCCCTCGGCGTCGACATTCACGCGCGTGGAGTCCCACGCGCCACTCGCGACGCGCCAGCGCATCGTGATGGCCGGGCGCGACGGTGCGCGCACCACGACCGTCAGCGGCACGGCCTCAGGGACGCGCGCAGGCAGCGGCTCGATCACCAACGGGCCGCCCACGGTGCCGGCAAACGCGGCCAGCGGATTGAGCGCGGCCGCCATGCCATCGCGCGCGCGGACGGTGGCCAGCGCGGTCACCACGACACCGCACGACACGGCGATCGCCGCAGTGCGCAACACCCGACCACTGCTCGCTCGCGCCGCGCGCGCCGGCAACGCCGTCGGCTGCTGCGCGCCCGCCGGCGTCAGTTGTGTCACCAACCGCTCGGCAGCGCGTCGACCGAGCACACCGTTCGCACCCACCTCGAGTGCCGCACGCAGCGCGCCGTCGCGCAGTCCGCTCGACTGTTCGAGGTCCGGCAACAGTCGCTCACGCGCGACCCACGGTGCCCCACGACGCCACGCGCGCCACGCGACCGAGAGGCCAAACGCCACGACCGCGACGATACCCAGCGCCGGAACGACGCGCGGCAGCGACCACCACCGCCCACCACCCAACAGCAGCGCGACCGCTCCGAGCACAAGCAGCGCCACGCCAATCGCCATGGCGACGGCAACGGCCACGCGCCGGCCGCGAATCGTGGTGGCCTCGTGCGCGACCAGCGACTCGAGCGTCCCGAGTGCGCGCGATTCAGCGGCCACGAGTGCCTCCGGCATGCGCGGTTGCCGCCGACGTCAACGCATCGCGCGGGCGACTCGTCACCGCGTACACGAACAGGTTGACTCCCATGCGCAATGCCTGCTCATGCAGCTCCGGCGGATCGGTGTACGTGCCGACATCCTCCCATCCATTTCCCAGATCGCTCGAATGCGAGTAGAAGAGCACCAGGCGCTTGCCGACGAAGACGCCATAGCCGCGTGCCGGCTTGCCGTCGTGCTCGTGGATCTTGGGCAATCCCTTGGGGAAGTCGTACACCACGTGGTAGATGGGGTGCGACAGCGGCACATCCACGAGCGGCCGGTCCGGAAAGACCTTGGCCAGTTCGCGCCGGATCGTCTCGTCGAGCCCGTAGTTGTCGTCGACATGCACGAAGCCGCCCTTGGCCACATACTCGCGCAACCGCAGCACCTCGGCGTCGGTCAGCTTGATCTCCCCGTGCCCGGTGACATGCAGCATCGGATAGTCGAAGAGCTCCGCGTCGGTCAGACTCACCTTGGCCTCGGCGCGCTCGACGGCGAGCGACGTGCGCTCGCCGATCGCCGTGAGCAGGTTCGGGATCGCGGTGCGATTGGCGTACCAGTCGCCGCCGCCATCGTACTTGACGCGCGCAATCGTCAGGCGCGGCTGGGCCGACGCGAACAGTGGCGCCGCAAGGACAACGGCGCCCACGACGGCGCGCTGCAGGCGGTGCATCATGAGGCGTGCGCCAGGCGGTACGCCGCGTTGCGCGAGAGCCCGAAGCGCTCCACGAGCGTCTGCATCGTCTCGCGCGCCGGGCGCCCGGCTTGCACCGCCTCGCGCGCAAACGCTTCGGCAGCGGCAGCATCGTGCGCTACGGGGGGCGCACCATCGATGAGGAGCACGATCTCGCCTCGTGGGGGGGACTCGGTGTAGTACGCGGCGAGCTCCGCCACCGTTCCGGCGCGGTGCTCCTCGAACTTCTTGGTGAGCTCGCGCGCCACCATTGCCCGGCGCCCCGGTGCCACGCGCTCCGCCAGCGCCGCCAGGGTGGCCCCCACGCGACCGGGCGCCTCGTAGCACACGGACACGTGCGGGCTCGCGACCACCGCGTCGAGCCACGCGCTGCGCTCGCCGCCGGTGCGCGGCGGAAAGCCATGAAACGTGAAGCGCGAGACATCGAGCCCGCTCACCACCAGCGCCGCCAGAAGCGCGGAGGCGCCGGGCACCGCCACCACGGCAAGGCCACGGTCGCGACAGGCCGCGACGAGCCGCGCTCCCGGGTCGCTCAGGAGCGGCGTCCCCGCGTCGCTGATCAGGGCAAACGACTCCCCCTCGACCAACCGCGCCACCACCTCCGCCGTGCGCACGGCTTCGTTGTGTGCATGGTACGAGAGAAGCGGCGTGGTCACGCCGAACTGCGCGAGCATCGGGCGGCTGTGCCGCGTGTCTTCGCACAGCACGCCATCGACGGCGCCAAGCACGGCGATCGCGCGCGGCGTCATGTCCTGGAGGTTGCCGATCGGCGTGCTCACCACGTGGAGCGTGCCGGGGGCGCGGTCGGTCATGAGCCCACATTCGCCGCGCGCCCCTCCCAACGCAACGTGCCCGGAGCGGTGGCCCCGGGCACGTCGACCGCTGTCACGCCGTTCAGGCGTGCTGCTTGAACTTCTCGGCGAGCTTGGGCTTGGGCACGGCTCCGATCACCTGATCGACCACCTTGCCGTCCTTGAAGAACAGGATCGTCGGGATCGAGCGCACGTTGAAGCGCATCGCCGTCGCCTGATTCGAATCGACGTCGAGCTTGGTCACCTTGGCCTTGCCCGAATACTCCACGGCCAGTTCGTCGAGCACGGGCGCGATCATCCGACACGGCCCGCACCACTCGGCCCAGAAGTCCACCACCGTCAAGCCGTTGGCCTTCTCGACCTCGTCGGCAAAGCTCGCATCGGTGACTGCTGTTGCATTACCCATCGTTGCTGACTCCGCGCGGGGATGCCCCCGCCGTTCGGGAGAATTACACTTCCACCCACGGCCGTTCGCGATGCACGACGCGCTCGCGCCGCCACCTCTCCGGTCGCACTCCATGGAACCTAATCGACCCGGAACCCGGATCGCCCACATCGGCGTGGCCGTCGAGGCACTCGCCCCGCTCGTTCCGTTCTATCGAGACATCCTCGGCATGGCGGAAGTTCCGCTCGCCGACAGCGACGGGGCGAAAATCGTCGGGCTCGCCGCCGGGGAATCGCTCGTGGAGCTGCTCGAGGCCGAACGCCCCGACACCCCGATCGGCAAGTTCGTCGCCAAGCGCGGCCCCGGGATCCATCACGTCTGCTTCGCCGTCGACGATCTCGACGGCATGCTGGCCAAGTGCCAGGCGGCCGGCTATCGGCTCATCGACCAGGTGCCGCGCGTGGGCGCCGAGGGCAAACGTGTGGCGTTCCTGCACCCGACGAGCACGGGTGGTGTGCTCGTCGAGCTGTGCGACAAGTGAACGCCGGGTTCGGTCAGCGACAGAACTCGCCGAGCGGCGCCATATCGACCGACTGCACGTACCAGCGCGCCTCGGGCCCGACGACGGTCACGATCGTGGTCCGGGCGCTGATGTCCCGGCCGCCGGCCGCATCCTTGATCCGCAGCTCCACCCCGAATTCCGCCGTCGTCCCGGTGCGGGTGGCGGGGGGCATGCGCGGACGGTCCTCGACGAACTTCCAGGACGAGTGGTCGACCTTGCACTGGACGATCACGAGCCGCTTCTCGAGCTCATCGGCCTTCATCTGGTCACGTGCCGAGCCCTTATCGGTACCCCAAAGAGCCCCCATGGTCACGAGATCGCGTGCCTTTGCCGCGGCGAGGAAGCCGTCGATCGCGCCGGCAGGCGTGGAGTTCTTTGGCGCGACCGGCGCGGGCGCCGAGGTGACTTTCTTGCCGCCGCAGGCCGCGAGGGACCAGAGTGCGGCAACGACGAAGAGACGGGAACGGGACACGCGGGCACCTGCGATGAGGGAACGGACCATCGAACCACGGATAGACGATCAGCGTCACGCTCCGGGCACGCGGCCATGCTAAGGCCGGGGGAAAGCGCGGGCAACGCGCGGCCGCTGCGGCTCTACGTGAACATCGACCACGTCGCCACCCTGCGGCAGGCGCGGCGCGGCACCCACCCCGATCCGGTCGCCGCGGCGCTGCTCTGCGAGGCCGCCGGCGTCGAGGGGATCACCGCCCACCTCCGCGAGGACCGGCGCCACATCCAGGACGCGGACATCGAAGCGCTGGCGACCCAGGTGCGGACGGTGCTCAACCTCGAAATGGCCGTCACCTCCGAAATGGTGGAGATCGCCCGGCGGATCCGCCCCTTTCAGGTCACGCTCGTCCCCGAACGTCGCGCGGAAATCACCACGGAGGGCGGGCTCAGCCTCTCGGCCGTCTCGCGTGAACTGCCGGGGGTCATCCAGGCACTCCGCGATGTGGGCTCGCGGGTCAGCCTCTTCATCGACCCTGACCCCGCAATCGTCGCGGCGTCGGCCGCGCTGGGCGTCGACGCGATCGAACTGCACACCGGGCAGTACGCGCATCACCCGGGAGACCCTGCCCCGCTCGCGTCGCTCGTCACCAGCGCACAGGCGGGGGCCGCCGCGGGGATGGCGGTGCATGCGGGACACGGGCTGTCGGTCGAGAACGTGGGGCCCGTGGCCGCCATTCCGGAGATCGAGGAACTCAACATCGGGCACGCCATCGTGGGGCGCGCCATCTTTGTGGGGTTGCCCGCGGCGATCGCGGAAGTCCGTGCAGCAATGCACGCCGCGCGCCACGGTTCTCCGATCGCCCTCCCCCCCCGGTGACGTATCCGACTCCCGCTTCAAGCCGCTTCACCCCCATTGGTGTGCCGGGCATTCCTGGCGCCCAGGGGTCACCGCCCGTCCCGGCCACCCTCGTGACCTTCTTCCAGCAGGAAGCCACGGAGTACCTCGATCGGTTGGATCAGGTCATCGCTGCGGCGGCCGACGGTCCACCCGATCTCGGGGCCTTCCTCGCACACGCACGCGCCTTGCGCGGGTCGGCGTCGATGGCGCGCCTCGACGGCCTGGCCGAGTTGGCGGCGACCGTCGAGCGCGTGGGCGCGGCCGTGCGCGATGAGGTCGTGCACTGGGATCAGCGGCTGCAGTTCGCGGTGCGGGGGGCATTGGCCGAACTCCGCGCCCTGGTCGAACGCGCCCCCGAGTGGGGTGAACCGGAGCTGCGTCGCAGCCGACAGCAGAGCGTCGCACTCGGTGCTGTCGCGGCGGGATATATGCGAACGCCCATCTCGGTCTCGCCACAGACGCCGCCGTCGAGCCCGGTCGCCGACCGCATCGTGCCGATCGCGACGCTCTTCCCGGCAGACGGAGAGCCCGGGCTCCTGCACCGCGCGCCAACGCCTCCCATGACTGCGGGGCAGCGCTTTCGCCGTGAACTCGCGGAATTGGCGCGGCCGCTGGGCGACGCGGTCTCCACGCTGCGCACCTCCAGTGCCTCGCTCCGGGCGCCCGCACATGCGGCGGTCCTCTCGGCGGTGCGCGCCATCGGAGAGACCGCCGAGAGCTTCGGCGCTGCATCGATTGTCACACTCGCGCAGCGCATCAGGGTGGCGCGGCTCGAAAGCGCCGCCGAGCACGCGGCGCTCGATGCGTTCGCGCGGTTGCTGGCCGATCGCGAGCTCGATGATGCGGAGCTGGCCGCGCGCATTCGCACGCAGCGCACCGTGTGGGGCGCGCCGAGTGCCGGTGGCACACCGGCGATGCCCTCGCCCGCCGTGGCCGCGCCGGCCATCCCCACCCCGCCGGTCACAGGCGGCGTGACGACGGCGGCACTCACGCCGCCGCTGCCACCGCCGAGCATTCGCCCGGCGCTCCCGACGCCCATCACCACACTGCCGCCGGTCCCGCTGCCGCGCAGTCCCGTGCTCTCGCCGTCAGTGCCCGTCTTCAGCGTGGCACCGACGCCCGCGCCGCCGGCCGACGAGTCGGATGTGGTCCCGATCCAGTCGCTGCTGCTCGGTCGCGACCACGCGCTCGCGCGCGCGCTCGAGGTCCGCGATGCGCTGCGCGCGGCGGTCGATCGCTCGCCGTCGCTTGCCGATCCCACCGTTCGCGCCCTGCTCGACGAGTTGCTCGATCTCGTGGCACTCGCGAACGGGCGCGTGATGACCGACTGACCAGGCCGCTCGCATGAAGCTGGATTGGCGCGGCGCGCTTGGCATCGCGCTGAGTGCGGCATTGCTCTGGTGGGCGCTGCGTGAGGTATCGCCGGCGGAAGTGTGGCGCGTGTTGCGTGCGTCGAATGCGCTGCTCTTCGCGGCATCGACCGTGGCGGCAACGCTGATCTTTCCGCTGCGGGCGCGACGCTGGCAGAGCATTCTCGAGCCGGTGGCCGGGCGACTCCCCTTCGCATCCCTCTGGCATGCGACCGCGATCGGCATGATGGCCAACAACGTGCTCCCCGCGCGCATCGGTGAGGTCGCGCGGGCGTATGCGCTCACGCGCGAGCAGCCCACCGTCAAGTTCGGCACATCGATCGCATCGTTGGCGGTCGATCGGCTCTTCGATGCGATCGTGCTGCTCGGGCTCATGTTCCTGGCCGTCGCGGATCCCGCCTTTCCCGCCAACGCGACCGTCGCCGGCCGCTCGCTCGATCAGATCGCGACCGTCGGCATGGTGTCGATCGCGGTGCTGCTCGTCGGCCTCTACGGCGTCGTGTTGCTGCAGGACCGTGCGGCGCAGTGGGCCGAAGCGATCGTGCGGCCGCTCTCGGCGCGTCTCGCCCACACGGTGGGTGACCTCGCACGGCACTTCGTGCACGGGCTCGCCGTGTTGCGTGCGCCGTCGCGCTTCCTCGGTGTGCTGTTCTGGGCGGTTGCACACTGGCTGATGCACGCGCTCGCGCTCTGGCTCGCGTTCCGCGCCGTCGGCATCACCGCCCCCTTCACTGCGGCGCTCTTTCTGCAGGGACTGCTCGGCTTCGCGGTGGCGTTGCCCTCCTCCCCCGGCTTCTTCGGCGTCTTCGAAGTCGCGGCGCAGTACGGGCTGGCGATCTATGGCGTGCCGGCGTCGCTCGCGATCAGTTGGGCAATCGGGTATCACCTGCTGTCGTTCATTCCCATTACGCTGCTCGGCGCGATGTATTTCGCGCGACTTGGCCTGCACGTGCGCGACTTCTCGGGCCGCGCGCGCGAGGAGCCCGAGCTCGTGCCCGGCGCGCAGCCGTGAGGCAAGCCGCGTGATGCGCACCATCGCGGTGGCCGCGCCCGCGAAGGTCAACCTCGTCCTGCGTGTTGGTGTGCGCGACGAGTCGGGGTATCACCAGATCGAGACGCTCTTCTGCAAGCTCGCGCTCGCCGACGAGGTGCGGGTCACCGTCGACGGCGCGCCAGACGACGCGCTCACCTGCGACGGGCCCGCGCTGCCGCGCGACGGACTGGGGCCGCGCGACGCAAACCTCGCGTGGCGCGCGCTCATCGCCTATCGCACGGCCACCGGCTGGCCAGGCCCGTCACAGATCGCGGTGCATAAGCGCATCCCTGTCGGCGGCGGACTCGGTGGGGGCAGCGCCGACGCGGCCGGCGTGCTGCGCGCCCTCGACACGCTCGCCCCCGCGCCGATCGGGACCGCGGGGCTGTTGTCGATCGGGGCCACGCTGGGCGCCGACGTGCCGTTTCTCGTCAGCGACGCCGTCCTCGCATGGGCGTGGGGGCGCGGGGATCGGCTGCTGGCCCTGCCCGCGCTGCCCGCCCGCGACCTCGTGCTGGTGCCGCACGCGGAGGGGGTGCACACCGCGTCCGCCTATCGGTGGCTGGCCGAGGCCGGGGGTGGAACCGCCCGCGGCGCGCGCGGCTACGCGCTGGACGACGTGACGTCGTGGAGCGCGGTCGCGCGCGCGGCGCACAACGACTTCACCGCGGTGGTCCGTGCACGGCACACCGGCGTGAACGGCACGCTCGCGGCGCTCGAGGCAGCGGCGGCCGCAGCGCGCGCTGCCGGCGTCGCCGATGCCTTTGCCCTGATGAGCGGCAGCGGCGCCACCTGCCTCCTGGTGGGGGCCGATGCGCCGGCCGAGTTGCCCCAGGCGGTGCGGACCCGATCGGCGGAAGGCGTTGTCGGCGCTTCGCGAGACTCCTAGCTTTCGGGGCTGCGTGTGACCTGTCAGGACGAGGTGCGGCCTCGACGGTCGGGAGCGCTGCCCCTTCGTCCAATGGCAGGACATCGGACTTTGGATCCGAGAATGGTGGTTCGAGTCCACCAGGGGCAATCGAGCAGGGCACCGGACGGCCGCCGCCGTCGTTGACGGCCGGTGATGGGCGGACTTACGTTTCAAGGCTCCGGCGGAAATGGACGGGCACGCGAGCAGGACGGGCTTCAAGATCATCTCGGGTACCGCCAATCGCGGGCTCGCCGAGGAGGTCTCCCGAAGCCTCGGCGCCGATCTCTGCAAGGTCACACTGACCCGCTTTGCGGACGGTGAGATCTTCGTGCGGATCGACGAGAACATTCGCGGCGACGATGTCTTCATCGTCCAGCCCACCAACCCGCCGGCCGAGAACCTGGTCGAGCTGCTGCTGCTGATCGATGCAGCCCGTCGCGCGTCGGCGGCCCGCATCACCTGTGTGCTGCCCTACTACGGGTATGCACGACAGGACCGCAAGGATCAGCCGCGCGTGGCCATCGGCGCCAAGCTGGTCGCGAATCTCATCGAGACCGCCGGCGTCGATCGTGTCCTCGGGTTGGACTTCCACCAGCACCAGTTGCAGGGGTTCTTCGACGTCCCCGTCGATCACCTCTACGCGGCGCCGGTGTTCACGGCGCACTACCGCAAGAAGCAGTTGAAGGACCTCGTGGTCGTCGCTCCCGACGTCGGATCGGCGAAGATGGCCCGAGGGTTCGCGAAGCGGCTCGACGCCACCTTCGCGATCATCGACAAGCGCCGCCCCGCGGCGAATGTCGCCGAAGTGCTGAACGTGGTGGGCGAGGTCGCCGGTCGG
>JALOPS010000214.1 GCA_025453745.1 Gemmatimonadaceae bacterium
CTCGGTCTGCGCGCCGTTCGTTTTTTGGGGCCGCGGTACCGGACGCGCAGCGCGACCGCTTGCTGTTCGAAGTGAACATGAGCAATCCCACGCGTGTGGACGGGCGCCCCAGTGATCGGGCGTCGGCGGCGCAGGGCCCACACGCCGCCCACATCGCCATCGCGATACGGCGCTGCTCCGCTGAGCGCGGCGGACTGGGGCCTGCTTTCCAGCGACCGCGAGCGATGTGGCGATCCCCGTGCGTACCCTGCCCAACAGGGCGACGGCCACGCTCGAAACGGGGGTCGGGTCGCGGCGTGCCACCCGCGAGACCGCTGGCGGTGTACAGCAGTGGCCGGATTTGGGTGTCCACCGAGGATTGCACACTTCTGCTGATCGAAATTGCACACTCGGTGGGGGGCCGGCCCGAGGGGGCGGTTAGCGCTCCTGGCGGCGGGGGCGCCTCGCCGGTACCGGGTCGGGCTCGCTGCGGCGGAGTGCAAGGTCGCGGTGCTGCCGCATGCGGTAGCTGTTGCCGCGGATATTCACGCTGTGGCAGTGGTGGAGCAGTCGGTCGATCAGCGCGGCAGCGCCCCGGTACACGTGACCTCGACGCAACGACACATCACCGCCCACTACGCGAGCGACCAGTCGTGCGGGAGCAACGACAGCTGCGGCCAGCGGTCGTAGAAGGCAGGGAAGCCGACGATGTACGGAAGCACGCGCACGGCCACGAGCGCCACCAGCAGCGCCAGCAGCAGCGCCAGCAGCCGGTGCGGTTCGTCGGGCGCGGAGCGGTCATGCGCAGTGTCGAGAGGCCCTGCGCATGGCGACTCACAGGTGGCGACGTTGCGCTTGGCTCGGCCGTACGATCTGCCGCCGTGCGCGCTCCGCGCACTCCGAGTGCCGGTCCCGGGGCGAGACTCGGCGCTCCCCTTCGGCGGGGCCGGCGGCATCGCCGCCCTTGGCGGCTCGCTGCAGACGCGACCGCTCGGATCCCGACGCCTTCGTGCGCGAATCCCGATCGGTGCACCAAGGGCCTCCGGTCAATTCCATCACTCGACCTCAGTCAGGCGGCGACGGAAGGCGCGCCAAAAGCGCTGCGAGTGCAAGATCCACCACGGCGTCGGCGCTCGCCGTCCCAAAGAGATACTGCGCCTTCCCCTCGAGGATGAGGTGCGCCATGCCATGGATCGCGGCCCACGTGCCGAAGATCCGTCCCTCAGTCTGCCCAGATGCCTTATCGAATGCGCACGCCGCGGCCGCAAGGCCGTTCAGCGCACGCGCGCTCACGTCCCCGTAACGCGGGTCGTCGCGATCCACCGCATCGCTCCGGAACATCAACCGGAAATGTCCGGGATGATCGAGCGCGAACCGGACATAGCCATGCGCCATGCGCCGCACGGTCCCTTCCGCCGATTCCGTCGTGTCCTCCAGAGGTGGCGCGAGGTATCGGGCTAATTCGTCGTAGCCCAGGAGCGCGACCTCCGTCAGCAACCCTTTCACGCTGCCGAAATGGTGCGCAGGCGCACCGGGTGACACCCCGGCGCGCCTGGCCGCCTCGCGCAACGAAAACCCCTCCAAGCCCTGCTCGCGCACGATCGCGTCCGCGGCCGCGATCAGGGCCGTCCTCAGATCGCCATGGTGATAGGCTCGTCGGGGGGGCATTGCGTGAAATGTAAACAGTGTTAAGATGATATCTGAACACCGTTCAGATAGGCGGTGGCGGACTGCCTTGTACAATAACGTTCCTGCGGCGCAGGAGAGGAGCACCGATGTCGAAAGTGTGGGTCATAACCGGAGCCTCGCGCGGTTTCGGGCTCGAGTTCGCAAAGGCCGCTCTCGAGCGGGGCGACCGTGTCGTGGCCACAGCCCGGCGTCTCGAGGCGTTGGCGTCACTGGCCGCTACGTACGGCGAGCAGGTCCTGCCCCTGACGCTCGATGTCACCGATGGCGCGGCGGCCCGCGCCGCGATCGCACACGCCGCGGCGCACTTCGGACGCATCGACGTCCTCGTCAATAATGCGGGATACGGCTTGTTCGGCGCCGTCGAAGAGATCACGGCCGATCAGCTGCGGGCGCAACTCGAAGTGAATCTGATCGGTGTCCTCCACCTGACGCAGGCGGTGCTGCCCGTCATGCGTGAGCAGGGCACCGGGCACATCATCATGATCTCGTCGGTGGGCGGCGTGGTCGCGTTCCCGAATCTCGGTGGGTACCACGCGTCGAAGTGGGCGCTGGAGGGGCTCACCGAATCGCTCTCGCAGGAAGTCGCTGACTTCGGCATCCGCACGACGCTCGTCGAACCGGGACCATACGTCACCGACTGGCCGGGTAGCTCCGCCACCCATGCCGAGCCCATGCCCGCATATGAGGGTCTGCGCGCTGCGTCCCGCGCGCAGGCAGCGCAGATGCCTGTCGCGATGTACGGCCAGCCCGCCGCGGCTGCCGCCGCACTTCTCTGCCTCGTCGACAGCGAGCGGCCGCCGTTGCGCGCGCTCTTCGGGACGATGCCCACACAGATCGTCCCCGCCGTCTACCAGAGCCGGCTCGCGACCTGGGCAGACTGGCAAGCCTTGGCCGTGGAGGCCCACGGATGAACCGCGCGAGCACAACCCTCGGACAGCGCGTCGGAGGCGCCCTGCCCATCGCGGTCATCGCGATCACGATGCTGCTCGGCGGCGTCTCTCATCTTGTTGCCCCGGAACAGTTCATGGCGCTGGTGCCGCGCCCGCTGCCACCGCACGCGGTGTTGTACATCACCGGGGTGGTGCAACTCGCGATCGGGGGCAGCGTACTCTGGTCCCGAACGCGCCGTGCGGCTGGCTTTGCATTCGCCGTGCTCTGTCTCGGGTATCTGCCGCTGCATCTCTGGGACTTCGTGCGCCCCGACCCCGTCTTCACGCCACCGGTAGCGGCATCCATTCGCGTCGCCGTGCAACTGGTCTTCATTGCTACTGGTTTCACGCTGTGGCGCCGCAGACTGTGACACGTGCTCGGTTGTGTGACGCGCTCAGGCCGCCTTGAACGACCGCATCATGGTCGGGCAGCCGCCTCGGACACCTCCTCGCATCTCGTCAGGTGGAATTGTCAAGCAAACCGGAGCAAAATCCCCCGGCAACAGCAAGCATCGTTAGGCCCGCAACACCGGACGATGCGCCGGAATGGCCCGTGGCGCAACGGAATTGCGACACCCCACGCTCGAGTAGGGCGTATGCTCGGCGCTCCCCGGTCCCGGAGCGCGCATACCCGCAATGCTCCGTCAGAGCTTGAGCCCAATGCCGAATGTCACGCCCACCATCAGCGAGACGTACAGACGGTCGTCGGTGTCCTCGCTCGTGGCCTTCGAGCGCCAGCCGACCGCGATAGCGCTGGTGAACCCCTTGTCGGATTCCTGGCGAAGGAGGACCGGCAGCTCGACGCCAACGCCGCGGTCGCCCGAAAGGTCCATCGTGACGCGGCGTAGACTCCCCCGTCAAGTGCACATTCTGAAAGTAGACTCAGGGGCGCTGGTGGATCTCGGCAAGAAGGTCAGCGGCGGCACGTTGCCGAGACTCTCGTGCGACCGTTCCGTTGTCCCGTTCGAGGGGGAGTCTACGCCCTGCCTCCACGAGCAACTGCAGTTCGTCGGAGGGCACTCCATATGTGCACTGCACCCGAGAGTTACCTGCAGCTTACAGCTGTAGAAGACTTGTCCAGACGATACACTGTCACGTCCTGCGCGAGCGTCCGTTTCCTTACGGCAACGTGTGAAGCACCTTCGCAAACTCAGCCGCCACGCGCTCGAACCCCGCGGTCGTGGGGTGCAATTCGTTACCCCAGTCTTTCTTGTAGCCGGTGCCGTTAATGAGCACCCCCCGAACATCCACATAATGCACGTGCCCGAAGGCGGAGAGCGAGGTGATGCGCTGCAGCATGGCATTGAAGCGATCGATCAGCGCGCCGATCACGGCCGTGTTCGCCTGTTCGTCCGAGTAGCCCTTCACGTTGAAACCGGGGCGCAACCACGGGCCGGGTAGAGGGCCCCAGCCGCCGATTACACCACGACCGTCGGGACGGGGACGCCCGTAACCGTGCACGAGAACCGGGATGGGCTTGCCGACCATCTGTGTCGTCAGATCCTTGACCGATGTCAGGATTGTAAGGTACGCGTCGCGGGCCCGCACATCGATCACGCCGCGGACGATGTCTTCGTTCGGGCCCGGTGCGGGCGACATGGCATGGTTCAGCAACTGAGCGAACTCACGTCCGGCCACATCGTTTCCGCCTCCGGACAGCAGAATCGCCTTTGGAATTCGGCCGGTGCGGATCTGCTTGTCGATCACGCTGCAGAGGCGCTTGAGCTGCCCATCATTGTAGGCCATTGCTTCGACGGTGTCCCCGGCGCGCGCGACGGATTCGACGTCGTAACCCAATCGCTCTAGTTTGTTTAGCACGTCGTAGCCAAAATAGTCGAACCACGAATCGCCTTCCGCGATCAGTGTCGCCAAGCCACGGTCCCCAACGAGCGTGGACAGTCTCGACGACAGCGGCGACGCGCTAGGGCTCGACTTCGTCACCATCTTCGGAAGGATCTTCGCCCGAGCGCGCTGCGTCTCCCGCCGGTCGCGGAGGGTCTCCTTGACTTGTGCCTGCGATAGCGGAGCTACCTGAGTCAGCGCCTTACGATCAGCAGACGTGGCCTGAACAGCGGCTTTGCGCGAACGACCTGCAGACTTGCGTGACGGCATGGGGGCATTCTCTCCGGCGAATTTGTGTGAACCGCTAGCGGACACCCGGTACAGGCCCCGCGACTCTTGATCCGCACCCGCTCCTTCGCATGCTACTTTGTATCGCGCTCACTACCACGCAGCCCACGCGATACGATGTGAAGCATTCGTACCGACGCGGCGGCTGGTGACCCGTGTTCGTGGAGGTAGTTCGCGATGTCCAGAGCGTCCTCGCTGCTGCCGGATGTTGGTCGCAGCAACAACAGGGCCGGCGATTCCTCGACAAGTTCGACGGGTGTCGGGACAGCCTTCAGTACTGCGAGTGTCTCACGCTTCTGTTCCTCCGCATCGAACTCGACGCGGATGTCCGCCATTGGCACCACGAGAGAGTGACCCACACGATAGACCGTGCGCGTGGCGCCGGCTTGTTGCAGGTCGGTAAGAGCCTTCTTTGTGAGCTCGTCGGGCGACACGAGCACCATTCCCGAGGGAAGGCGTGACTTAACGGACACCGCGCTCAGAGCGTCGCCCAGACCGGCGTTGGCGGCTGTCATTCTTTCGACGGCCACGACACTTCGGTCCGGTTCGAGCTCCTGCCTTTCCGATCCTGCATAGAAGTAGCGCTTCATGACGTCTCGTCTCGGTCAACCGCTGGCACGACAGTGACGCCGTGATCACTCCCGTGTACGCCTGTGTACACCGCTCATGCCCTTTTTGTTGACTTGCGTGCGAGCGCCGCTGCGGCCCTTACGGCCGCCGCGACGTTCAACCGACCATGCCCCAACTCGCGCGTCCAGCCCGTCTGGCCTCCAATCGGATCCGCTGTTTCTACTAGGAGGCGACGCACCTGCGCGGCGGTGAGGTCTGGGCGTACGCTGAGCATCAGCGCGGCCGCGGCCGCCACGTGCGGCGTCGCCGCCGATGTGCCGTTGAATGTCGTGGTGAAATCCCCCGACGCATACCCCCGTGCGCCAGAAATGTCAGTCGTCGCGATGGCGACGCCCGGCGCGAGGAGGGTCAGCGTCGGCCCAAAGTTACTACCCCACGGTTCGCCGTCGGACGACTTGTGAGTCTTGCGCTCGTCGTTCCAGTTCGATGCGCCGACGGTCACGAAGTCGGGTAGCCGTCCCGGAAAGTCCGTCCGATCCTGGTCGTTTCCGGCGGCGATGCAAACGACAGAGCCGAGCCCGCTCCGGCCCTGCGTGCGCGCACGACCCAGCGCACGACTGATGCTGTCGCTCGGCACGTCCCCCCCCCACGAGTTCGACAGTGCTGCCGCACCTTGTTTCCAGCACCAATCGATGGCATCGGCCGTGGCAAAGTCATCGAATACCCAACCGTATTTTGAGCCATCACTCATGCCAATTCGTGCCGCGATAAGCGAGCAATCGGGAGCGATTCCCGGGTACCGCTTTCCTCGTGACACGACGATGCCGGCGCATGCGGTACCATGCGCGTCGTCACCATCTGGCATGGCAGAGTTACCGCCGCCGCCGATAAAGTCACGTTCTGCGATGATCGCAGGCTTCAGGCATGGATGCGCCGTGTCGACGCCCTCGTCGAGAATTGCGACGGAGATCGACGGGTCACCGCGCGTGAGCTCCCATGCGTCCCTTACACCGATCATGCCATGTGCCCACGTCCTTCTCGGCTGTGACGGCGTGCCACGAACTCGGAAGCGCAGGAAATTCGGGGATACAGCACCGACATCCCGTTGCCGCAAGCCGTCCATCAGCGCTTCGAGCTGGACGAGAGTGTCTACACGCAGGAGCAGCTTGCCTTCGGAGCCCTCGCTGATGATACGCGCGCCGAACTTCGAGCGTGCGTACTCCACATCGGCCGAGCGAACGCCATCAACGATGGCACACGGCGTCACAATGATCTGCACCCGTGTCGACGCGCCCGTTGCCGGTGCGAATGCCCGTCGCACAGAGTCGGACGTGGTCGAGCGTACGACGGCCAGCTGATCAGGCGCATCGGGGTCAAAACGGTTGCGCAGCTCATCGGAACGGAGCAAGGCCGAAATCGAGGTAGGGTACACCCCTGCCACCTCGGGCCGCGACTTTGCGACCGAGGCGCTTCGCGCGCGCTTCATCGCCCCGGCGCGCTGGACCGTCGACGTCTCACCGAACGGTCGCAGCTGGATCGTGACCGGCCGGTTTAACGATTGGAAGGACATGGACTTCATTGCGAATCCCCGAGAAAGCAGAAACCACGACGGCGAGCTGAATTCGAACTTCAATCCGGGTGAGGTAAGTATGGTCGCTGATGGCGTCATCGGCCACCCCCGATGAGGGTGCGGCAGCGGGGCCTCTGTCGGCGCGAGTCGTAGCGCTGGGAAGACTGGTGTAGAAGAACACACAAATTCCCGCAGGGAGATGGAGTGACCCCCACGGACTGGACAGCCGGGGGCCGGTGATTTGACCTACGCGGAGCGGGTGAGATGGTGCTGCTGTTCGTACTCCGCTGGGGGCAGATAGCCGAGCGCGGAGTGGA
>JALOPS010000215.1 GCA_025453745.1 Gemmatimonadaceae bacterium
GGGTCGCCGCGCGGTGGCGCGGCGACCCGTGGGTAACGTGCGAGGGGGTGGCGGTGCTGGGAAGTGTGATGGGGGTCAGAAGCCGCCGCCGCCGACCTCGCAGCAACCCGCAGCGCACATGACCCATCCCCATTCGTCGTCATCTCGCCACACGAATCGCGCAGTCGCCGGTGGCAGGACACGCTGTCCCGCGTGCGATTCCCGGCGGTTGAACGCGATGCGGCGCACATCACGCGGGTTGCGCTCCCAGACCACGAACGCGCGCCAGAGCTTGGGATCCTGCTCCTGCTTCGCGTCGCCGACCTTGCCGTCGTATCGCAAGTACAACGCATTGCGACCGGGTCGGATCTGCAACTTCTCGTACACACCCGTGTTCGGTCCGCGCTTCACATCGTAGTCGATCTGCGCGACCAGCAGGCCGAGTGTGTCACCGCGGGGCGCGCGGCGCGCGAAGTCCGCCATTGTGAAGCGCGCGAGCTCGTCACGCGGGCTGATGGCGGCATAGGGTCCATAGCGAAGCGCCTTCGTTCCCTTGTCGAAGATGGCGAGGCGTTGGTCGTCGCCCACGTAGCTGAATCGCACCTCGCGCCACTGTGCCAACCGAGACGCCTCCAGGGTTCCGGGGCGAGGGTCGGCAGGGCGGAGCCGAGGGTCGCCGCCGGTCTGTTGAGCGTCGGTGCAGCCTGCTGTTGCAGCGAACAGCAGAACAATCCGCAGCAGCGGGCCACGGTGAATCGAGCGGACGATCGCGGACTGCGGCATGGAGCAGCTCTCCCGGAGCGAAGAAGGAAATGGAGTCGCGGGAATTGTACGGCGCGTGCTCACTCCCGGCTCACCGGGACCAGAGCGTGTCCGCCGCCGCGCGCCACCGAGCGGCCGTCGGCCCGCCGACCGCTCCGCGCAGGCGCATCAGTTGCACGAGGCTTGCCGCACTCGACGCGTCGCGAAGCAGGCTACCCAAGCGCGCAGGTAGCGAACGGATCGCACCGTCGAGGGACGCAACGGCCGCCGTGGTATCGCCGATATCGAGGCGCGCACGAGCCTCTGAGACCACGGCATCGAGCGAGATGTCAGACGGCCGGTAGGCGGCGCGCGCGCGGTCCAGCGCTGCGAGGCGTGCGCGGACCCCGGTCGCGTTGCCGCGGTCCGCGTCGTAGCGAAGCGCGAGCAGATAGCGTCCGGCGGGCCTCGGGGACCACTCGACCAGCCGGCCGAGCGACGAGCTGGCCAGCGCGGCGGGCTGCGTCAGGGCGGCGTCTCGCCATGCAGCCTGTTGTTGCGGTGGAATCCACTGCTGCATCTGCATCTCAACCCGCTCCACGCTGGCCGCGATGCTGTCACGCATGCCCACGGCCGCAAAGACCGTAAGGCGGGCGACCTCGCGTCGTAGCCCTTGCGCCGTGCGTTGCGACGCATCCGCTCTGGTCGCCTCGACGTCGGCCGCGCGCTCCATCGCCTTGGCCGCATCTTCCGCACGACCGCGCAGCGCGTACAGCGCGCTGATTGATCGTAAGTGCTGCAGCGATCCCGTCACGGGCGCGCGTGCCAGCGTGGAGTCGGCGAGTCGTGCAGCCATCGCAAACTGCAAACGCTTGAGCGCGACACGTGTACGCAGAATGCCAAGGCGGACGCGCTGCTCCTCGTCGGATGCCACCGCGACTGCGCTCGTGACGACGGAGTCGATCTGCGATGGGCTGCCATCCTGTCCGAGCTCACCCACGGATTCAAGTGCAAGCGCGAATGACTCAAGACACGACGGCGACGTAGGGCAGTTCCGGCGAGCTGTTGCGGCGATCCGGTACAGCCTCGCGCGATGGCGATCAAGTGCTTGGGCGAAGCTGCGTGGTTCGAATTCGGCTGCTGCCGTTTGTACGGCGGCGTAACTCCACGGCACAAAACCAACTGTGTCACTGACGAGCATCGGGGTCCCGATGAACTGGCCGCCTTCGGCTGCACCCGACAACCCTGGGCGTCGACCGATGCCGTCAACAAAGAGCAAGTTCGCGGACAACCACCGAAAGCCAAAGCGATGGTGGGCAGCAGGCATCAATCCAAGGGCGCGCTCCATCGCGTTCGCCGCCCCCCACCAACTGCTCCGAAACGCATACCCGCTCGGACTGCGCGCGTGTCCCGCTGCTGACACAACCCCAACCCCAGCCACGCGCTCGCATCCGTCGAATCGCCACGCACCAGCTCACGATACTGCCCGCACGCCTGCGGCAATTCCCCGCGTCCCATCGCCACGATCGCCAACGCTGCGGCCTGCGCGCGCCCCGACAGCCGCGGCGCCACGATCGCCAACCGCTCGGCCGCATCGCGCGCATCGGCCCGCGTCGAATCGCCCAGCCATACGAACGCCTGCGCCAACGCCAACTGCGCGGGCGCATGCAACGAGTCCATCGCCACGACGCGCCGCAACGTCGCCACCGCCGTATCCATCGACCAGCGGCGGAACGCCCCCATGCCCTCCGCATACGCGCGCTGCGCGGCGAGCGACGTGCTCGGCGCCGCCTCGCTCCCGACCGCCACGCCCATCACCGAATCGAGCGCCAGCTTCACCGCCGCCGCAGCGCCACCGACGGCATCCACACGCACGGTGCTCGCAATCGCGCGCGTCCCATCACCCGCCGCGCCGTCGACCGCATGCAGGCGAACGGCCGGCGCACCATCGAGACGCGTGAATGTCCCCCACACGAGGCGCCCCGCACCGGCCGACCGCGCGAGGGCCCGCGCGCCCGCGACGGTCGACAGCGCATCGCCCGGGGCATTCACCGACTGCACGCTCACGTCGCTCCACCGCGAGACCACGTCGCGCAGCACCGGCGCGAGCGTATCCCCCGGCGGCACGACCACGGCGATTGTCGAGGCATCCACACGTGGCGTGCGCGTCAGCAGCCACGCGCCGATCGCACCAAGCGCCGCCACACCGAGACCCGCGGCAATCCATCGACGGCGCGACGACGGCCGCACCGGCGTCACGCGCGTCACCGTCTTCGTGTGCGGTCGGCTTGCCGACGCGAGCTCCACTTCCACACCCGCAAGCGCCGTGTCGAACGCCTGCGCGGACTGCCAGCGATGCTCCGGCAGCGGCGCCAGCGCCGTCAGCAAGACCGCGTCGAGCACCATCGGCACGTCGGGACGCTGGGCACTCGGGCGCGGCGGCAGCTCGAGCATGCGCTTGGTCAGCGACTGCTGCACCGGATACTCCGCGAACGGCGGCTTGCCGGTGAGCATCGCGTACAGCACGCAGCCGAGCGCGTACACGTCGCTGCGCGCATCGAGCGGCCCATCGCCACTCGCCTGCTCGGGACTCATGTACGCCGGCGTCCCGATCGTGAATCCGGTCTCGGTGACCGCGCCGGCCACCGGCTCGGCGAGCCGCGCGATGCCGAAATCGGCGACGACTGCAAGACCGTTCGAGAGCAGGATGTTGCCCGGCGTGATGTCGCGATGCACCACGCCGATCGAGTGCGCATGCGTGAGCGCACTCGCCACCTGTCGCGTCAGCCGGACAGCTTCATCGAGCGGCAGGCGTTGTTCGCGCGCGAGCCGGCGTGCGAGCGACTCCCCCGCGATGAACGGCGTGACGAGGTACCGCGCGCCATCGATGGTGCCGGAGTCGAGCAGCGGCAGCACATGCGGGTGCTGCAACCGCGCGAGGACGTCGATCTCCCCCTGAAAGCGGGCCGCGTCGACGGTCGAGAGGCGCGTGGCATCGAGCACCTTGACCGCCACGGAGCGATGGTGCTGCAGGTCGTGCGCGCGATACACGGTGGCCATGCCACCACGGCCGGCGACCTCGTCGAGCCGGTAGTGGCCGCCGAGCACGCTGCCGACGCCCGTGACCGCAGGCAGCGCGGCAACGGGGCCCCCTCCCGAGATCTCTGGTTCGGTGGACGACACGCCGATGGTGATGGGGTGACGCGCAAGCCGCCGCCGCGCGGCCGACGTGCTGCCGCGGCGGGACCAGACGGGAAATCCTTGCGTCGGGCCGTGGGGGCGGTCCGAACAGATCCGGAATATCGTCGCGTCCCCGCTCGGCGATAGCGCCGCGTACGGCGCACGCCGAGCGGGCGGCTCAGTCCATCGTCACCGCGATCTTGCC
This sequence comes from Gemmatimonadaceae bacterium, assembly GCA_025453745.1. Lineage (GTDB taxonomy): Bacteria > Gemmatimonadota > Gemmatimonadetes > Gemmatimonadales > Gemmatimonadaceae > JALOPS01. Next base: position 4,106 of record JALOPS010000215.1, read on the forward strand.
GATCGTTGCGTTCTCCTCGAGCCGCGCATGTCCCTCGGCGATCCGCTCGAGCGGCACGACGGCGACGAGCACCGGCGAGAGGGCACCCGTGGCGAGCCCGGGCAGCACGTCGCGCACGAAGGCCGCCGTCGCCTCCGCCTTCTCCTCGCTCGACCGCGCGCGCAGTACCGTGCCCATCAGGTGAATGCGGTGTCGCAACAGCCGCGACAGATCGATCGTCGTGGACGTGCCGGCGACCAGTCCGACGAGGAGATACCGACCACGCGCGGCCACGCATCGTAACGACTCCGCCACGTACGCGCCGCCGACGAGGTCGAGCACCACGTCGACCCCGTGCTCATTGCTCCACGCCAGCACCGCCTCGGCGATCCCGCGCGCGCCATCCATGGGGACGACGCCCTCGTGCATGCCGTGCGCGCGAGCCGCGTCGAGCTTGGCGGCCGATCGCGCCGTGCCGAACACCTCCGCCCCCAACATCCGCGCGAGCTGCGTCGCGGCGAGCCCCACCCCGCTGCCGATCGCGTGAATCAGGACGCGTTCGCCGCGCGCGAGCCCGCCTTGCGTGACCAGCGCGTCGTGCGCGGTGATGAAGGCCTCCGGTGTGGCGCCGGCGATCGGCCACGGCATGCCATCCGGAACGGGTGCCAGCGATCCGGCATGTACCGCGACGTAGTCCGCGTGAGCACCACCGCCAACGATGCCGAAGACACGGTCCCCCGGCTCCCAGCCCACGACGTGCGCCCCCACCTCGGCGATCTCTCCGGCAAACTCGAGCCCCGGGATGTCCGTCGGGGCGCCGGGAGGTGCCGGATAGCGCCCCATGCGTTGCAGGAGATCCGCACGATTGAGCGCGCTCGCTCGCACGCGCACGACGACGCCGTCGGGCCCGAGCCGTGGACGCGGCACGTCGCGAAGGGCGAGTACCTCGGGGCCGCCCGGAGCGGTGATGACGCAGGCGCGCATGATGGCGGGGACCGGTGCGCTCATGCGGAGTGACGGAATCGAGGGCGTGCGAACGGCATGATTCGCGGAACGCTAGCGGAGCCCGACGTCGTATTCACGCGCGCGCGCCACACCAACTGTGCATGCCGCTCATCGCAAGACGTCAGGCGCGTCAGCGTGCGGGCAACGACGTCACTGCGTCTGCATGTGACGGGTGATCGTCGCCCAGCGCGACTGGTACTCCGCGCCGTCGCCAGGCGCGGCGCTGCGCATGTCGATGACGTTCACGTTCCAGTGCACGGCATGCGCGAGACAGTCGACGCCGTGCCGTCGCTCCTGGAGGCGAGATGCTGCATGGGGATGCACATGTTGGTGTCCGCCGCGCGCCCCGTGGGCGATGACGGCGTCGAGCCCTTCTTTGCGCAGAGAGTTGGTGAAGGCGCTTCCGGCGAGGCGCAACGCGCGTGGCCGGATGGAGGCGCCGCCGACGTACGTCCCTGCGGTGCCGATCTGGACGCGAGCGGGTCGAGGGCCGCGGCGGCGGAGCGCGGCGAGGTGCTGCCGAGGTGGCGAGCGCTCTGGCGACGGGTGCCTTTCGGTATATATTCGGTATTTCACGGTGGACGGGCGACCGCCGTCACGAGCCTCGGGTGCGCGGGCCCGCCATGCAACGGATCGACACCAGCGTGAAACTCTCGCTTGGGCGTGTCCGTTCGGCCGAGTGCAAGTAACTACTTGCCTGTAAGTATATGCTTGCATACACTCCTGAAATGACCGATCCCCGCACCCGCATCATCGAAGCCGCCGCGCGCTGCTACGCGCTCTCGGGCTCTCGAGGCGCGACCACGCGTCGCATCGCGGAGGAGGCCGGCGTCAACGAGATCACGCTCTTTCGCCACTTCGGCTCGAAGGAGGCGTTGCTCGATCTGGTCGTGCGCGAGTGGGGCGCCATGCAGGAGCCGCCCTCCCTCCCCGACCCGCCGGTTGACCCGATCGCCGAGCTCACCGCGTGGGTGCGCCATCAGCACGAGGAGATCTCGAAGTGGCGCACCTTCATCCGGCGCACGCTCGCCGAACAGGCCGAGCATCCCGACGCCATCAAGACCACGTGCGACTCGTCGACCTACTCATCGGCGCATTTGCACGCATACGTCGAGCGGTTGCGTGAGCACGGCTTTCTGCTCCCGGCGTCCGTCCGTCGGGCCCAGGACACACCGCACGCGTGCGTGATGCTCCCGGCCACGCTCTTCACCGACGCGCTCTGGCGCGACCTGATGCCGACGATGTTCGCCGGCACGGCCGAGGAGTCGATCGCCGCCTACGTCCGGCTGTTCGCGCAGGGAATCGGGCTGCGCGAGGAGTACTTCTCTTCCTCCACGGCCGAAGCGGGCGCGTCGGGCGACGCGCTGCGCCTGGCCTCGTAAGGATCTGACCATGTTGTCGATGTCGTTCCGGCGCGCCGCGATGCTGCTGGTCGCCGCCGTATGGACCGCGCCGCTGGCCGCACAGCCGGCGGCCGAGGCGCCACGCGCCCTCTCGCTCGAGGACGCGCTGCAGCTTGCCGCGCGTCGCGCCCCGTCGGTCGAACTCGCGCGCGCGGGGTTGCTGCGCGCGCGCGGGCAGGAGGACCAGGCGCGCTCGCAGTTCCTGCCGCAGCTCAGCGGCTCGGTGTCGTACCAGCGGCTATTGGCCAATACGTTCGATGGGCTCACGCGCCGTTTTCCCGGGCCTCCGGATACCACATCGGGTGACGACGGTGGAGGCGGTGCGGGTGGCCTTGGCCCAATCGGCCTGGTCTTCGCGTCGCCCAACACGATGATTCTCGGGCTCACCGGCTCGCAGACACTCTTTGCCGGCGGGCAGCTTCGCGCCAATCGCAACGCGGCCATTGCCTCGCGCACCGCCGCGGACCTCGGCGTCACGAGTGCGAAGGCGCAGCTCGCGCTCGACGTGACGCAGGCGTACTACGACGCGGTGCTCGCCGACAAGCTGCTCACGATCGCCGAGTCGACGTACGTGCAGACGGAGCGGACCTTCCGTCAGGTGTCGCTCACGCGACAGGTCGGGACGGCGTCGGAGTTCTCACTCATCCAGGCCCGCGTCGCGCGCGACAATCAGCGCCCGCAGTACTTGAGCGCGCGCACGCAGCGCGACGTCGCCGCCGTGCGACTCCGGCAGCTCTTGCGGCTGCCGCTCGATGCGCCGCTCGCCTTGACGACCGATGTGGAACAGGCGGTGCCGGCCGTACGCTCGGCGGCGGCCAATCAGCCGATCTCGCTGACACCCACGGCGCTCGTCGTCGACGCCGATGCGCTCCTCGACGCCGACGCGGCGGTTGCGCGGCATGTCGATTCGCTCGTTGCAGGCGCCGACACGGTGGTCCGCTCGCGGGCGGCGGTGCGCCAGGCGTCGCTCAATGTGCGTGCGCAGGAAGCGCTGCTGCGCGCGCAACGCGGGCAGCGGTGGCCGAGTCTGGCGTTGACGGGCAACTATCAGCGGTCGGCGTATCCCCAGCGCGAGCTCTTCAACGCGTACGGCGGGTTCTTTCCACGATCGATCGGCGACTTCTTCGCACAATCGTCGGTGAGCCTGGGAATCCAGTTCCCGATCTTCACCGGTGGCCGCATCACGGGCCAGATCCGCAGCGCCGAAGCCGGGCTCATCGAAGCGCGCGAGCGGCTCAACCAGACCGAAGATGCCGCGGCACTCGAGAACCGCCTGGCCATCGCGGAGCTCGAGCAGGCCGAAGCGGCGTGGGCCGCGTCCGTCGGCACGGCGGAGCAGGCCACGCGCGGCTACCAGATCGCCGAGGTGCGCTTCAAGGAAGGGATCTCGACGCCGCTCGAGCTCGCGGATTCGCGCGTGCAGTTGCAGCAGGCGCGGGCCAATCGCGCGACGTCTGCACGCAATGTCGCGGTCGCGCGCATGAAGCTCGCCTTGCTCAGGGACCTGCCGTTGGGTGCGGTGAATGGCGCGTCTGCCGGAGCGGCTGGCGCGAATGCCGGCGACGCGGGCGCCGCGCAGGGTGGCGGCAGCTTTGGTGGTGGGACCGGTGGCGCCGGGGGTGGACAGCGCGCCGGTGCAGGGGGAACGGCAGTGACATCAACGACGGGCGGCCAGCCGGGCCAGCCCGAGCTGGATTGAGCTGACTGATGAGGACCGATTCCGTGAAGGGGCAGACCCATATCCAGCGGCGCGCGATGCGGTGCGCCACCCTCGCGACGCTGGTGCTCGCGAGTGCATGCGGTGGCGAGAAGCAGACCGCGGACGCCGCGGCGGCCACGCCGCCACCGAAGACGCAGGTGACGATCGGACCGGAAAACGTGACGGTCGTTGCGCAGGACACGATCCGCAGCGGGCCCTCGCTCTCCGGCACGCTCAGCGCGGAGAAGGAAGCGCGCATTCGTGCGGAGGTACCCGGTGCGGTGCTGCAGACCTTTGTCGAGGCGGGCACGCGCGTGAGCGCGGGCACCGTGCTCGCGCGTATCGATGCGGCGGCGCTACGTGATGCGGCGCTGTCGGCGCGCTCGGGGGTCACGGCGGCGAAGACGGCGGCCGATCAGGCCGAACGCGAGCTGCAGCGCGCCAAGTCGCTTTTCTCCGCCGGTGCGATCGCCGAGCGTGAGGTGGAAGCCGCGGAGCGCGCCGACCTGGCTGCGCGATCGCAGCTGGCCGACGCGCAAGCGCGCGCGACCTCCGCCGACAAGCAGCTCGGCAGTGCAAGCGTCCGTGCACCGTTCGCGGGCGTGGTCGCAGGTGAGTGCGGTGCGCATGGGCAGCCCGGTGCTCTTTCGCGTGAATGGCTATCCGGGCAAGGACTTCACCGGGCGCATCACGCGCATCAGTCCCGTGGCCGACGCGCAGACCCGGCAGGTCGAGATTCTCGCGTCCATTCCGAATGCGGGGAGCACGCTCGTCGGCGGGCTCTTTGCCGAAGGGCGCGTGGCCAGCGAGCGCCGCGTCGCGATGATGCTGCCCGAGACGGCGGTCGATCAGCGCGGTCCGCAGGCATTCGTCATGCGCTTGCGTACGGGGAGCGTGGATCGGGTCAACGTCACGCTCGGCTTGCGCGACGCGTCGACCGAGACGGTCGAGATCACCGGCGACGTTGCCGTCGGTGACACGATTCTCCTGGGCGCCGCGCGTGGCATCTCCGTGGGCACGCCCGTGAAGGTCAGCACCCCCAGTGATCAGAAGGCGCCGGGCACGCAGGCCGTGCCGGCACGTGGCACTGCCCTCAAGTAGCGCTCCCTTCCCGTCGAGGACGGTTCGATGTTCATCAGTGATTTCGCGATCAAGCGCCCGCTCGTCACCATCGTCTCGATGCTGGTGCTCGTCGTCGCGGGGCTGTTCGCACTCGTGCAGCTCAAGACCGACGAGTTTCCGGAGGTCAATCCGCCCGTCGTGCTCACGACGATCGTCTACCCTGGCGCGTCGCCCGATCAGGTGGAGCGGGAGATCCTCGAACCCATCGAGGAGGCGATCCAGGGGATTGCCGGCGTCGATCGTGTCACCGGCGAGGCGCGCGACGGGTTTGCCCAGATCATCACGCAGTTCCTCTTCACCAAGGATCTGCAGCAGGCGTCGCAGGACATTCGCGACGCGATCTCGGCAAAGCGCCCCGATCTGCCGCAGGAGATGGAAGAGCCGCTCCTGACGCGGTTCAATCCGACGGATCTGCCGATCGTCACGCTGGCGCTCTCGAGCGAGGTGCTTTCGCCGCCGCAGCTCACGTTGCTCGCCGATCCGGGCATCACGCGTGAACTGCGGTCGCTGGCGGGTGTCGCCAACGTGCAGGTCTCCGGTGCGGTGAAGCGTGAGCTCTCGGTGCGGCTCAAGCCGCAGGCGATGCAGGCGGCGGGGATCTCGGTGCCGCAGGTCGTCGCCGCACTCCAGACGCAGAATCTCGCGGTGCCCGTCGGGCGGCTCGAAGGCTCGCTCGACGAGCGCACGATCCGTCTCAAGGGACGTGTGCAGACGCCGCAGGACTTCCTGCAGGTCGTCGTGGCGGAGAAGGGCGGGCGCATCGTCCGGCTGGGCGACGTGGCCGACGCGCTCGACGGCACGGAGGAGCAGCGCACGCTCGCGCTCTACAACGATCGCGAGGCCGTCGCGCTCGACATCACGAAGTCGCAGGGCTTCTCGACCACCGATGTGGCCGATCGCGTGAAGGCTGCGGTCACGCGCGTGCAGGAGCGGCTGCCGGCAGGGGTGAAGCTCGAGATCGTGAAGGATGCCGGACAGCGCGTGACCGATTCGGTGCGCGGCGTGGAGGAGACGCTCTTCGAAGGCGCGCTGCTCACCGTGCTCGTGGTCTTCATCTTCCTCAATTCGTGGCGGTCGACGGTGATCACCGGCCTGGCGCTGCCGGTCTCGGTGATGGCGAGCTTCGTGGCGGTGTGGGCCTTCGGCTTCACGCTCAACACGATGTCGCTGCTCGGGCTTTCGCTGGCGATCGGTATCCTCATCGACGACGCGATCGTGGTGCGCGAGAACATCGTGCGCCACGTCGAGATGGGGAAGGACCACATGACCGCCGCGCGCGAGGGGACCGACGAGATCGGCCTCGCCGTCGCGGCGACGACGTTCGCGATCATCTGCGTCTTCACGCCGATCGCCTTCATCGCCAACGAAGCGGGGCAGTGGTTCAAGCCATTTGCCCTCACGATCGCCTGTTCCGTCGCGGTGTCGCTCTTCGTGTCGTTCTCGCTCGACCCGATGCTCTCGGCCTACTGGCCCGATCCGCACGTGCCGGAAGACAAGAAGTCGTTCATCACGAAGGCGCTCGATCGGTTCAACAACTGGTTCAACCGGATGGCCGTGGGCTACAAGGGCGTCATCGGTTGGGCGCTCGATCATCGCATGATCGTCGTGGCGCTCTCCGTGGCCACGTTCGTGTTCGCCCTGGCGATGCCCGCGATCGGGCTGGTGGGCTTTGCCTTCTTCCCGGCCGACGACAACTCCGAGTTGCTGCTGACCGTGGAGACGCCGCCCGGGTCGAACCTCGACTACACGCGCCTCAAGGCGATCGAGGCGGCCGCGATCGCGCGGCAGTATCCCGAGGTGCGCTACACGTTGACGACCGTTGGCGGTGCGTCGGGCGCGGTGGATGCCGCGAGCATCTACGTGAAGCTCACCAAGAAGAACGAGCGGACCCGCTCGGCGGACTCGCTCTCGAAGCTGCTGCGTGGCCAGGTGCCGACGATCGGCGGGGCGACGGTGTCGGTGTTCACGAACACGTTTGGTGGCAACGAGAAGCAGATCCAGTTGCAGTTGCGCGGCACCGATCCGGTGGCGTTGCAGGCGACGGCCGAGCGCTATGTCGCGGCCGTGCGGCAGGTGCCGGGGGCCGTGGACGTGGGGCTGTCGACGAAGGGACAGAAGCCTGAGCTCAACATCGAGATGAATCGCGGGCTCGCCGGGTCGCTCGGGCTCACGGTGGGCTCGGTGGCGCAGGCGCTGCGCCCGGCGTTCGCGGGGATCGAGGTAGGTGACTGGGTCGATCCGGCGGGTGAGACGCGCAAGGTCGTCGTGCGCCTCGCCGATGCGCAGCGCTCGCGCGCCGCCGATCTGGAGCAGTTGCCGATCGCCGTCGGCGGAGGCGGTGGTGGTGGCGAGTCGGCCACGGTGCCGCTCGGTCAGGTGGCGAAGGTCACGCCATCGTTGGGCCCCGCGATCATTTCGCACCTCAATCGCGACAACGTGGTGGTGGTGCAGGCCAATGCCTCGGGTCGTCCGCTCAGCGAGGTGATTGCCGGCATCACGGAAGCGACGGCGAGCATTCCGCTGCCGCCCGGCGTGCGCGTCACCCAGGGTGGCGAGGTCGAGAGCCAGAACGTGGTCTTCTCCTCGATGCTTGCGGCGATGGGCGTCGCCGTGCTGCTCATGTATCTGATCCTCGTGCTGCAGTTCGGCTCGTTCCTCGATCCGCTGGCGATCATGCTGTCGCTGCCGCTGTCGCTCATCGGCGTGATGGGGGCGCTGTCGCTGACGGGCAGCACGATCAATCTGATGTCGCTCATCGGCGTGCTGATGCTCATGGGCATCGTCGCCAAGAACGCGATCCTGCTCGTGGACTTCGCCAAGTGGGCGCGCGAGAAGGATGGCGTGCCGCTGCGTGAGGCGCTGATCCAGGCGGGTGCGATCCGGTTGCGGCCGATTCTCATGACCACGTTCGCACTCGTCGCCGGGATGATTCCGATCGCACTCGGGCGCGGCGAGGGGGCCGGGTTCCGCGCGCCGTTGGGGATCGCGGTGGTCGGTGGCGTGATCACCTCGACGGTGCTGACGCTGCTCGCGATTCCGACGTTCTACGAGATCCTCGACGAGCTGCGGCACTGGTTTGCGTCGAAGGTGGGGATGCGGGCGCCCAAGACGGCAGAGTTCCCGGTGGTGCCGGGCGCGGTGGCGGGCGACTGATCGCGCGTCGTACGCGCTGAACGGACCGTCGGACGATGTGGCTCGCCGACGCATTGTGGAGCTATGTGGCTCTCGGTGCGTCGGCGTTGTTCGTCTCGGAGCGGGCGCCGCTGCTCGGCGGCCTCGCGGCGGCGGACGGGGAGCTGCGTGTGGCGGTGGTGATCGTGGCGATCACGATCGGCGGGTGGGTGGGGACGGCGGCGCTGTATGCGCTCGGCCGGTGGCGGTGGGAGCCGCTGCGTCGGCGATTTCCCTCGCTGCGCGCGCCGGGCACGGTGGCGTTGCGCACGGTGCGGGTGAATCCGTGGCGATCGAGCCTCATCGTGCGCTTCGCGTTCGGGGCGCGCTTTCTGCTGCCGATCGCGTGTGGGGCGGCGCGGGTGTCGGTGCCGGTGTATCTGGTGGCGAGCCTGATCGGCTCGTTGGTGTGGACGGTGGTGTTCGTGGGGATCGGCCATGCCTTTGGCGCGACGGCGGAGGCGGTGTACGGGCGGCTCAAGCAGTACGAGATGGTGGTGGGCGCGGTGCTGGTGCTTGGGGTGCTGTTGGCGGGGCTGATTGTGCAGCGGCGTGTGCGTGAGGCGCGGGCGCTGCGACGCGCCAGGCGAGAGGCGGAGGCGCGGCGGTCCGTCGTGCCGTGAGGGAGCGGCGGAGCCGTTCGTCGTTCCCTGAGGGAGTGGCGCCGCCGTTCGTCGTTCCCTGAGGGAGCGGCAGAGCCGCGACTCGAAGGGCCGCGCGATGGCGCTGTCATCCCGAGCGAGCCGCGCAGCGGCGAGTCGAGGGAAGCGCCATTCGCGGCGGTTCTTGCGCCGCGACCGCTGCCCGGAACGCGCTTCGCGCGTCCGGCGGTGTTTCGACTGCGCGCGTGCTGCGCACGCGCTCCGCTCAACACACGACAGCCGCTCAACACACGACAGTCACGCAACACACCACATCCACTCACCACACCGCACGCCCTACTCCGCCGCCGCCGCCACCGCCCGCGCCGCGTCACGCAACGAGGCCCAGCACTGCTCCACATGACGCCGCTCGGTACGGATGTTCCCCACGGCCAGCCGCAGCACCACACGCCCATCGAGCACCGTATGCGAAAGGTAGCTCCGCCCCTCCGCATTCACGCGCGCCATGATCGCGAGATTCCACCGATCCCGCGTCGCGTCGTCCACGCCGTCGGGCGCAAAGCGGAAGCACACCAGTGCCAATGGCACCGGCGCGCACAGCTCCCAATCGCCCGCGTAGTGCACCATCCCGGCGAAGTCCCGCGCGAGATCGCAGTGCGCACGAATCCGCTCGGCGAGCCCGTCCGCCCCAAAGGCACGCAACACCATCCACAGCTTGAGCGCCCGATTGCGACGCCCCAACTGCACGCCATAGTCCATGTAGTTGGTCGCGATCTCCTGCTCGGGCGTCACCAGATAGTCGGCGACGAGCGAGAACGCCCGCTTGAGCAGCGCGCGATCCTTCACGTAAAACGCCGTGCAGTCGACCGGCGTGAACAGCCACTTGTGCGGATTGATCACCAGCGAGTCGGCGCGATCGGTGCCGTCGAGCAGGTAGCGCAACTCCGGCACGACGGCCGCACTGCCGCCATACGCCGCATCGACGTGCAGCCAGCACCCGCTCTCCGCCGCCAGATCGGCGAGCGCCGGAATGGAATCCACGCTCGTGGTGCTCGTCGTGCCCACCGTACCGACAATCGCGATCGGACGCATCCCCGCCGCACGGTCGGCGGCGATCGCGCTGCGCATCGCATCCACGCGCACGCGAAACGCGGCATCCACCGGGATCTTCACGAGATTCACTCGTCCGAGCCCAAGCGTGATCATCGCCTTGTCGACCGACGAGTGCGTCAGCTCCGAGCAGTACACCCGGAGCACGGGCACATCGGCACGCCCCGCGAGCCCGCGTTCGCGCACCTCGAAGCCTGCCGCTTCGCGCGCGCACGCGAGCGCATGCATCACCGCGACGCTCGCGGTATCGACGATCTGCCCGAACCACTTGGTGCGCAGCCCCACGAGCTGGCGCAACCAGTCGAGCGTGACCTCCTCGAGCTCCGTCGCGGCCGGCGCCGTGCGCCAGAGCATCTGGTTGGTATCGAGGCCGGCGGCGAGCAGTTCACCGAGGATGCCCGGCACGGAGCTCGAGATCGCGAAATACGCGAAGAAGCCCGGGTGATTCCAGTGCGTGGTGCCGGGAATGAGCAGCCGCTCGACATCCGCGAGAATCGCGTCGAGCGACTCGCCGTGCGCGGGTGGCGCCGCGGGCAATGCGGCGCGTATCGCGCCCGGCGACACCTGCGCGAGCACGGGATAGCGCTCCGCGCCGCCCGGTCCCGGTGTGAGATACGTGGCGAGCCATTCGAGCACCTGCGCGCCGTGCGAGCGCAGCAGCGCCGGGTCGAGGTCGCCGGTCAACCCGGTGGGTGGCATCGGCGACGCGTCAGTCATGGCCGCTCACATACATCGGCAGCATGCGTTGCCAGACGGGCCAGTCGTGCGCGAAGCCGTCCCACACACGCAGCGCGTTGCCGATCCCCTTGCTCCAGAGCGCGCCCGAGAGGCGCTCGTTGGAGTCGCGCAGTCCGTCGTCGCGACCGATCGCGAGGATCAGGTCCAGCCGGCGCAGGGCGTCGAGGCGTCCCCAGTCGTGTTCGTTGGGAATGAACGCGCACGGGTTGTGACGGTAGACGAGGTCATCCTGCCAGCCGCCGGTGGAGCGCGTGATGTCGTACAGCCCGCTCATCCCGATGGCACGGTGAAAGAGGTGCGGGTGCCGCAACGCGAGCGTCACCGCGTGATACGCCCCGAAGCTGGCGCCGGCGGTGATGCAGAACGGATTGCGATTTCGCCACTGGGTGAACGGCACCAGCTCATCGACGATGTAGCGTTCGTATCGCTCCTGGCCACGCGCGCGCTCGTGCGGGTGGCGATGGCGGGCGTACCAGCTCTGGTCGTCCGCGCTCGATACCGCGAAGACCTGCAACCACCCGCGACCGAGGGGCTCGGCGATGGCGTGCAGCATGCCGCGATCGGCCCACTCGTGCACGCTGCCCATCGTCGTGGGGAAGACGATCAGTCGCGCGCCCCCCCAGCCATGCACGCGCACCTCCATGTGGCGTCCAAGTGCTGGTGAATACCATCCGGTGCGTTCGAACATGGCGTGCAGATGCTGAGGCTGGTGGTGGTGCCGGTGCGGGCGCCGGGCGTACGGCCCCGTGCGCGATCGGCAGACATTAACGCCGCCGCTGCATGCTGTCCCGCCCGGACGGCACCACCCGGGCGCGCGCGGGTACGGGATGTGCGGAACTACCGCGCATGCATCGTTCGAGAGGAGTCGCTGTCATGTCCCGTCGTTCATTTGCGTGGTGTGCCGCCGGTGTGGCGCTCTCCACCTCCGTCGCG
>JALOPS010000520.1 GCA_025453745.1 Gemmatimonadaceae bacterium
ACTCCGCGAGGCCCTGGGCCCCGATTACTCCGTCGAGCGTGAACTCGGCGGCGGTGGCATGTCGCGCGTGTTCGTGGCCACCGAGCAGGCGCTCGGTCGACGGGTCGTGGTGAAAGTCCTGCCGCCGGACCTCGCGGCCGGCGTGAACATCGAACGCTTCCGCCGCGAGATCCAGCTCGCCGCGCAGTTGCAGCACCCGCTCGTGGTGCCGCTGCTCACGGCCGGCGAACGCGATGGTCTGCTCTGGTTCACGATGCCGTTCATCGAAGGCGAGTCGCTGCGCGCCACCCTCGATCGACGCGAACGGCTGCCGGTGCGCGAGGTGATCGGCATCGTGCGTGATGTGCTCGACGCGCTCGCCTACGCGCATTCGCGCGGCGTCGTGCACCGCGACATCAAGCCCGGCAACATTCTCATGAGCGGGGCGCACGCCGTCGTCACCGACTTTGGTGTGGCGAAGGCGCTCAGCGCGGCGATCCCCCTCGCGGGCCACACCACGAGCGGCATGGCCATCGGCACGCCGGCGTACATGGCGCCCGAACAGCTCGCGGCCGACCCCGACGCCGATCATCGTGTCGATCTGTACGGCGTGGGACTGCTCGCGTACGAGTTGCTCACCGGGCGCTCGCCGTTCTCGGGCAAGTCGCCACAGGCGACGCTCGCCGCGCAGCTCACCGTGCGGCCCACGCCGCCGCACATCACGCGCGCCGAAGTGCCAGCACCACTGTCGGCACTGATCATGCACTGCCTCGAGAAGGACGCGGACAAGCGTCCGGCCACTGCGGCCGAGGCGTTGCGTGCACTGGACCAGGCCGAGCAGGAGTTGAGTGGCGCGGTCGCGGCCGCATCGCTCGTGCGCACGCGACGCAGTCTGCTCGCGGCGGCGGTGCTGTTCGTGGCGGCGACGGCGGTGTTCGCGATGTCGCGACGCAACGCGCCATCGTCGAGCGCGCGGGGCGGGGATTCGGTCGCGGCCGTTGCGGAAACGGTCGTGGTGTATCGTCCGGTCCCCGTGGGACAGGATGTACCCGAGGGCGTGACGTTGCCGCTCGTGCTTGCGCCCGCCGAGTCGAGCGCGCTTGATCGCGACTCCTTGATCGCCGCCGTGTCGCGTCTCTTCGCCGACTCGATGGCACGCGCGATCGCGCGCATGGAGGAAGCGCTTGCCACGCAGCCGCGACAGATGGAACTGCGAGCGCTGGCGAGTTCGCTTGGTGCGGCGAACGCGGCCAACGCGGCCGCGTCAACGAGTCCATCGGCGGCGGGCAGCGCGCCCGCTGCGGTGGCGGCGACCGCGGCCGACTCCGCACGGCTGCGTGCGGCGCGCGATTCCGCACGACGTGTGTCACGCGGCTTCATGCCGCCCCCCGAGTTTGTCGCGCCCCGCCTGCCACCACCGCAGGACGGTCGCCGTCGCATCGCGATTGCCCCGGTCATGGATCGCACGCGCGACTCCGCGAACGCCGCACTCGTTGCGTCGCTCACCGATGGTCTGGAGCGTGCGGTGCGCGGCGTGCGTGGTCGCCTTGAAGTGCTGCCAGCCGATCAGGTCGCGCGCATCATCGGCAGCGAGGGAATGCACCCCACGTCGGCCGGCTTTGCGCTGCGTGCGGACGTGGTGGTGAGCAGCACGCTCTTCGTGCGCAACGACAGCGTGCAACTGCTCACCGTCGTGTCGGACACGCGCGACGGCGACCAGACGCGCTTTCATCGCGAAGTGCTGCCAGTCGGCACCGACATGAACAGTGCGATCCCGTCCACGTTGCGTTGGGTGCGCGCGCGTCTCGATTCGCGGGTGGCATGATGGAAGGCGGTGTGCCGCGGGACAGCGCGGGCGTGAGCCGACTGCGCGGTGGGGCGCGTCGCGGGAGTGGCGGGGGCTGAGTCGGAACGCTCGAGGTCGCGCGCGAATCAGTTCGTGCTCACGCGCAACCGATGCGTCGCGAGCGAGACGAGTCCGTCTTCGTTCTCACGCCTCAGCAGGACGCGGTCGGCACCAAACGCGATCGGTCGACCGAGCCGGAGCGGGGCCCCGGACGTGTGCACGTCTTCGATGACGGGGAGAGAGTCGGCATACACCGCTCCCTCCAGTTGTTTCTCCAGTGGTGGGACGCCGGGGGACCGTGCCTCGGTCACGATCTCCTGCAGTATGGCGAGTTCCTGGCGACGCTGGGTCAGCGCCGCACTCGCGGCGCTGAGATCTCGCCCACCAGCTCTCCTCGCGGATTGGTCAGCGCCAACCGGTACTCAGACGTGTTTCCCGTGACGAGCAGAGAATCCCACGTGACAACGATCGCATGGGACGTCAATCGTACGTGGTCCGTGAGCACACGCTCGCCATCAATGGTGGCTGTGCGCCGCCGGACGGTCTCGTGCCCTGGAACAGAGTCGCGATACACGACACGTTCGTCCGGTCCCGCAATCTGAACCCCGGTCCAGCTTCGATGCGGAGCGCCCTCCTCGAGCCGCACGTTGGAGGCATCGTCGATCTGCCCGAGGGCCCGATGCAGGACGACGAATCCGTCGTTGAGTTCACCTGCCACGCTGCCGAATCGTCTCGCCTGCTGCGTCGTGATCGGCCGCTGCCGAACGACGCCCTTGTCGGCAGAGATCCAGGAGAGCCGTTGATTGATCGGATCAACGAGGAGCATCGTATCGCCTCGTCCGCGTACTACGCGCGTGCCAAACACCACCTCGAGCGGCCCGCGGCCACGGCGGAAGAGTTGCCGCAGCGGTTGACCGGACGCATCGAAGAGCAGGAG
>JALOPS010000216.1 GCA_025453745.1 Gemmatimonadaceae bacterium
GCTCGTCCATGCCCAGGATCGCGATGATGTCCTGCAGTTCCTTGTAGCGCTGCAGGATCCGCTGCGTCTCCGTCGCCGCCTTGTAGTGGCGCTCGCCGACGAACTGCGGATCGAGAATGCGCGACGTCGAGTCGAGCGGGTCGACGGCCGGATAGATGCCCAGCTCCGTGATCTTGCGGTTGAGCACGACCGTGGCGTCCAGGTGCGCAAACGCCGTCGCCGGCGCCGGGTCCGTCAGGTCGTCGGCGGGCACGTAGATCGCCTGCACCGACGTGATCGATCCGTCACGCGTCGAGGTGATGCGCTCCTGCAACTCGCCCATCTCCGTCGCCAGCGTGGGCTGATAGCCCACCGCGCTCGGCATGCGACCGAGGAGCGCGGAGACTTCGGACCCCGCCTGCGTGAAACGGAAGATGTTGTCGATGAACACCAGCACGTCCGCGTGCTCGACGTCGCGGAAGTACTCCGCAACCGTCAGCCCCGCGAGGCCAACGCGCATGCGCGCGCCCGGCGGCTCGTTCATCTGCCCGTAGATCAGCGCGACGGAATCGAGAATCCCCGCTTCCTTGAACTCGAGGTAGAGGTCGTTCCCCTCGCGCGTGCGCTCGCCCACGCCGCAGAACACCGACTTGCCGCCGTGCCCCTTGGCGACGTTGTTGATGAGCTCCTGGATGACGACCGTCTTGCCGACGCCGGCGCCGCCGAAGAGTCCGATCTTGCCACCCTTCACGAAGGGCGCGATGAGGTCGATGACCTTGATGCCCGTCTCGAAGACCTGCGTCTTGGGCTCGAGTGCGACGAAGTCCGGGCGCTTGCGGTGAATCGGCCAGCGCTGCGCGGTGGCGGGAATCGCCGCCCCGTCGTCCACCGGCTCGCCGAGCACGTTCAGGATGCGGCCGAGTGCGGGCGCGCCCACCGGCACCGAGATCGCCGCACCCGTGTCGACGGCGTCCATGCCGCGCGTGATGCCGTCGGTGCTCGACATGGCGACCGCGCGCACCTGGTTGCGGCCGATGTGCTGCTGCACTTCGGCGACGACGCGCACCTGCGAGCCATCGGGCGCGGTCCCTTCGATGCGGAGCGCGTTGTAGAGCTCGGGAAGCCCGTCGGTATCGAACTCGGCGTCGATGACCGGACCGATCACCTGGATGATCTTGCCCGGCGTCGTGGGAGCGGCAGTGGTAGCCATCGTCTATGCCTATGAATGATTGACGTCTGTGATCGAACTCAACCCTGCAGCGCCGCGGCGCCGCCGACGATCTCGGCGATTTCCTGCGTGATCTGCGCCTGACGGGCGCGGTTGTACGTGCGCTTGAGATCGGTGAGGATCTCGCTCGCGTTGTCGGTCGCGTTCTTCATCGCCGTGCGACGCGCGCCCTGTTCGCCGGCCGCGGTCTCCACGAGTGCGCGGTAGATCGCATTGCGCACGTAGGCCGGCAGGAGCGACTCGCAGATCTCCTCGGCCGAGGGCGAGAGGAGGAAGTCGCGATTCGGCCCGCCCTGCCCCGACGGCGGCACGACGGGGAGCACCTGCTCCGTCATCGGCGGCGTCGAGAGCGCCGACTGGAACTTGGCATACGTGATGTACACCGCGTCGAGTTCGCCGCTCGAGAAGCGCGTCATCAGGCTGTCGATGAGCCCCGCCGCATCGTCCGCAGACGGGCGATCCCCGAGGTCCGTGCGCTGCACCGCCATCGGCCGATTGAGGTAGCGGAAGGCGCCGATCCCCTTGCGCCCCACCACGTGCAACTCGACCGATGCCCCCGCCGCATCCCACTCGGCGAGTCGTGCGCGCGCTTCCTTCACCAGGTTCGCGTTGAACGCGCCGGCCAGACCGCGATTCGACGTGAGCAGAATGAGCGCGATCTTCGACCGACTCGCCGGCCGGCGCAGCAGCGGAAAGCGCTCTGCGAGATCCGGAGAGTACAGTCGCGAGAGCACCTCGCCCAGCGCCAGCGCGTACGGACGCGCCGAGGCGACGCGATCGGTCGCCCGCTTCATTTTCGATGTCGCGACCATCTCCATCGTGCGCGTGATCTTGCGCGTGTTCTCGACGGACTTGATGCGACCCTTGAGTTCCCGTCCCTTGGCCATGCCGACGTCGGCTCCGGTGCGGCGTTACGCGGCGAACGACTTCGCGTACTGCTCGATGCCGCGCTTGAGATCGGCCTCCGTCTCCTTCGAGAGGGCCTTGCTCGAGCGGATCGCGTCGCCCACCTGGGGGAACTGCGCGGCCATGTACTCGTGGAAGCCGCGCTCCCACGCCTTCACCTTGCCCGTGGGGACCGTGTCGATGAAACCGTTGGTCACCGCGTAGATGATCATGACCTGCTGCTCGACCGACATCGGCTCGTACTGCCCCTGCTTGAGCACTTCGACCGTGCGCGCGCCGCGCTCGAGCTGCCGCTTGGTCGCCGCGTCGAGGTCCGACGCGAACGCCGCAAACGCTTCGAGCTCGCGGAACTGCGCCAGGTCGAGACGCAAGCGACCGGCAACGCCCTTCATGGCCTTCGTCTGCGCCGACCCACCGACGCGCGAGACCGAGATGCCGACGTTCACGGCAGGGCGCACACCGGCGTTGAACAGGTCCGTCTCGAGGAAGATCTGCCCGTCGGTGATCGAGATGACGTTCGTCGGGATATAGGCCGACACGTCGCCGGCCTGCGTTTCGATCACGGGGAGCGCGGTGAGCGAGCCACCGGCCTTCTTGATCACCGTGCCGTCGACGACGCCATCGTCTTCGCGCAGCTTGGCCGCGCGCTCGAGCAGGCGGCTGTGGAGGTAGAACACGTCACCCGGATACGCCTCGCGGCCCGGCGGACGGCGCAGCACCAGCGAGAGCTGGCGATACGCAGCGGCCTGCTTGGAGAGGTCGTCGTACACGCACAGCGTGGCCTTCCCTTCGTCGTACATGAAGTACTCGGCCATCGCGCACCCCGAGTAGGGGGCGATGTACTGCATCGGCGCGGGGTCGGAGGCGTTGGCGGCCACGACGATCGTGTACTCCATCGCGCCGGCGTCCTTGAGGCGCTGCACCACGTTGGCGACCGTCGAGGCCTTCTGCCCGATCGCGACGTAGACGCAGATGACGCCCTGTCCCTTCTGGTTGATGATCGTGTCGATCGCGATCGCCGTCTTGCCCGTCTGGCGGTCGCCGATGATGAGCTCGCGCTGGCCGCGACCGATCGGAATCATCGAGTCGATCGCCTTGATCCCCGTCTGCAGCGGCTCCTTCACCGGCTGTCGCACGATGATGCCGGGCGCGTTCGACTCGACCTTGCGCGTGCTCGATCCGTGGATGTCGCCGAGCCCGTCGAGCGGACGTCCGAGCGGGTCGACCACGCGGCCGACGAGCGCCTGTCCGACCGGCACCTCGAGCACGCGTGCGGTGCGGCGCACTTCGTCGCCTTCGCGCAGCGTGAGGTAGTCGCCCAGAATGACGGCGCCGATGTTGTCTTCTTCGAGGTTGAGCGCGAGGCCCGTGACCTTCTCCCCCGTCTCGCCCGACGTGAACTCGAGCATCTCGCCGGCCATCGCGCGGCCGAGACCGTAGATGCGGGCGATGCCGTCCTTCACTTCGAGCACGGTCCCGACGTCATCGACGTCGAGGGCACTCAGGTCGGCCGCTTCGATCTCGCGAAGCAGGATGTCCTTGATCTCACCGGGGCGGAGCGAAGTCGCAGTGGCCATGACGGAAGCGGTAGGCGCGAGCCCGCCCGAGGGGGGCGAACCGGAGCGCGATGACGGTCGAGCGAGCACTCAGAGGGGGCGCTCCCACGTGTCGGGCGCGCAGAGGTCGCGGCGCCGCGAATCACGCCGGAATCGGCGCCTCACAGACGGGGTCGGCGGTGGACTGCCGCTGTTCCGTCCGAGCTTGTGAAAACAATCACAAGCACCGCCCGGAATCAAGCTGGACCCCGTCGCGTCACACCGCGGGCACGCCCACGCCCGCGCGCTACGCCCCGCCCCCACGGGCGAACCGGTCGAGCAGGTCCACCGTCCGCAGCCGGGCCAGCGACGGCGCCTTGACCCCCACCAGTCGCTGCGTGGTGACCGAGAGGTGCGACGTGGACGCGAAGGCGAGCACCTGCGCGACATCCTTCACGTCGTGGCCCGGGTTCTTGGCCAGCTCCGCAGCGGCGATGAGGCGCACCAGATCGATGACCCGCTTGAGTGTCGGCGGTTCGCGGCCGGCGGCGGCGCGCTCCGGGCGCGCAAAGCTCCGGCTCAGATGCTCGCGCGACATGCCCAACGCGCGCGCGAGTGCGTCCGTCCGCACCGGACGCCCGCCATGTGCAACGATGCGCGACCAGACCTCGCGCTTGAGCGGCGTGTCGAGTCCGAGCACATCGGGCGGTTCGTCGAGCGCGGCACCGAAGCGACGCGTGAATCCCCATTGCAGCACGCGATCGCGCACCAGCAGGTCATCGAGCCCGTCGAGCAGGACATCGGCGAGCCCACCCCGGACCGCGCGCGCGATCGCCGGTGCGTCGCCCGCGTGCGCGGGGGAGAGTCCGAGAAACGGGTGTGCAGGGAAGTCGGCGGCCAACTCCGCGGCCTTGAGCGCCTCGTCGCCGGCGGAGAGATCGAGCACCACCGCATCGACGAGCTGCGTCCGCAGGAACGTCGCGACATCCTCGGCGACGCGGGCGGAGAGCAGCGTGGCGCGACGACGCGGGAACGCTGTCTTGAGCACGGTGCGTACGCGCTCGCGCCGGACGAGCGTGATGATGACGGGCGCGGGGCGCCGGTCGACCGCGTCGCCGGCCGGTGCAGACGCATCTGCAGGACGTGGGCGCGCGCGCGCGGTCGACCGCGCCGATGCCGGACGGCCCGACGGCACCGATCAGGGCGTCGCGTTCGCGACGGGAGCCGACGGCGCGCGTGCGCCCTCGAGCGGTGCGGCGTCGAGCATCTCGCGCGCCTGGCGCAGCACGTCGCGCGCGTTGGCATAGGAGATCGCCGCTTCCGCCTCTTCGAGCGCCACCCATCGACACGCCGTGATCCCCTCGGCGCGCTGCGGTCGCGTCCGCCCGTGCCGGGTCTTCATGAGGAAGAAGTGGCAGGTCTTGTGTACGAGCCGTCCGCGAAAGCGGAAATGCCAATCGATCGTGTCGATCGCACCGATCATCGCGACATCGGCCAGGCCGGTTTCTTCGCGCACTTCGCGCAGCGCGGCGTCGGCGGCCGTCTCGCCATCCTCGAGATGCCCCTTGGGAAAGCCCCAATTGCGGTAGCTGTCGCGAATGAGGAGCACGCGCGGTCGTCCGTCGACGAGACGCACGACGACGCCACCAGCGGAGGTCTCGAGTCGCGGCGCGCGGACGCGCGTCGTCGCCTTGTCCTGTCGCGCGGCGGCGGCCGCCTCGGCGATGACCGCCGCGGCCGCAGCGGCCGCATCGGCTGCGGCGTCTGCGGACGCGACCGAAGCGGGCGACGGGCCCGTCGTCGCGGCGGACTGGCGGCCGCCCCGCTTCCGGTGTCGTGCGCGCCGTCGGCGTCGGCGCCGCGGAGTCGGTTCGCTCATCGGCCGGCCGAGAGGAGTGGCGCGTCGTCGTCGTCGAGCGTCGCCTTGCCTTCGATGAACTGCCGCACCACGGCATCGTGCGAATGCCGGATCTCGTCGACCGAGCCCACCTGCCGCACGGTGCCGTCGTAGAGCATGGCGATGCGCGTCCCCACGGCGTATGCGCTCCGCATGTCGTGCGTGATGACGACACCGGTGACGCCCAACTGATCGCGCATGCGGATCATGAGCCCGTCGATCACCGCAGACGTCACCGGGTCCAGGCCGGTCGTCGGCTCATCGTACAGGATGTACTTGGGGCGCAGCGCAATCGCGCGGGCGATGCCGACGCGCTTGCGCATGCCGCCGGAGAGTTCGGCGGGGAAGCGCGACTCCACGTCGGGAAGGTCGACCAGTCGGAGCGACTCGACGACGCGTTGACGGATCTCGCTGTCGGAGAGCTGCCCCTGCTTGCGCAGCCCCATCGCCACGTTGTCACCGATCGACATCGAGTCGAAGAGCGCGGCGAACTGGAAGACGTACCCGACCTTCGCACGCAGCGCGGAGAGCTCGGCGCGTGAGAGGGTGTTCACGTTCTGTCCGTCGACCCACACCTCACCCGCATCGGGTTCGAGCAGCCGGACGATGTGCTTGATCGCGACCGACTTGCCGGTGCCGGAGTAGCCGATGATGACCATCGTCTCCCCTTCCCGCACGTCGAGCGTGAATCCCTGGAGGACCTTCTTGCTGCCGAAGCTCTTGTAGACGTCCTTGAGCTGGATCATGCGGTCCGTCGGGGGTGGTCGGGCGCCCGGGCGTCGGGCGCAAGATCACGAATATTGCACCGGCGGCGCGTGTGGGCCACACGCGACGCGGGAGGCACCGGTCGATGCCGATGCCTCCCGCGCGCCGTGCGTCCGTGACGAGGTGTGACGCGGCGTTACGCCGCGAAGCTCGAGAGTGCACGTCCGACGTCGCCCTCACGCAGCCGCTTGAGCGCGCGGTCGCGGAGCTGGCGCACACGCTCGCGCGTGACACCGAGCATCGAGCCGATCTCTTCGAGCGTGTGCTCGCGGCCGCCTTCGAGGCCGAAGTACAGGCGCAGCACCTTGGCATCGCGTGGCGGCAGCGTGCTGAGCGCGCTTTCGATCTCATCGGTGAGGAAGCGATTCATCGCCTCCTCTTCCGTGTCGGGCATCTCGTCGGCGACGAAGCGCTCGATCAGGGAGCGATCGCCGTCGGGATCCATGGGCGCGTCGAGCCGCACGTCGCCGGTGTTGAGTGCGGCGAGCGACTGCACCACATCGACCGAGAGCCCGGTGACCTGTGCGAGCTCTTCGGGCGACGGCTCACGGCGGAGCTTCTGCCGGAGGATTTCGCTGGCCTTGATGATGCGGGAGAGATCGGCCGTGCGGTTGAGCGGCACGCGCACGGTGCGCCCCTGCCGCGCGAGCGACGAGAGGATCGCCTGGCGGATCCACCAGACGGCGTACGAGATGAACTTGACGCCCTGATCGGGATCGAACTTCCGGGCGGCGGTGAGGAGGCCGACGTTGCCTTCGCCGATCAAGTCGATGAGGGGCAGGCCGCGGTTCTGGTACTTCTTGGCGACGGAGATGACGAAGCGGAGGTTGCGCTTGACGAGCTCCTG
>JALOPS010000217.1 GCA_025453745.1 Gemmatimonadaceae bacterium
CCGATTCGCCGGGCCGAGGAGTTGCTGGCCACGCTGCCGGGGATCATCTCGGTGCGCATCGTGCCCAGCGAGGCGGGGGCGATCGACGAGATTCATGTGCTGACCTCGAACGAGGTGCAGCCCAAGCAGACGGTGCGCAACATCGAGAGTGCGCTCATCGCGCAGCTCGGGTTGCGCGTGAATCACCGCAAGATTTCGGTCGCGACGACGCTCGATCCGATGGTGATCGATCGACCGATCGAGCAGCCGGTATCGGCGGCTCCGGCTGCGCCGTCCATGCCGTCATCGAGTGCGTCGTCGGGCGCGACGGTACGCCCGATCTCGGGTGAGCGGTCGATGTTGCCGCCGCGCGAGCTGAGCCCGACGACCGAGACGGTGATGCGTGTCGTGCCGCCCCCGGCGACGAGCACGTCGCCGGCGGAGCAGGCGGTGCGCGGGCGTCGATTGCTCGTGTTCGACGGGGTGGAAGTGCGGCGGAGCCGCACGCGCGGGCTGTTGTGCAAGGTGATGCTGCGCCGCGGGGACGAGGCGTACGCGGCGGAGGCCGAGGGGCAGGACACCGATCGGGCGCGGGTGGATCTGAGTGCGCGGGCGACGGTGTCGGCGATTCTGCAGGCGGTCGGTGGCGATCGCGCGCTGGTGCTCGAGGGGACGAAGGTGATCGCGGCGTTCGATCGCGAATTCGTCTTTGTGAGCGTGCAGGGGCGGATCGGCCGGGAGCTGGTGACGCTCGCGGGGACGGCGGAAGTGCGGGAGAGTGCGGAGACGGCGAGTGTGCTGGCCGTGCTGGACGCAACGAATCGCTGGGTCCTGCTGGAGCGATAGGGGCTGGCTCTGTAACGGTGTGGCGTCGGGTGTGACGGCTGTTGGGGTCCACCCGTCCTTGACGTGGTAGAGGCCGGTGTCGTGCGGGCTGTGCGACGCCGATCTGACGACAATCTGCACACGACTATCGACTGAACCTGATTAACGACCCCCGTCCCGACTGAGCGGAGTGGAGCTTAGCGGGCTGTGCTTGAGTTGAGCGGAGCCAACCCGAACAACAGAGCGTGCGTGCTTGGACAGGCGTGCGACTCCACCAAGGGGAGGTGAACCCGCAATGGATTTCCTGGCGCAGCTCATCGGCGCGATTCTCGCGTTCGCTAAGGCAGATGGCGTTATCTGGGGCTAGATGATACGACGGGACGCGGGGTCTCCATTTTCCTTCTTGCATGAACGCCAGAGTTCTTCTCTTTGTCCTCACAGTGGTCGCAGCGGCGCTCGCGTCCGTTGTGGGTTTGGCGTTGTATGGGCCGAGCCTGACTGAGTTCACTGCTCAGTCAATCCGCTCTGTGGTGGGTCTTGGAGGCCTTGGCTGCGTTGCGTGGTTTGTAGCGCATAGCTTGTCTGGTAGATCCGCCTCCGCTTCGGGCTCGGTGGCCTTCGTGCCATGGCTGACGGCCGTCGTCTTTGCTCCGTCGTGGATCACTGCCGTTTGCGTCGGCATCGGCGCCGTAGCGGGTGAGGTGTATCGCCGCCGCCAACTCCTGAAGACCGCGTTCAATTCGGCTCAGTACATTCTGGCAACATCAGCTGCCGCCGCGGTCTATGTTGCGTTGGGCGGCATCCCGGTCGCTCGGCAAGAAGCCTTCCGGTTTCTGCCGTACATGGCCGCTATGATCTCATTCTTTGTCGTCAATTCGGCGGCTGTATCGACTGTCATCAGCCTGCACGAGAATCGCTCGTTCTTGTCTGTGTGGCGCCTCAACCACTCTCGCGCACTTGTCAATGACTTGCTGGCGCTCGCCCTAGTATACGCATTTGCTGTGATCGTCAACCGGTTCGGACTAGTTGGAATCGTGTTGATTGGTTCCTTACTACTGGGGCTTCGTCAGCTATTCAAGGTTAACGCGCAGCTGCAGACAACCAACCGCGAGTTGTTAGAAGTGTTGGTTCACGCCATCGAGCTGCGGGATCCGTACACCTCTGGTCACTCACAACGGGTCGCTCGATACTCACGAGTAATCGGCCGTGCGATTGGGCTTAGCGCAAAGGAGCTCGAGAGGCTGGAGATTGCCGCCTTGTTGCACGACGTAGGCAAGATCGATCAAATGTTCGTTCCCATCTTGGCAAAACCGGGGCGATTGACACCGGACGAGCGCTCAATCATGGAGCTACATCCAATAAAGAGTGCGGAGCTCGTTCAGAAAGTGACTGAGCTCAACGACATCGTTCTTCCAGTTCGGCATCACCACGAAGCGTGGGATGGATCAGGCTATCCCGACGGATTGGCGGGTGGTGAGATCCCGAGACTTGCTCGTGTAATCGTCTTCGCAGATACAATTGACGCGATGCTGACCGATCGGCCATATCGTAAAGCGCTTGGGCGCTTCGAGGTGGAGGCGGAACTACGCAGATGTAGAGGAACCCAATTCGACCCGGACATGTGCGACTGTCTAGTCTCCAGTCCGCAATTCGATGAGCTTTTCGCCGGAGTGGCTCCGGTCGATCGCCCTCTCGCCGGTCACCGCAATGAGCGAGGCCTAAGGGTCGTTGGTTCTGCCGCTGTGGCATAGGCCAACTAGCCTTCGATTCACAGAGCAACTCTCCGCGTTTTGTCATTGCTCCATCTCGCGTAGAAGCCCTCGACCAAGGGCACGTTCGCTGCAACTGCGAGCAGCAATGTATGCTGTGAGAAAGGCCGAGCGCCCAGCCACCTCTCCTAGTCGAGCTAGGGTACGGGACACCAGCGTTGCTGAACCGTCGAAAGCTCGAAACCTTCCTAGCGATACCACTCGGCCCGCGAGTGCGAGAACATCGTCCGTACTAACGGGGGCGCCGCTGAGCGACTCACGGTGATAGTTCACGGAAGCGATCATCACGTGCGTGAACGCGGCGGACGGATCGAGCACAGCTGTCATGTTCGTCGGCTGGCTCGAAGCTGCGGAGAGCTCGTGGGCTCCAATTTGAGCTGCTATTGATGAAACCGAGGCGCGCAGAAGGTCGGTCGACCCGTCTTGGTTCACTCGCACTCGATGAAGGCCACCGGCCCTAAGGGCTGCGAACGCCGCGTCAGCTGATCCATGCACGCTCTCAAAGCTGGCAAGCCGATGAGCGGAAAGCTGTAGGGATACTAGATCAGCTTGCCGGTGCCATGCTTCTAAGGAGCGACGAAAGCAGTCTCGGGCTTCAGAGATCTCGCCGCCACGGAGCAGTGCAGACCCAGCATTGTTAAGCATGCGAGCATACATCCGCGGCCTTAACGTGAAGTGCGCCATGCTACGGAGTTGGCGTGCGAGGTCAACGGAGCGAGCTATGGAACCATAGTAAGACTCAAAAACCAATCGACCTTCGAGAAGGGTAATGCGGTCGTCATTGTTTAGCGGGGTGATCTTCTGGAGTATCCCATACGCCTCCAGTGGCGGTGAAGCGCCAGGGCGAAACTCAGACAGCTTGATGTGCTTCACGGCCATACGAAGTCGATGTTTTTCTGGCAAGTCTGCTCTGAGTGCCAACACGAGCGCGACGTCAGTCGGAGAAAAGCCTCGAGAAACCCCTCCAATAAAGCTGCTCTCGTCGAGCATTCGTGCGTATGCTCTCGCCGCGAGCGGGATACAGGTGTCTGGGTCTCCCGCGATAGACACGAACTCATGTATCGCGCCCTCTCGCGCGCGCGTGTCGCCCAGTCTTGCGGACACCTCCGCGATCAACGGAAGTGCGAGCAAGCGTCTCCTGGCAAACGTTGACAGCGCTTCGAGCGTGATTGCGCATTCTGCGGCCGAGTCTAGCTTGCCCGCTCGCAGCTGTCGTGCTGTGCTGCGCAGCAGGACGCGGAAGGTTGTTTCATTCGCTGCGGTACGCGTCGAACGAATGCGCGGCCTCAAAAAGTGAACGTTCGGGTGGGAGAGAGACGGAACGCTATTCGTCTGTAGGCCGAGTGCGAGCTTTCGAGACAGGTCCACAAGGGTGCGCGGATTGCCAGAACTCTCTCGTAGGATGCGAGACCGAATTTCGTTTGGAAGGCACGAGGCGCTGTGGTTGAGAGATGCGACCTGATCAAGAAGGTCGCTTGACTCATCGGCAGACAGCTCTGGCATGCGAAGGACTCGAGGCAGCGGATCACGCGCCGAAATCGTGGGCAGGAAGCCTTCGTCGACCACGAAGAGCAGTAGCAAGACTGGGCCTCGTGCGACTCCGGCCGCGTGGATCAACGCAGAGAAATCTCGTGAATCGACCGCTGACGCGTCGTCCACAATGAGGACGATCGGTCTCTCTGCTGATACAGCTCCCAGTACGTCAGCGAGGGCCGAGGTCATGGCACGACCGGAGACTTTTTTGCCATTCGACGCCATCAAGGTGAGCGTCACGTGGGTCGTTGGATCGGCCCCAGCAGCACCCGCGCAGTGTCGGGCCCATTGGCCGACCGCGTGGTTAGGGCTACCCGCAATCAAGCTTGCGCCTTCGATGGCTAGCGTTCGACAGCCTTGTGCGGTGGAGAGTCTGTGAAGCTCCCCCGCCAACCGCGTCTTCCCCATCCCGCGCGCACCCTCGATCACCACCACCTGGCCGGCCTGCTGCCGCGGCAGCTCCTTGATCAGCTGATGCAACTCGCGCCGCAGCTCCTCGCGCCCCACCATTGGCGGTAGCGGACGGCCGAAGTCGTCGATTGGCTCCTCAACCGCCTGCACCCGCTTCTTGAGCCTGGCCACCGACTTCGCCAGCCACTGATCGGGGTGCTCCAGGTCTTCGTCGAACCGCTCCAGCACCGCCAGCGCCTCGGCCTTGTTGCCGAGCATCACGAGCGACATCGCGAGCGCCTCCACCGCGTCCTCGTTGCACGTATCCAACGCCAGCAGGTGTCGGCTCAACACTTCCATCTGGCGCCAGTCGCACCGCGCGTCCGCCACCATGAGCGCCGCATGCATCTCGCGGCGGAGCAGGTTGGTCACGTCGAGCCGCTGCTGCTCGATCCACCGCGACATCGACGCACTTTCCGCGCGATAGCCGGGCACGAAGGTGAAGAACTTGGGCGGCAGGTTCGCCAGCTCCGCCCAGTAGCGCTCCATCGTGAAATCGCTCGACGCTGACGCGTCCCACATCGTCTCGTCGACCGAGATCATGCTGCCGCGCCCCTCGCGCAGCGGGAAGCCCAGCGTGCGCAGCCGGTACAGCAACTGCCGCATCGAGTGCGGATCGCGCGACTGCGCCGGTTCGTCCCAGAGGAAGTCGCCCAACTGCTCCCGCGTGTACGTCGCGCCCCGGTGCGACGTCAGAATCAATGCCAGACAGAACAGCCGATCGGTGGTCGGCGTGAGCTCGTGGTCACCGATGTGGATGACGCAGGTGCCGATGGTGCGGACCCGGATGCGCTGGGGCATGGCTCGAACGGGAGTGGGGTGGGGTGGTCCCTGGTCGCCATAGTGCAAACCGCGCGCCGAGCCGCATCGCCCGTCGCAACCGGCCGCGACCCGGGCTGACTCGGCCCGGTCGCATGGATGGAGAACTATCGCCCGGGCGTCACCAGAACGTCACATCCGACTCCGGGTGTCCCGTCACACAACTGAACTATCCGAGACGTGCACCCAGGTTCGCCTTCAGACTGAGACGACGCGAGCCCCTCTCCGCGCCGCAGGGCGGTGGTGCAGCGCGGACGGGGGGCGGAGACGAACCCGAGATTGCCGCGGCGCCACTCCGCCATGCCGGACGGCCGAGTGGCCGCCAGCACCGCCGACGAGGCTCGACGGTGTGATCGACCGCGCGCCCGGCGCACATCATGGAACGAGAGTAGGTTCCGGGAGACATCGAACCGGAGTACCTATGGCGCTCGAGCTTACAGCCGTCTTTCGAAAGGACCCCGACGGCGGCGTCGTGGCCTTTGTCGAGGAGCTTCCAGGGGCGAATACCCAAGGCGATACGCTCGACGAGGCTCGCGCGAACCTGCACGAGGCGGTGGCATTGATTCTCGAGGCAAACCGCGCGTTGGCGGCCGAGGCGACCGCAGGTGCAGACGTGATTCGTGAGCGACTGATCGCGTAGCGCCCCGATGAAGCGCATCGACCTCGTGCGACATCTCCAAGAGCACGGGTGCCGCTTGCTTCGGGAAGGTGGCAGCCACTCGGTGTACGTCAATTCGGATCACAGCAAAGCGTCGACGGTACCCCGCCATCGCGAAATCAAGGAATTCCTCGCGCGAAAGATCTGCAAGGACCTCGACATCCCCAGTCCGTGACGCCGCGAGCGCCGCTTTCCGCTCGCGATCGAGGACGTAGTCGCAGACTACCGACATCGAACCCGCGCCTCGGACACGCGCCGCTCGACCCCAGCATCTCGCCGACGCGCCACTCCCCCTCACCGCACCCCCTCACCCCACCCCAATCACCTCGGCCGCATCCACCCCATCCGCCTCGGCCTGGAAGTTCATCACCAGCCGATGCCGCAACACCGCACTCGAAATGCTCTTGATGTCCTCGATGTCCGGCACGCTCCGTCCATCGAGCGCCGCACGCGCCTTCGCACCAAGAATCAGATACTGCGACGCCCGCGGCCCCGCCCCCCAGCTCACGTACTGCTTGATCTTGGGCGTCGCCTCACCCTCCTGCGGCCGCGTGCTGCGCACCAGTGACACCGCGTATTGCACGATCGACGGCGGCGCCGGCAGCCGACGCACGAGCCGCTGCAGCTCGATCATCCGCGCGCCGGCCAGCACGGGCTGAATGCGCGGCAGCGATGCCCCAGTCGTCGCGGTGACGATCTTCTCCTCGTCCGCCTTGGACGGATACCCCATCCGCAACTCGAACATGAACCGGTCGAGCTGCGCTTCGGGCAACGGATACGTGCCCTCCTGCTCGATGGGGTTCTGCGTGGCGAGCACGAAGAAGGGCTCGGGCAATTCATACGTGCGCCCGCCGGCCGAGACGGTGTGCTCTTGCATGGCCTGCAACAGCGCGGCCTGCGTCTTCGGTGGGGCGCGGTTGATCTCGTCGGCCAGCACCATGTTCGCGAAGATCGGCCCCTTCACGAACTTGAAGATCCGCTTCCCCGTCCCCGCCTCTTCTTCCAGCACCTCGGTGCCGGTGATGTCGCTCGGCATGAGGTCCGGCGTGAACTGCACACGCGAGTAGGTGAGATCGAGCGCCTGCGCGACGGTCTGGATGAGCAGCGTCTTGGCGACACCG
>JALOPS010000218.1 GCA_025453745.1 Gemmatimonadaceae bacterium
CGACGGGCCCCTCCGTCGAGGCGCTCACGCCGCCGCCCCCGCCGTCTCACTCTCCTGCTTGAGATAGGCTTCGATCAGCGGATCGATCGCCCCGTCCATGACCTTCTGCACGTCGGGCAGCTTGAGCTCCGTGCGGTGATCGTTGACCATCGTGTAGGGCTGGAAGACGTACGAACGGATCTGGCTGCCGAACGACACGTCGGCCTTGGTCGCGTCGAGCGCGGCGCGCGCCGCGTTCTGCTTGTCGAGCTCGAGCTGGTAGAGCTTGTTCTTGAGCTGCTTCATCGCCGTCGCCTTGTTCTTGAACTGCGACCGCTCCTGCTGACACGACACGACAATCCCCGACGGGATGTGCGTCAGCCGCACTGCGCTCGACGTCTTGTTGACGTGCTGCCCGCCGGCACCGGAGGCGCGGAAGACGTCCATGCGGATGTCCTCTTCGCGCAGCTCGATGTTGATGTCCTCGTTCACCACGGGATACACGAAGATCGACGCGAAGCTCGTATGCCGGCGCGCCTGCGAATCGAAGGGGGAGATGCGCACGAGCCGGTGCACGCCCGTCTCCGCGCGCAGGAAGCCGTACGCGTACTGCCCGCGGATCTCGAGCACCGCCCCCTTGATCCCCGCCTCTTCGCCATCGCTCAGATCGAGCACCTCGATCTCGAAGCCTTTGCGCTCCGCCCAGCGCGTGTACATGCGCATGAGCATCGAGGCCCAATCCTGCGCCTCGGTGCCGCCGGCGCCGGCGGAGATTTCGACCTGCGCATCACGGAAGTCGTCGGGCCCACGCAGCAGCGTGCGCAGCTCGAACGCGTCGAGTTCGCCCTCGAGCGACTCCAGTTCGCGATCGAGCTCGGCGAGCATGTCGTCATCGGGCTCTGCGGTCAGCAGCTCCGCGAGCTCCTGCGCGGCGGTCACACGACCGGTCAGCGCGTCGAGCGGATCGATCCACCCCTTGAGGGTCCGCGACTGTTGGACGACCAGGCGCGCGCGCTCCTGATCGTTCCAGAAGCCGGCGTGCGACATCTCGTCGTCGATCGCCCTCAGCGCGTCGCGCTTGGCATCGAGGTCAAAGGTACCTCCGCATGTCGGCCAACCGCGTGGCCGACCGCTCCAGCATCCGCGTGCGCTCGTGGTCGAGCATGTCCAGATCTCCCGGGGTGTGGGACGGCGGTCCCCCGTCACGACAAACGAGCCGCCTCGGGATCGAGGCGGCTCGTGGATCACGGGCCGGACGCCGTCGGGATCGGCAATCTAGCCGACCTGGTCGCTCGGCTGCACCCGGTCAGAACAGCCGGCGACCGCTCGCGAGCACCTCGTTGAGCGCGTCCTGGAAGTGCGACGTCGACTCGGCGAGCTCGCGCCCGACCTGTTCGACGTACTCCTCATAGCTCTTCTTGATCTCGTCGCGGAAGAGCTGCTTGAGCGTCCCGTTGCGCAAACCGTCATCGCGCTTCTGCGGGTGATACGCGACGATGTCCGAGACCAGTGCCCGTGCAAGGCGCCGCGCACGCTGATTCGGATCGGCCGTCATGAACGGATTGATCCGTCGACCCGACGTCGATGGCGCACCGGCAGGCGCTGCGGCAGGTGCTGCGGCGGGTGCCGGGGCGTTCACCGCCGACGGGGCAACCGGTGTCGTGGCCGCAACGGACGCCGGCATGGGCGTTGGCCGCGCGACCGGCGAAGGCGAGGGCACCGACCACGGCATGGGTGCGGCGGGCGTCGCGGGCGTCGCAGGCGCCGCGGGCAGCGGAGGCAGCGCGGGCGTGACCCGTGTGAACGGCGCGGGGACGCTCACCGGCGTTGCCGTTCGCGGCGTGGGGACGCGCGCAGGACTCGGCACATAGGGCGGGACTACCGGGGTCGCGACCGCCGCGGACGCACCCGCGCTGGCATACGCCGGTTCCGGTGCCGCCGCCGACGCCGACGCTTCAAACGCGGACGCCGCCATGCCCAAGGCCGGCGTGAGACTCCGCACGGGTGTGGCCTTCGGTGGCGCGATGCGCATGATGGCACCGCACACCGAGCAGCGCGCGCGCACGCCCGCCGGCGGAATCTTGGCGGGATCGACGCGGAAGACCGAACGGCAGTCGTCGCAACTGACGTTCATCGGCGTCACCGTCCCCCCTGCGAACTCCGCAGCGGAATCACGTCGCGCGGCAGGGGGCTCGCCGGTGGAATCGCCGTCATCGCCGAGGGCGTGGGCATACCGCCGGTCGCCTCGAGCACTTCGTCCCGTCGACGATCGACCGTGTACAGCGATCCGGGCAGCGTCTTCGCGTAGCTCTTCATTTCCGTGGCAAGTTCGCTCACATGCGCGGCATGGAGAAAGCGGCGCCGCTGGTTGGTGACCACGCCGATCGAGAGCGTCATCAACGGCACGCGATGCAGCTGCCCGCGGCGATCCTTGCCCAGAAAGTAACCGGCGCGCCGATCCTGTTCGGAGTACTGCATCGGAATGAGCGCGTCGAACGTGTCCACGATCTCCGCGCAGATCAGCGGCATCGCTGCCACCGGCACGACGAAGAGGAAGTCGTCGCCACCGATGTGCCCGACGAAGCCATCGGAGCCACAGAGCCCCTTGACCACGTCGTGCAGCACCGTCGCGAGCAGCCGGATCACCCCGTCGCCGTGGTGATAGCCATAGCGATCGTTGAATTCCTTGAAGTGATCGAGATCCGCATAGCACGCCGCGAAGCGCTCGCCGGTGACGATGCGCCGATCGAGTTCCGCCTCGATGTCGTGCGTCCCCGGCAAGCGCGTGGACGGATGGACGAAGGTGTCGCGATCGGAGCGGCGCAGCATCGACCCCAGCCGCGCGATCGCCTCGGCCGCGGTGGTGTGCTCGCGCAGCACTTCATCCGCGCCGGACGCAAAGGCCAGCGAGAAGGTCGCGTCGTCGGTGACGAGCACGAGCACCGGCACGACCGCCGAGAACGAATCCTGCTTGATGGTGCGACAGGCGACCAGCGCCGGGTGCGTGGCGGGATCGCCCGCGTCGACCGCCTCGCGCGCGTCGAGCACGACCAGGCGCGGGCGAAGCCGCATGGCAATCGAGAGCAGCGAGTCGATGCCATGGAGGCAATGGGCGTCATGCCGCTCACTTGCCACCCATGCGTCGAGCCAGGCCGGGAGCGCGCGGTCACGCTCGGCCAGGACGAGCACGCTCGCCTCAGTCACGCTGGGTGTCGGCATTCCAGAGGAGGTCCGTTCTGATTCAAAATGGCGCACGGCGACATGCCATCCATGCACATTCGCAGGACGACTATGTCACTGCCAACGGCACGACGTAACCCACATCACAGAAATTGCCGGTGGCCGGCGAAGCGGGGTGCGGCAGCGTCGCCGTATGTGGGGGACGCGAGGCGGCGCGCCGAGCAACGCCCGGAAGGTGCGCGCCGTCACGTTCGGGGCCACGGCGTCAGATCGGCAGCGCCGTTCCGCTCCCGTGGTCCGAGCGAGTCCGGCGGGGTGAGCGCCCGCTAGCGTCCCGGCGCGAGCGGGAGCCGAAGCTGCACCGCCACCGGTCTCGCGGCGCCGAAAGCCGCCCCAAGGTCGAGCGGGGGTGCGCCCCCGTTGAACACCCCGTCGCCGAGCCGCCCCAGGCGGACGGCAATGAAGGCGTCGATGGTGCTGAGCAGATGGTTGGCCAGGAGCAGTCCGCCCCACTCCGCCGCGCGGCGGTAGGAGCCATTGCTTCGTCGGATGCGCTGGACGAATTCGTCCTGCTGCAATTGCGCGTTCGCCCAGGACCACCGGAACTCATCGGGAATCGCGCGTGCGCGATAGAACGCGAGCGCCCGCTGGTACTCGGCCGACGTGACCGCGGGTGGCATCGCCGTGTCGCGGAAGAAGGTCACCCGCGCCTCCTGCCACCGACGGCCGTTGAGCGTGCGGGTGTCGGTCTCGGGAACGAAGGCGCCGCCAGTCCCACGATTGAAGGCGCCGCTCTCGAGAAAGCGCTCCATGAATTCGTAGTACTCCCACGGCGCAGTGCGCAGCGGACCGCCGAACGGTGCGCGCGCGACGTCACGGGCGATCCGGCGGTACTCCGTGCGACCGTCCTGCCCATCTCGTCGCGCAGCAAACCACTGCACGGCAAGAAAGCCTTCGGCCGCGAGATAGGCGAACGTGCGCTGCTGCCGCAGAGCGGCCTGTCCGGTGCCGGGGACGAGCGCCGAGGCGAGTGGGGCCCACCAGTGCGGTTTGCGCGATGAGGGATCGCTGTCGAATTGGCGGTCGATCGAAAGGCGGTCATGGTGCGCCACCTCAACCGGTGTCGGTCGGAGGCCGTCACCATAGTCGCCGCCAACGACGATCGCACGCATGGGGGAGGTCGAGGCGCGCTGCGCGCCCACGTCACGCGCGCCAGCGGCGAGCACGCCGCCGGCAGATAGCAGCACAATGCGCGCGATGCGCAAAAGCGATCGGCGCGTGTGCACTATGCGATCCTCACCGGACGAAGCGGAGGGAGACGAACGTCGTGGGCTGGCTGGTGGCGCGCGCCACCGCGTCCTGTCGAACGGAGAAGTCGAGGATGAGCCGCTCCACCTTCACGCCGAAGCCTACCGTGGGCGCACCGCCGGCACCACGCTGATAGGTGTAGCCAAGGCGCAGAGAAGCCCGGTCCTGCCAGAGCAGCTCACCGCCAGTGCGCAACGACACGCCAAGCCCTTCGCTGGCCACGGGCACGCGAACGCTTGTCCCGATGCGCAGGCGAAGGTCCTTCGCGCGCCGCGTGACCGCTGGCACTCCCACGGTTGCACCGGCATCGAATGCGGTGGGCAGCGGATCCGACTGCTCCTGATCATTCACCTGAAACGACGGACCGATGTTGATCACCGAGGCACCGAGGGCAATCGGCAACGTCGTCGACGTGGTGTAGCGCACTCCCACGTCGACAGCGCTGCTACTGCTGCTGCTCACCGGGACGACACACGCTCCCGAGCAATCGATACGCGTCTGGAAGAACCGATACGTCAGCCCGACGTCCACTCGGCGCGCCACCGTCGTCGCATACGAGGCCGCGGCGATCCAGTTCCGAAAGAAGAGCTGCCCTTGCTCGTTGCCGGCATCGTCGACCGACGGCTGCGTCCCGAGATCCATGAACGTCAACGATGCCGCGACGGTACCGATGCGCTTCGACGGCTTGGCGATTCCCACCGCGGTAGTGGTGAAGAAGAAGTTCCGCCACCCCTGCGCCATGACCTCGGTCTTCGACTGCCGCGCGAGCCCAGCCGGATTCCACCAGTGCGACTCGATGCCGAGCGTGTCGGCGACCACGGCATCCCCCATGCCCGTGCCGCGTCCACCGGAGGGTTGCAGGAGAAAGAGGGCACCCGTGCTGCCGACCTGTGCCTGCACGCCGCGCGACGCGCAGGTGAGCGTCGCGGCGACGGCGCTCGCACGAAGCACGCGTGAACCCAGCGCCGTGCCGATCGCGAAGCGCTCCGTGTCGTGCTGGTGCGTGATGCCCGTGCCCCGCGAACGGACCCTCGCCACCGCCGCGCGTACCCACGCCACGCCGCGGCGCAGCGTTCGTCCCACCGTCGTGCGTCGCACCTCAGCGTCCGGCGGCGGGATCCACATAGCCGAAGCGCGCGAGCGCGCGCGCGTCGCGTCGCCAGTTGGGCTGGACCTTCACCCATAGATCGAGAAAGACCTTCGCCCCGACGAGCGGCTCGATCTTCTCGCGCGCGGCGCGCCCGATCTCCCGGATGCGCGTGCCGCCCGCCCCGATGACAATGCGCTTCTGGCTTTCCCGTTCGACGTACAGCACGGCGCGAATGTATACGGGCGTGGCCTGCTCCCGAAACTCTTCGATGGCACACGCCAACGCATGGGGCACTTCTTCGTCGAGCTGTTCGAGCGCCGTCTCGCGGACGAGTTCCGCGCAGAAGAAGCGCAGCGGGTGCGTGCTGAGTTCGTCCGCCGGGTAGAGGAACGGTCCCTCAGGCACCGCAGTGCGCAGCGTCTGGAGCAGCTCGTCGATCCCCTCTCCGGTCACCGCGGAGACCAGTCGCGCGCCGGGCGCACGCTCAAGCACGGACTCGCGCTGCGCGGCGGAGAGCTGATCGCTCTTGTTGTACACACGCACGACGGGCGCCGACGGCGGGACGTCGAGTGCGGCGGCATGTGCGAGCGTCTCGAGCGACGGCTCGGTGGCATCGATCAGGTGCACGATGACATCGGCGTCGCGCAGGGCGGCGACCGCATTGGCGCGCATCTGCGTGTGCAGCGTGTCGCGCGGTGTCAGCAATCCGGGCGTATCGAGGATGACGAGCTGCGTGTGCTCGTCGGCGTAGATGCCGACGACGCGTTGCCGGGTGGACTGGGCCTTGGCGCTGACGATGCTGAGGCGTTCGCCGACGAGGCGATTGAGGAGGGTGGACTTGCCGGCGTTGGGTCGGCCGGCGACGGCCACGAAGCCGGCGCGTGAGGCGATGGGGTGTGCATCGCGTGGGGCTTGGTGGTCGTGGTCCGGCATGTGGAGCGGGAAGGTACCGAGGGGTGGGAACGCAAACGAGCCCTCGCTGCGGATGCAGCGAGGGCTCGCGATGGGATCCTCCGAGGAGGATCACAGAGGCGCCGGCGACGGCCTACTCTCCCGCGCCCTCTCGGGCGGAGTACCATCGGCGCTGTAGGGCTTAACGACCGTGTTCGGAATGGGAACGGGTGTGGCCCCTACGCTCTAGTCGCCAGCAATTCGGTGATGAATTGACAAACGGATGGGTGTGATCGCGGCGCCGACCGCGGACGGCGGTGGCGGATAGATCTAGCGGCGTATGTCGTATCAATGATTCCCACCATGGAAAACCATGGGGGGGAGTCAAGCCGCACGGGCGATTAGGACCACTGCGCTCGGAACGTCTTGCAACGCTTCCACGTGTGGCCTATCGACGGAGTAGTCTCCTCCGGCCCTTCAGGGGACTTGTGTCCCAGGGAGGGTTCATCTTGGGGGGCGCTTCCCACTTAGATGCTTTCAGCGGTTATCGCCACCGGCCATCGCTACCCGGCGTTGCAACTGGCGTCACAGCCGGGACACGAGCGGGCCGTCCGACCCGGTCCTCTCGTACTAAGGTCCGCTCCCCTCAACCCTCCAACGCCCACGACGGATACAGACCGAACTGTCTCACGACGTTCTGAAC
>JALOPS010000219.1 GCA_025453745.1 Gemmatimonadaceae bacterium
GTTGTCGGTGGTGTTCTTGAACTCTCCCTGCGGAGCGGCCACTAGCAGGGCGGCGCCCGCGAAGCCGCGGGGGTTCTCGATGGGCGCGCGCCGGGGGCGCGGCGCGGGGGAATCCTGTGCCGACAGTGGTGCGGCGGCAGCGAGCGTCATGGCCGCGCTCGCCAACGAAATGCGAATGGAACGTCGCATGAGGATAGTGCAGGCTGAGGTGACGACGAGCAGTCTGTGCCTCTGCACCAACCGCCCGGCATCAGGTGATACGCCATGCGTGACGGGGAGTTTCTGCTACAGGTCCGCGGCACAGGGCTACGGTCGAGTCCCGCGGAGCAGCGTCCGATCGCCCGTCGCCACGGCCAACGCACCGCGCGCACTGGCCACCTTCGCCTCGATCGACGCCAGCTTGATCGACTCGTCGAGCACCAGCCGCTCGCGGATGTTCACGAACAGCAACGTACTCTCACCATTCTCGAAGCGGATCTGCTCGGCGTCGCGCAGCAGCCCCGCGTTCCGGACGTTTGCGCGCTGGCGCACCAGCAATCGCTCGAGATTCGACAAGTCGAAGATCGCCGCCCGCGCATCGAACTCCACGTCTCGCCGGAGCCGGTCGTACTCGAGGCGCTGGAACTCGAGCCGTTGCCCCGCTGCCGCGAAGCGGCCGGACTCTCGCAGATAGAGCAGCGGCGTCCGCACGGTCAGCCCGGCCTTGTAGTTGTTGTCCAGCCGCGCCCCATCGAAGAACGGGTCGTCGAGCCCGCGCTCGGTGAGCCCCGAAAGCTTCGCTTCCGCGAACGGCAGCAGCCCCTGGAAGGTGAGCAGCCGCTGCGCCTCCGCGCCGCGAATGCGCGCCTGCACCTTGAGCAGGTCCGGATTGCGGCGCGTCGCCACATCCAGCAGCCCGGCCAGGCGCGTGCTGTCGATACCCGCCCGATCGATGCCGTCGAGCACCGGCTTGGCACTGTCGGGCAGCGCGACGCCGCGCCCGATGTCGTCCCACAGATACGCGGTGACGGTGAGCGTGGCGACGTAGTAGTTCGCCTCCGACTCGAAGCGCGTGACCTCGCGCCGCTGCACCTCGAGGACCGCCTCCACCGTGTCGATGGGCGGGCTCTCGCCGTTGGCCACGCGCTGGCGCACCGCCTGCAAGCGAAAGCGCGCCAGCGCCTCGCCTTCCTCCGCGATCAGCCGCCGACGCCACGTCTCGTACCACGCGCCGTAGTCCTTGGTGGCAGAGAAGAGCAACTTGTTGACGATGGCGAGTTGATCCGCTTCGCCGGCGGCCGCGGTGGCGCGTGCCTGCTGCAGCGCATTGCGGCGCGCATCGGTGATGATTCCCTGCCCCAGCGGGATCGAGACCCCCGCCTCGAAGGTGCCGAGTCCCGTGGTGCGCCGATCGGGATTGAAGAAGCGGCCGAGCGTGCGATCGAAGGCGAGGGTGACATCGGCCCCGATGCCGGTGGGGATCTTGAGCTCCGCGTCGACGTAGTTGTAGTACGTCGAGCCCTGAAAACGCTTCTGGTCCCACGTCGCCGAGAGCGTGGGATCGAACGCCCCCCACGCCGTACGCAGCTCCGCGCGTGCGGCCTGCGCGATGGTGCGCGCCTGCTGCGTCACCGGGTGCCGCGCGAGGATCGCGTCGATGAACTCACCGAAGGAGAATGGTACGCCGGTGGTATCGATTGTCGCGCCGATCAGTCGCGCCGTGCGCACTACCGTGCCGGTGTCGGTCGTGGGTGGGCGCACCTGCGCCCCGGTGACGGATGCGCCACCGGCGAGGGCGACGCCGCTCGCGAGGAGCGCGCGTCGCCAGATCGTGCGCGACATCACTTCTTCTCGCCGGCGACGGCATCGCCCGGCAGCGCATCCGCCGGGTCGATGGAGAGCGGGAAGCCGTTCAACTGCCGCCACAGCTCCCAACCGACACTCACGTTGTCAAGCATCGCCCACCCGTTGACCCCAGTGCCCAGGCGCAACTGTGGCGGCCAGTCGCCGTCGTGCGTGGTGTCGGGGACGATGAGCACGCGGAACTTGCCGCCCTTCGATTGGAACTGGTCGATGACGGCCACCTGCCCGCCGAAGGTGCCTACCGCCACCTGCGGCCAGCCGGAAATCTGGAGTGCGGGCCAGCCATCGAACTGCACGCGCACGTGGCGCCCCGGACGCAGCAGCGCGACGTCCATCGGCTTGACGAAGAGTTCCACCGCCTTGCGCGGTCGGGCCGGCTGCAGCGTGATGATGGTCTCGCCGCTTTTGAGGATCTCTCCCTGCCCCGTCTTGGTGGCGCGCACGACGTAACCGTCCTGCGGCGCGGTGATGAGGTAGAAGTTGTTGCGCACCGAGAGCGCACCCACCTTGTCCTTGAGCTTCGCGACCTCCGAACGCCCTTCATTGACTTCCGCCAGCGTCGCGGCGCGATCGGAGCGCGACTTGGCGATCTTCTCGCCGTACTCGGCGGGAACCGCGTCGAGGTCGGTGCGTGTGATCGCGAGCATCTGCTGCTTCTCGACCAGCTTGGCCGATGCACTCTGCGCCCGCACCTGGAACGCCTGCAACTCGTTGACCGACACGAGCCCCAGCGTATCGCGGAAGAGGCGCTCGCGACGGCGCAACTGGTCGCGCGCCACCGAGTCCTCGAGCGTCGCTTGCCGTACTTCGGCTTCGTACTGCGTGACCTTGTTGCGTGTCTGCGTGATCTTGAAGTCGCGCTGCGCCTCGAGCTGGGTGATCTGCACGTCGAGCGCACGGGCCTTGGCGAGCTTCTCGCTGATCGACCCCTCCTTGGCGCGCTGCTGATCCCGCGTCAGCGGCAGCACGTTGGGATTGAGGTAGTCCTCCTTGATTTCGGAGATGCGCGCAATCGAGTCGCCCTGCTTCACGAACTGCCCTTCCAGCACGTACCACGCCTCGATGCGCCCATCGATGCGTGACGGCAGGTCCTGCGGGCGATCGACCGGCCGGAACGCGGTCACCGTACCGTCGCCGCGAACGCTCTGCTGCCAGGGGAGGAAGAGCGCGACGATGACGGCGAGCAGCGTGCCGATGATCCAATTCGAGACCACGCGCCCGGTCTTCTCTTCGCCGAGGAGCTTGGTGGTCTCGAGCGGAAGCGTCTTGAGCTCGCGATCGATGATGTAGTCGGTGTTCGCCATCGGTTATGCCCTCGCGGGCATGAGGTCGTCCAGCAGGTGCCGCGTGTAGGCGTCGTCGGTGATCGCGTCGAAGGAGCCCTCGCGGACGATCTTCCCGTCCTGCACGACGATCACCCGGTCGAACGCGCGCAGGAGCTGCGGGTCGTGCGAGACGGCCACGACCGTCCACGGCCGCGTGCGGTCGGTGAGCAGCTTGAGGATCATCGCGCGCGAGGAGATGTCGAGATTCTGGAAGAAGTCGTCGAGCACCACGAGGCGTGGCTCGCCGACGATGCACTGGGCGACGAGCAGCTTGTTCGCCAGGTGTGCCGGCAGATTGCGTCCGCCGTTGGTGATCTCCGTCTGCACGCCCTGCGGGAGGTGCTGTACCTCGTCGTCGACGCCGACCGCCTCGAGCGCCCTGCGCACGTCCGCCGAGGTGATGTGCACGCGGCCGACGCTGATGTTCTCCTCGATCGTGCCGTCGAAGAGGTCGGACCACGAGAGCATCTGCCCCACGCGCGCGCGCATCGCGGGACGGTCCATGTCGCGGAGCGTCAACCCATCATAGCGGATGACGCCGTCGTAGTCGTCCATGAGCCCGCCGAGCAGGCGTAGAAACGTCGAGCGGCCGGAGCCGTCGAAGCCCACGATCGCCACGCGTTCGCCCGGGGCGATGTCGATCGAGACGCCGCGCACCGACGGGTGCTGTGCGCCGGGATACCGGTACGCCAGATCGCGCGCCTCGATCGCCACGCCGCGGCGCGGGTCGGAGACCGGCGCGAGTCCACCGCGCGTCTCGAGCGGCAGGTCGACGACGTGCCCCGCCTTGTCGACGGAGGTCAGGATGTCGTACACCGTGCTCAGACTGGTGATGAGCTTCTCCACGCCGGTCAACACGGTCACGATCACCACTTCCGCGGCCACGAACTGTCCGAGCAGCAGCCGGTTGGTTTGCACGAGCGTGGCCCCGACGATGAGGACCGCGGCCGTGATGAACGTCTTGAACCCGATCAGCGCGATGGTCTGCTGCACGAGCACGGCGAAGTGCTTGCGCCGGTACTTGAGGTAGCCCGTGACGACATCGTCCATCCGCTCGACGGGGAGCGACGAGTCGCCGGCGAACTTGAACGCGTGAAAGGCGCGC
This sequence comes from Gemmatimonadaceae bacterium, assembly GCA_025453745.1. Taxonomy (GTDB): domain Bacteria; phylum Gemmatimonadota; class Gemmatimonadetes; order Gemmatimonadales; family Gemmatimonadaceae; genus JALOPS01. Next base: position 4,273 of record JALOPS010000219.1, read on the forward strand.
GCGACCTCCTCGAGCCAGTGCACGGCCTTGTACTTGTACTTCGATTCGACGATCGACGTCTCGAGCCCCTTGGGGCCCGTCCACCGGATGATGAGCCAGAGTGCGACGCACACGACGACCGCGAACACCGAGAACCACGGACTGTAGAGCGTCAGCAGGATGAGGCCGAAGAGGATCGTCAGCGCCGCCGTGGGCACGTCGAGCAGCAGCTTCTGCACACCCTTCTGAATCGCCACGGCCTCGAAGAGCCGGTTCATCTGCTCGGGGAGGTTCGACTCGAGCGACGTCCGGTACTGCAACCGCGGAATGCGAAAGGCAAACTCCAGCGCCATGCGCGCGAAGACGCGCTGCTGGATCCGTTCGACCACGCGCAGCAGCCCGATCTGGATCACGCCCGCGACGATCGTGCCCAGGATCACGACGCTGATCAGCACGATCACCGGCTGCAGGAAGAGCCGCCCCTGCACCAGCGTGACGATGCCACCGACGGCCAGCGGCAACACCAGGCTCAGCGCACCGGCAAAGGTCGCGTAGAAGAAGACGAGCAGGATCTCCTTCTTCTCGCGCGCGAACATGCGGAGCGTGCGCTCGACGGGCGTCAGGTGCTCGTGATCGTCAGCGTCGTGCCCCATGCCGGTGCCACTGTGCGGCTGGTCGACCGACACGGAGGCGAACGACGGGCGCAGCCCCATGGGCGCGACGCCCTCGATGGTGCCATTCCCCCCCAGCCGACGGATGATCGCATCGGCCAACTGGTCGCCTTGCCCGTGGATGGCGTCCTCGTACCCCTCGGTGCCCACCACGAGGGCGTGCACCTCGTCCTCGTCGGTGCGCAACAGCAGTACCGCTTCGTCGGTCGCGGCCCCGAAGAGCACCAGGGGCGCGATGCGATCGCTGATCGCGGCGCGGAGTGCGTCACGGTCGAAGGTGCGATCGAGATAGCCGACATCCACCGTGCCGCCGATGATGCGCAAGCGCGAAGCGAGCGTGCCATTGGGGGGCAACTGCCGGGTGACGGCGCGCCAATGCGACTGCTCGACCTCCAGGCCGAGCGCTTCGGTGATGAGCTGGTTGATGCGAGTGGCCTGCTGGGCCGGCATGACGTCAGGTGTTGGAGTCGCCGCGTGGGGGACGCGGACATGCAGCACAACGGAACGAGCGACCGGGGACCCCACGTCGGGTCACCGCTGTCGCGGAGGGCGACACGGCGGACGCAACGCGCCGCGGCGCGTGCATCGGCGCGATCAGCCTGTGGGAGGGGCGCGGTCGCCGCGTGCGCCGGGGCGCCAGCTCCCGCCCACGTGGTGCGGAGCGCCCGGCGCGCGAACAATGCGCAGGTCATCGATCCCGCGCTCCGGCAGCTCGTCGGCGGAAAGCAGCGGCGCAGACGCCACCACGCGATGCGCGCGCAGCGCACGACGCGCCGGCATCTCGAACCGTCGCGGTGACGGCGCGACGCCAACTGACCGCGCGCCCGCAATGTCGCACGCCTGTGGTGCGCAGCGCTGCACGAGCGCGAACGCGACCGCGCGGGTGACGGCGCGCCGCCCGGTGACCGGTCCGCGCGCTGTCGTGGTGACACGTCCGTGCGACGCGACGACGGCAGCCGGCGGCGCCCCGCCGGATGCAGGGACGCTGGCCCCCGCGCCGTGCGCGAGGACCGCGCAGCACGCGATCGCGAGGGTAGAGGAGAGACGGGGCATCCGCAGCCGATAAGAATCACCGGTCCGAGTCTGCCGTACAACCCGTGTTCCCCGAAAAGTGCGTCGAGTGCGCTCGATGTCGCTCAGGGCACGGTGCCGATCGCGGCAAGCGCCGCGAGCGGGGTTCCCATCCGATCGTAGGCCCGGTGGTGTGCGAGGCGAAGCGGCGACCGCGACGGGGGCAGCGCAATCGACGCAAGCCCACCGCCCACCCACACGCGGAGCTGACCGGCCGTCCGAGGGACGCGGACCCGCTGCACGCCGACGCCATTGGGAAGCGCCGACCAGCTTCGCGTGTCGGCGAGATCGAGCGCCGCCGTGGCCACGGCCGCGGCCGTTGCGACACCACGTCGCTTCCCTTTGCCCCCCTGGATGAGCTCGAGCGCCCCGCGTCGCGCAATCGCGCGCGCGGCCACCCGCGTGAGGATGCCGGGCAGCGCCCGCCGATACTCCGCCGCGATACTCGCGCCTACGTCGCCGACGAGCAGTCGAGCAGCGCCGGCTGGCGTCTCACCCCCGGCAAGCTGCATGGGTGCCGGAGCCAGCACGTGCGCGAGCACGGGCCAGGCGAGCGTGGTCAGGTTCCGCAGATCCCGCTCGACGCCGCCCGCGACGGTGCGGTCGTCCCACCACCATCCGTTCGATCGCCAGCTCCCCATGCCAAAGACGCCGCCGCGCGCGTCCTGCTGCGTGATCCCCTGCAACACCGTACCCACATCGCCCCGCAGACCGAGCACGGCGCGCTGCGCCACACGATGCGGCGCAAAGCCGTGCTCGACGACGACCAGCACATCGACGCTGTCGTCTGGCACCGTGGGCACGCCGTCGCTTGGGGCAAAGCTGCTGTCGCCCGTCAGCGCGACGACGTGCCGGCGTGCAACCGCGGCGTCATTCCACTCACCGGCCGCCTCGAACACGGACGCGGTCAGCAAGCGCAGCGCGGCGCGCATCGAGCGTTCATCGCTCGTGGCGTCCTGCTCCGACTCCTCGAGGCGGAGCGCCAGGCGACGCGCTTCGACCACGGCGCCGTCGAGGTCGCCCTTCGCGAGGAATGCGAGTGTGCCATAGTAGGGCATCATCGCCAGTTCGGTGCGCGACGGGCGGTAAGCGCGCGCCATGTCGTTGGTCACCAGCGCAGCGGCTTCGCGCGTGATCGAACGCGTCACACGCT
>JALOPS010000220.1 GCA_025453745.1 Gemmatimonadaceae bacterium
AGCCGCCGGCGAGACAGATCAGCGCGGTCACGCCGGTCTGTTCCGGATGGTCGGCGAGGATCTGTGCGGTGGTGTCGGCCAGCGCATTTGCGTCGGTCAGGTCGACGGCGTAGCCACGTGCGTCCACACCAGCCGCATGCAGCGTGCGCGCGCGCGCCGCGACCTGCTCGGCGTCCACATCGATCAGGGCGATCACGGCACCCTGCGCGCCGAATGCGGCGGCCACCGCTTCGCCCACCTGCCCCTCCCGTCCCGCACCGGTGATCACAACCAGCTTGCCGTGCATGGGTCCCTGCCTCGGATGACTGCGGTTCAGTAGATCGGGCGCGCGCGCTCGCCGTTGGCGAGACGGGCCCGGCGGGCGACGGTGAGGAGGCCGAGGCCGATCACGCTCACGAGCACCACGCCCATGAGCAGCAGCGCGCGCAGGGCGATGGAGGAATCTCCGAGCACGCCATACCACGTGAACAGGAGGAGATACCCCGCCAGCCCGGCGCCAACGCACGCGACACCGCGCCGATAGGTGGCCGGTGCCGCGGTGGGCGCCAAGCGCATCGTGCGACGCATCCACCAGCCGGCGACGAAGAGCGCCAGCACCGATGCGACGAGACGAACGAGGAGGAATGTCATGCCGGCCGCACCTCGCGAATGACTTCGCGGCACGCGGCAAGACAGTGCGAGAGTCCATCGATCGTATGGTCGCCCATGTGTCCGATGCGGAAGGTGCGCGCCTTGAGCGCGCCGTAGCCGCTGCCGATCACGAAGCCGTGCGCGGCGACGCCCTTGACGATCGCGTCACTCGCCAACGGCTCGGGGAGCGTGATGGCTGTCACTGTCGTCGCGCGCGCGCCCACGGGCGCGAGCACACCCAGCGCGACGCCCGTGGCGTCACTCGTGTCTGCCACCCAGCGGTGCGTCGCGGCCGCCATTGCCGCGTGGCGCGCCCACCGCGCCTCGATCCCCTCGTGCATGATGGCCGCAAGCTGCGCATCGAGCGCGTACAAGAGCGAGAGCGCGGGCGTGTTGGGCGTCTGCCGCTTTCGCGCAAACGCATCGAACTCCACCAGGTCGAAGTACAGTCCACGATCGGACGACGCGGCGGCGCTCCGCATGAAGGCGTCGCTCGCGGCGGCGAAGGCGAGCCCCGGTGGAAGCGCGAGTGCCTTCTGCGAGCCGGTGAGTACGTAGTCGAGCTCCCACGCATCGAACTCGAGTGGCACACCGGCGATGCCCGTCACGCTGTCGATGAGGCACACCGCGCCTGCCGCGCGGGCGAGCGCGGTGATCGCGCGCACGTCGGTGAGCACGCCGGTCGACGTTTCCGAATGCACCACCGTGACCGCCGCGTAGCGCGTGTGCGCGAGCTGTGCACGCACCGTGTCGAGATCGAACGTCGCGCCCAGCGGCACCGCGAGCACATCCGTCTCGCGCGCGCAGGCACGCGCGATCTGCGCGTAGCGCTCGCTGAAGGCGCCGTTGACGAGCGCCAGCACGCGCCCGGGCGGCGCGCAGCGGATCCCCGCTTCCATCAACCCGGTCGCACTTGACGTGCTCACGTACACGGGGCGCGTCGTGCGAAAGACCTGTCCCAGGCCGTCCATGATGCGACCAAACAGCGTCTCGAACGCCGCGCCGCGATGAGGGAGCATGGGCCCCGTCATCGCCGAGAGGACCTCCGCGCGCACTTCGGTGGGGCCCGGGAGAAAGAACGTGCCGAATGTCATGCGAATACCAAGGGCAACACCGCGTCGAGCGAGTCGATGACGTGATCCGCTGCGGCGACCACGGCGTCGCGACGCACGACGCCGGTGTAGGCCACGAAGGTGGCGCCGTCGACACCGCGCAGCGCGGCGTCGGTGATCCCGTCACCCACGGCAAGAATCGGTTGCGGCAATTGCAGCGCGGCAACCACGGTCGGCTTCCCGCGTTGCGTGGCCAGCAACTGCTCCCCGTCGAACTCCGTGTAGGCGCCGCTCGCACCCGGTCGCACGTGCACGGCATGCACGTCGTCTGGGGCAATACCGAGCTGCGCGGCCATGGGAAGGAGTGCCGGGTACAGCCCTCCGGAGACGATCACGACACGGACGCGCGCGGCGTGCAGCGCGGCAACGGTCTCGCGCGCGTGCGGCACCATCGCCGCGACGTACGCCGCGCCCAGCGCATCGAGCTCTGCGGCCGTCGGCGCGATCGTCGAGAGACGTGGCGCATACACCGCGTCCACGCTCATCCGTCCGTCCATCGCCTCGGCCGTCAGCCGCGCGACCTCGCGCGCGATCGCGGCGTCGCGCCGTTCGCCGAGCCAGTCGATCCCTTCGATGGCGGCGAGCGTCGAGTCCGCATCGAAGATCACGGAGCGGAAGCGCGGCGTGCTCATGCGGCCGGGAGCACGTTGCCCGGGGCCAGCAGCCCGAGCGGGTCGAGCTCGCGCTTGAGCGCCCACATCGCGCGCTGCTGCACCGCACTCATCTGCAGCGGCAGCCACTTGGCCTTGAGCTTGCCGATGCCGTGCTCGGCGGCCACCGTGCCACCCATCGTGAGCACGCTGCGCAGCGTGCGTTCGACCACGCGCTCGATGCGGTGGAGTTCGTCACGGTCGTGCGCAATGAAGTTCTGATGCGGATGGCCGTTGCCGGCGTGGCCATACGTCACCGCCTGCTCGATCCCCGCGTCGTCGGCGTAGCCGCGTGCGATCGCGAGCATCTCGCCGAGGCGACGATACGGCACCGCCCAGTCGGTCGAGACCTTGCGTCCGCCGGCGGCGCGATGGCGTGCACCACGCTCGTTCATCGTCGCCGGCACGGCGTGGCGCACGCGACGCGCCTCTGCCAGCGGCCCGTCGCCGTCGTACACACGAATGTCCGCCGCGAGCGCATCGTGCGACTCCGCGAGTGCGAGCCAGTGATCGAGCGGCGGTTCGCCGTCGTCGCGCGCGTCTTCCGTGTAGACCATCGCCGTCGCGTCGGCGGCCCAGCCGGTCGTCCCCTCCGCAACGCGGGCGATCTCCAGCGCGCGCGCGTCGAAGAACTCGAGACAGCGCGGATCAAGCACCTTCGTGGCGCGTGCAGCCGCGATGAACGCGAGCGCGTCGGCCTCGCGCATGAACGGCACCGCCAGCCCCAGCACCTGCTGCGGCACGGGGGTCAGCGCCAGCTCGGCCTCGAGCACCACGCCAAGTGTCCCTTCGCTGCCGATGAACCAGTCCACCGGATCGTGCGCGAAGGCAAAGCCGACCGTGTTCTTCTCGAGTTGCGTGCGACGCAGTTCGAGCACCTCGCCGGTGATGAGCGCCACGGTGAGGGCGCGCACATGCGGTCGCGTGGCCCCGTAGCGCAGCGACCGCGCGCCCGAGGCATTGCAGGCGATCGCGCCGCCGATGGTGCACTCCCACTCGCTCGTGGGATCGGGGGCGAAGTGCAGTCCGGTCGACGCGAGCTCGCGATTGAGATCGGCGAGCAGCACTCCGGGCTCCACGCGCACCGACCGCGCCGTGGCATCCATGTCGAGCACGCGGGCGAGTCCGCGCAGCGAGACGAGTGTACCGCGATCGGTGATCGACGCGCCCGTCGTGCTCGATTGTCCGCCCGCTGCCGTGACCGGCGTGCGCGTGGCCGCGGCCTCGGCGAGCACGGCGAGCACCTCGTCGCGCGACGTCGGCCGCGCGACGCCCTCGGGGACGAGCACGAGCCCCGACGCATCGCGCGCCATGCTCTCGCGCGTATCGCGATCGTGCGTCACGAGCGATGCCACGATGGCGCTCACGCGCGGAAGTTGGCGATCGTCGCCGAGATCACGTCGGGCAGTCCGAGCAACTGCTGGCGCAACTCCTCGCCGACCTGACCGTCGACCGTCACCGCCGCGAGCGCTTCGCCTCCCTGGGCGAGGCGTGCCTGGTGATACTCGGCGATGTTGACCTTGGCCTCGCCGAGCAGCGTTCCCACGCGACCGATCACGCCGGGCACGTCGTGGTTGGTGAGAATGAGCAGCGTCTGGCGCGGATTGACATCGACATGGAAGGAGCCGATGCGCGTCAATCGCGGCGCCGATTCCTCCGGCGCGACGCCGGCGACGTAGAGCTCCTTCATGCCGCTCGAGAGCGACAGCTCGATCGCCCGCGGGCTCTCGGGGGCGCTGCTCTCGGTGACGGCGAGTTCGATGCCGCGCTGTTCGGCGAGGGCGCGCGCGTTGATGAGATTGAGCCGTTCCGTCTCGATCACGTCGCCGAGCACACCGACGGCCGCAGCGGCCAGCAGCGCCTCGCGCGACCCGGCGAGTCCGCCTCCGACGCGGAGTGCCAGACGGCGAATCGCCCGCGCGCCCTGGTCGGCAAGCAGCGCACGGCAGATCGCCGCCATGCGCTCGGTGAGCTGCATCGCCGGTTGCAGGTCGCGCCACTCGGTGCCGTGCATCCCCGCCACGTTGATCGACCGCGACAGCTCGCCGCGCAGCAGCGCATCGCGCACCGCAACGCAGACGTCCACGGCGACATTGCGCTGTGCCTCGACGGTCGACGCACCCATGTGTGGCAGGAGCAGCACGTTGGGCGCGCGGCGCAACGGCGAGTCGGCGACCAGCGGTTCGCTGCCATAGACATCGAGCACCGCGCCGCGTAGGTGGCCGCTCTCGAGCGCCGCCAGCAGTGCGGTATCGTCGACGATGCCGCCGCGGGCGAGGTTGGCGACGATGCTCCCCGGCGCGAGGCGGAAGAGCTCGCGGCGCCCGATGAGTCCGCGCGTCTCGTCGGTCAGCGGCGTGTGCACCGTGAGGATGTCGCATTCCCCCAGCAGCGCATCGAGCGACGGCTGGCGTCGTACGCGAAACGCCGCAAACCGCTCATCGGGGATGTACGGGTCGAAGCCCACGACATCCATGCCGAAGGCATGCGCGCGCTGCGCGACCTCACTGCCGATGCGCCCGACGCCCACGATGCCCAGCGTCTTGCCCTTGAGCTCCGTGCCCATCAGGTCGCTGCGATCCCACCGCCCTTCGCGCATCGACTGTACGGCGCGCGGGATCTGGCGAATGAGGCCGATCAGCGACCCGAAGACGAGCTCCGCAACGGCAATCGTGTTGCCCGCCGGGGCATTGATGACGGCAATCCCCAGGGCCGTGGCGACATCGAGCGCGATGTTGTCGACGCCGACGCCGGCGCGTCCGACGACGCGCAGCTTCGCGCCCTTGCGCAGCAGATCGGCGGAGATGCGGGTCGCGCTCCGTCCGACGATCGCGTCATAGTCGCCGATGCGCTCGAAGAGCACCTCGCGCGGCAGCGTGGGGACTTCATCGACGTGCAGTGCCGGCTCTGCAGCCAGCAGTTGCACGCCTTCGGGATCGATCTCGTCGGTGACGAGGATGCGGAACGCAGTCATGCCAGGCGCCTCGGGGCGCGAAGACTCGAGTGGGAAACCAGGGCCAGCGGTCGACGCGCGGGCGTCGGCGACGCGACGTCAGTCGTCGTCGTAGCGGCCAAGGGCGGCTCGCACGACGTCGCGCACGGCGGTCAGTGCCTCGTCGCGTGCGAGCGGCAGATCGTCGCGCACATGCAGCTCGACGCCGGTGGCCACGACGATGCGACGCCACCGCGCGGGACGCTCATCGACGGCGGCGGCGGTGGGCGCCGAGCCGTTGAGGATGAGCGCGGGCGTCAGCGACTGCGCGACGCGACGCTCGAGCGCGTCGCCGCTGGTCTCCTTGAGCTCGTGCTTGATGATTTCGAGCGTCTGCCCTTCGCGCTGCCGGATCTTGATCGCGAGCAGTTGCAGGAGATGGCGATAGCTGTACGTCGCGGCCGTGCCCGCGCCCTCGGGACGATCCATCAAGCCATGCGAGACATAGAAGCGCACCGCGCGCGCACTCGGCGCCGCACGCGCCGACGCGTTGGTCGGCCGCATGCCTGCAGCATCCACGAGCTGCGTGGCATGCGCGGCGAGTCCGCGCGCATTCCACGGGGCGTGCTTCGCATGCCCTCGGAGCAGAAGTACCGGCGATTGATCAGCCATCGGACCGCCGAATATACGCCTCGCCGCCGAAGTTGGCGGCGAGGATCACGCGGACCGCGCGTCAGCTCTTCGCTGGGCCGTCGGCGTCGGCCTTGGTCTTCGCGCCCTTCGGCAGGGGCTGCACGTCGGGGCGGAGCGCCGTGGCGATACCGTGCTCGGCCGCCAGCGCCGCGATCGTCGCCAGATCGATCGGCTTCTCGAGGAAGTGCAACGCACCCAGCCGGAACGACGCATGCTTGTTGTCGTCGTCGGGGAACGCCGTCAACACGAGCACCAGGGCGTCGGGGGAGAGCATCCCGGCGAGCCCCATGACCTGCAAGCCACCGTCGCGCTTGCCACCGAGGCGCAGGTCGGTGACGATCAGCTCGAACGTCTGGGCGCGGAGTGCGGCCAGCGCCTCCGGCAGCATGGGCGCTGCGGTGATCGCGTTCGCCGGCTGATCGAACAGCTCAACCAAGCCATCGCGAATCGACTGCTCGTCCTCTACGATGAGGATCGAATTCTTTTGGGTGTCAGACATGGGGGCGAAGGTACTTCTCGCCCCGAGCGCGCGTGAACGAATGGCATAAATCGCCATTCTGCAACGCCTTACGGCATGCTCCCATCACAAATGCTCGGCAGGGAGCGCGCAGAAACCGACGGAACTACCCGGATGGTGTCCGAAGATCGGACACTTCGCGTTGCGCGAGCTTGAGTTGCAGCGTCGAGCGCGCGACGCCAAGGAGGCGCGCGGCCAGGGTGCGGTTGCCGCCGGAGGCGGTCAGCGCCGCATCGATGGCTGCGGCCTCCGCGGCCGCGAGCGTCATCACCGGTACCACCGGAACCGTGGGGTCACCGGGTAGTGCGAGATGACGCGCCGTGATGGGATCGCCGCCGGCCAGCAGCGCGGCTCGCCACAGCGTGAACTCGAGCTCGCGCAGGTTGCCCGGCCAGGTGTACCGCGACAGCGCATCGATCGCATCGTCTGACAGGCGACTGCCGGGCGGAAGGAGGCCGCGCGCGATGGCGGGCAGTTCGGACGCCCGTTCACGGAGTGGAGCGATCCACAACACCACCGGCTCGGCGGGACCAAACAGCGTGAGGGTGTGGTTCGATGGTTCGGCGTCGGCCGATGTCACAGACGCAAGGAGCCTCGCGGCGGGCC
>JALOPS010000221.1 GCA_025453745.1 Gemmatimonadaceae bacterium
CGCGGTCGCTGCGCGACCGCTCCGCTCAACACACGGCGCGCCGTTCCCTGAGCGCAGCGAAGGGCCGCGCGAGGGCGCGGAGCGCCCTTCGCGGCCGTTACCGGATCCCCAGCGCCTTGTGCGTTTGCAGCGACAGCCGCCACTGCGGATGCGCCAGGCAGTACGCCAGTGCCGCCGCGGTGTTGGCCTCCACGTCCGGCCCATCCATCGGCTGCAATGAAAAGCGCGTGAACGCGAGCCCCGAAAACCGCTCCGGCGGCGCATCCGCCTGCGGATAGACCAGCTTGAGCTCGTCCCCCGCCGTCAGCACCAGCTCCGCGGTCGCCTTGGGACTCACGCACACCCAGTCGATCCTTGCCGGCGCGGGCTGCGTCCCGTTGGTCTCCACCGCGATCTCGAAGCCGGCGGCATGCAACGCGGCCACGGCGGCATCGTCGAGTTGCAGCAACGGCTCGCCCCCCGTGCACACCACCAGCGGTTTCCCACCGGGTGCCCTCGCGGGCCAGCGCGCCGCCACCGCCGCCGCGAGCGCCTCGGCCGTCGCAAACCGCCCACCATCGGGCCCCACCCCCACGAAGTCGGTATCGCAGAACGTACACACCGCGTGCGCACGATCCGCTTCACGCCCGGTCCACAGGTTGCACCCGGCAAAGCGCAGAAACACTGCCGCGCGGCCGGCCTGCGCCCCCTCCCCCTGCAGCGTGTAGAAGATCTCCTTGACCGTGTACGTCATCGCTCAGTGCCGCGCGGACGTGACGTATGGCGCAGGATCCACCACACCGGCATCGCGAAATCCCTTGAGGCGCAACAGGCACGCGTCACACCGCCCGCATGCCTCCCCTGCGGATGAGGGATCGTAGCAGCTCGTCGTCACGCCATAGTCCACGCCCAACGCGGTCCCGCGCGCGATGATCTGCGCCTTGGTCAAATCGATGAGCGGCGTGTGAATGCGCAGGCGCGACGCACCCTCGACCCCCGCACGCGTCGCGAGATTTGCCATCGCTTCGAAGGCGGCGATGTACTCCGGACGACAATCCGGATATCCGGAGTAGTCCAGCGCATTCACGCCGACGAACAGGTCCGTTGCGCCGAGCACCTCGGCCCACGCCAGGGCAAACGAGAGAAAGATCGTGTTGCGGGCCGGCACGTAGGTGATGGGAATGGTGCCAGCTCGCCCCACCTCCGAGACGTCATCGTGCTTGGGCACCTCGAGGTCGGCGGTCAGCGCGGATCCGCCCCACTGCCGCAGGTCGATGTCGACGACCACGTGTCGCCGCACCTGGGCGCGCGACGCAATACGGCGAGCGGCCTCGATCTCCGCACCATGCCGCTGCCCGTATCGAAACGTCATCGCATGCACGTCGAATCCCTCCGACTGCGCGATGGCGACGACGGTCGTGGAGTCGAGCCCCCCACTCAACAGGACGACGGCGGGGCGCGACGTCGCCCCATCAATCACGGAAGTCATGGTGCAAAGCTAGACGAACAGGACGCGGCTCCAACCTGCTGAGACTCTATTCCCATCAGCGTCGTGCCTGACGACACATCGCCGAGCCGCTAGCCTTCTCCGCCGACGGCGCCCACCCCCTCAAGCCGCCACGCCCCGACTCCATCGCCTTCACGTCATGCGCGCTGTCCATTCCCGCACCGCCGTCGCGGTGCTTGCTCTCTTGCCGGCGTTCGCCGCGTTCGCGCAGCCACGCGCCAGCGCGCCGGCGGCCACGCCGTCGGCCGCACTGCCGCTCAAGCACGCCCCCAAGCCCACGACGCGCGCGATCTCCGCCGCCGACCTGATGACGCGGCTCTACATCTTCGCCGACGACTCGATGCAGGGGCGCGACACGGGCACTCCCGGCAATCTGCGCGGCCTTGCCTACATCGCGTCGCAGATCAAGGCGCTCGGGCTCGAGCCCGCGGGCGACAATGGGACGTACTTCCAGTCGGTCCCCATGGTGCGTCGGGCGTTCGACCCGGCGGCCACGCTGATGGCCGGCAGCACCGCGCTCAAGTTCGGCGACGACGTGATTCCCGTGCAGTTCAACCCGTCCATGCCCTCGCTCGCGGGCGCCGGCGTCATCTACGCCGGACCCGAAGCGGCCGGGCTCACCGAGGCGCAGACGAAAGGGAAGGTGCTGCTCTTTTCGCGGCGACCCTCGGGCAACGCGCTCGCCAATCCGGCGATCGGCGGTGCGGCCGCCGTCTTCGTCGCCGGGCTCGAGGAGCTCGGGGCGCAGATGCGCGCCTTCGCCACGCGGCCGTCGATCAGCATGGCCGGAGCCGGCGCGCGCGGTGTACAAGGCCCTTCGGCCTTCTATGTCAGCAAGGCCGGCGCGACCGCGCTGATGGGCGGGAAGTCGATCGATTCGCTCGCCGTCGGCACCGCCGGCGCCACCCTGACGAACGATCTGCGCCCCGTCGAGTCGGCGCTCGACGTGCGCAACGTGGTCGGCATCATTCGCGGCAGCGACGCCGCGCTGCGCAACAGCTACGTCGCCATCGGGGCGCACAACGATCACGTCGGCATCGCGCCGCGTGCGGTCGATCACGATTCGCTCAAGGCGTTCAACGACGCGATGTGGGCGTTGCGCGGGAAGGGCGAGAAGCCCTTCAACGCGGCCATGCGCGAGCAGATCCGCGTGAACCTGGACAGTGCGCGCGCCGGCCGGCCCGCCCGCATGGATTCGATCTACAACGGCGCCGACGACGATGGATCGGGCTCGATGGGCGTACTCGAGATCGCCGAGGCGATCGCCAAGGCGCCGCAGAAGCCCAAGCGCTCGCTCCTCTTCGTCTGGCACGCCGGCGAGGAGCGCGGACTTCTGGGCGCGCTGCACTATACCGATCAGCCCACGGTGCCGCGCGACTCGATCGTCGCACAGCTCAACATCGACATGATCGGCCGCGGTCGCGCCGCCGATCAGCCGCTGGGCGGCCCGACGTACGTGGGGCTCGTGGGGTCGCGGCGCCTCTCCACCGAGCTCGGCGACCTGATCGAGACCATCAACGGCGAGCGTCGGGACCGCATGGTGCTCGACTACGCGCTCGACGCCAACGGGCACCCGGAAAACATCTACTGCCGCAGCGATCACTTCGCCTACGCGCGGTACGGCATTCCCGTCGCGTTCTTCTACACGGGGGCGCACGGTGACTATCACCAGCTCACCGACGAACCGCAGTACATCGACTATCCGCACTACGTAACGATCACGCAGTTCATCCACGATATCGCGCTTCGGGTGGGGAACCTCGATCACCGCCCGGTGGTGGACAAACCGAAGCCCGACCCGAAGGGGCGCTGCCAGCAGTAGCGCTCCCGGTCCGTGACCTGCACGCTGTAGCTTCTCGCGCACCCCGCCGGCCCGCCGCCGGCGGGGTGTCGTACATCACCGGCTGCCCCGCCCATGGACTGGCTTGCAGATCCGAATGCCTGGCTCGGCCTTCTCACGCTCTCCGCGCTCGAGATCGTGCTCGGCATCGACAACATCATCTTCATCTCGATCCTGGCGTCCAAGCTGCCGCCGGTCGATCAGCCGAAGGCGCGACGCCTGGGCCTCGCGGGCGCGTTCCTCACCCGACTCGGCTTGATCTTCAGCATCGCGTGGATCGTGACGCTGACGAAGCCGTTGGTGCACGTCGCGAATCGCGACTTCAGCGGACGCGATCTGGTGCTGCTCTTCGGCGGGCTCTTCCTGATCTTCAAGTCCACGCGCGAGATCCACGGCAAGCTCGAAGGCGACGAGACCGCCGACGAGAGCACGCGCAAGGCGTCCAACCTCTGGGCGACGGTGGGGATGATCATGATCATCGACATCGTCTTCTCGCTGGACTCGGTGATCACCGCCGTCGGCATGGTGAGCCAGGTGCAGATCATGGTGGCCGCGAACGTCATCGCGCTCATCTTCATGCTCGTCGCAGCCGGGCCGATCAGCGCCTTCGTCGATCGCCATCCGACGGTCAAGATGCTCGCGCTCTCGTTCCTCGTGCTCATCGGCACGAATCTGGTCGCCGAGTCGTTCGGGCAGCACATCCCCAAGGGGTACACGTATTTCGCGATGGCCTTCAGCGTGCTCGTGGAGATGCTCAACCTGCGCGTGAAGAACAAGAAGGCTGCGCTCAAGCTGCGCGAGGCGGCACTGCCGCCCGGCGCGTCACTGTCGTAAACGGGAGACGCATGGCGCGTCATCTGCAGGTCTACACGCACGACGGGCTGCGCGTCACCTTCGAGCCGGCACGGTGCATTCACGCGGCCACCTGCGTGCGGCACCTCCCCGCCGTTTTCGACGCGCAGGCGCGTCCGTGGATTCGCCCCGACGCGGCGACGCCGGAGGAGATCATCGCGATCGTGCAGCGCTGCCCCTCCGGCGCGCTCAAGGCGGAACTCGACGGCACCCCGCACGACCTCACGCGCGCGGATGTGGAAGTCGCCGTGGAACGGCACGGACCGCTGGTCGTTCGCGGCCCCGTCACGCTTGTCGACGAAGCGACCGGTGCCACGGTGGTCGAGGACCGACGCATGGTACTCTGCCGGTGCGGACAGTCCGCAAAGAAGCCGTTCTGCGACGGCGCGCATCGACGCGTGCACTTCCGCGATCCGGCGTAGACGCACCTCGCGCCGCGCGCATCAGGCGACGGGCCATGCGCGCGTGGTCACGTCGCGGTCACGACGGCGCGTGCTGGTGCGTCGGCCCGAGGTGACGGGGCGTCGTCCGCAATGGGTGACACTTCCGCACGCGCTCGGTGCGCACCAACCACGCCAATCGCTGGTGCGACAAGGAGTTAGGGTGCACGCCAGATGCGTGGCCCGCTCGATGCCTCTCTGAGAGGGCGTCTTCCACTCTCGAGGTTGTCCATGCGTGCTTCGTTCGTTCGTCGCGTGTTCGTGCTCACCGCCGTTGCCACCACGCTCAGCGCGGCGCGCACCGCCACCGCGCAACAGCGCCTCACCGCGCACGTCACGCCGTTCGCCGGCTACATGACGTTCAGCCGAGCGATCGATGGTCCGCTCGGCACATCGCTCGCGAATCGCAATGCGATGGTGTACGGTGCGCAGCTTGGTGTGCCGATCGCAGGTGCCGTGTCGTTCGTGGCCACGCTCGGCTACGCGCCGTCCGAAGTGCGCGTGGGCGTCCCCATCATCGGCGGCATCAACGTCGGCAACACGCGGGTGTGGACGTACGACGCGGGGCTCGAACTCGGTGGCGCCGCACTCGGCGATCGCCCCATCGCACCCTTCGTGCAGCTCGGCGTGGGCGGCGTGACGACCGACATCCGCGCCTCGCTCCTCAACACCACGGCGACCAACGTGGCGCTTGCCGCAGGGCTCGGTGCCGATCTGAACATCGCCCGTGGCGTGGGCGCACGACTCGCGGTGCGGGACTACATCGGCCGCTTCGACTCACGTGAAGCGGTGGGCCTGGGCAATAACCGCAGCAGCAACCTGTCGCACTCGGTCGCCTTCACGGCGGGGCTCAAGCTCTCCTTCTGAGTCCATGGCACGGCGCGCGCGGGGCGGTGTACTTTCGGCTCCATGCCCCCGTCGTCCCGCTTCCGTCGACGCGTCGGCGTCGCGCTCCTCGCGAGCGCGACGCCGTTCGCGCTTCCCGCGCAGGACAGTGCGCGTGTCGTCCGCATCGACACCGCGCCGCCACCCGCTCCGCCCTCCGCGTCGGCGGGGCTGCCGGTCTCCTCGCGCAGCGAACGGCCGGAGGTCGTGGCAGCACGCCGTCAGCAGGAGTCGTTCGAGCGTACGCGTCGGCTCGGGTTGCGCTTCTACAACGGCGGTGCCGATGCCACGTGCGAGGAACGCATCGGCCGGTTGTGCTACTGGGACAACAACGGCGACGTGCCGCCACCAGCGGAGCGCGCCGACCTCAAGGCCGATCGCGCCGAACTGCTCACGGTTCTCGATGCAGCAGCGACCGCCGTGCCGGAGGACGACTGGACGGCGGGCGCGCGCGTACGCTATCTGAGCGAAGCCGGACAGTTCGCCGATGCGGTGCGTGCGGCGCGCGACTGCAAGGGGAGCACCTGGTGGTGTCAGGCGTTGCTCGGTCTCGCCTTGCACCAGACCAGCGATCACGCCGGGGCTACCGCAGCATTCGATGCGGCGCTCGCCACCATGACCCCTGCGCAGCGGTGCGAGTGGCTCGATGTGTCGCTCTGGCTCGACGCGACCTCACGCCCCGAGTACGCCAACGCCACGTGCGAGGCCAAGGCGCAGCGCAACACGCTCCTTTTCTGGCTCGCGCAGCCGTTGGCCATCCTCGATGCCAACGACCTGCGCAACGAGCTGCTCGCGCGACGCATCATCTCGCGCGTGCACGCCCAGGGCTACAACCCCTACGAGATGACGTGGGGGCCCGACATGGACGAGTCGCAGTATCGCTACGGCTGGCCGGTTGCGTGGTCGATCCAGAATGGCGGCGTGGCCGATCCGCGCCCCGTCTCGGTGATCGGACACGAGCCCACGCCGAGCTACGATTTCATGCCAGCGCCGCGCGTGGTGGGCGCACCGTTGACGGCCACGGAGCAGGATTGGGATCTCGCCCGCAAGAAGGCCCGCATGCGCTATGCGCCGCGCTACGCCAGCGGCTTCAAGCCGGCGCCGCATCAGCTCGCGCGCTTCCGTCGCAACGACTCGACCGTCGTCGTGGGATCGTATCGCCTCGTGCGCGAGCTGGAGATGGGGCGCGGTCCGTATCGCGCGGGTCTCGTGCTGGCCACGAGCCCCACGTCGCAGACGCGTCAGGTGCGCGACAGCGCTCCGGCGGCTGGCGGATTCATCGGGGCGCTCCCCGCTGGCGGTGCACTCGCCAGTCTCGAGGTGTGGTCGCGCACCAGTCGTCGCGCCACGCGCGTGCGCGCATCGGTGGCACCGCTGGCGCCCACCGCCAAGATCAGCGATCTGCTCTTCACCGCGAAGAGCGATCAGACGGGACGCCCGTCACTCGAGTGGGCGGCGGCGAGTGCCTTTGGCTCGGCGGACATTCCTGCAGGGACCACGCTCGGGCTCTACTGGGAGAGCTATCTGCCCGCCACACCAAGCGCGCCGGCACAAGTGAGCATCGAAGCCACGCGACTGAACAGCGGTGGCGTCTCACGCATCCTCGGCGGGCTCGGCTTCAATCGCACGA
>JALOPS010000222.1 GCA_025453745.1 Gemmatimonadaceae bacterium
GTGCCCGCCGCGCGGACAGGTGTGCCATCTGCCGTCGGTCGACGTCGAGGCGATCGAACGGTTCGAGGCAGACGTGGTCGATCGCCTCGTGCATCGCGTGGTGCACCGGCCGGCGGGTGGGCCGAACGGCGTGCGGTGCTGCTGAGTGGCGGGACGACGCGCCGTGTGTGCGCGTTGCGCTATTTCCTAAGCGGATCCCGGGTCGCAAGCTCGGGGAACAGTGCGAAGTCTCGGTCCCGCGTCAGCAACGCGGTCACGCCGTGCGCGAGACAGAGGGCAGCAATACGAGCGTCGTGTACCACAGCGCCACGCACGCGCGGACGACGCACCAATGTGGCAAGCACTGCCGAGAAGCCCGGTGGCTCTGCGAGCAGCACGAGCGCTGGAGCGCCGAACCATGCGTCGAGCTGCGACCACGCCTCATCGGGGGTGCTCGCATCCGCTTTCCAGATGCGCGCGTTGGTCACCACGCTGAAGAACTCGTAGACACACGGCCACGGAATCGCCCACGCATCGGGCCCCTCTGCCATCCGGCGCACCACATCTCGTGCTGCCTCGTGGTCGCGAGACTCGCGGCGATGGGCGTACACGAGGATGTTGGTATCGACCGCGATCACGCGCCCGGTCCGCCGTAGATCTCGTCGCGCAGCTCCGGCCACGAGAGCGTCTCCAGCGGGTCTGGCGCGCCCGGTCGCCCCACACTGCGATCCGGCAGGCGATACGAGGCGCGGGATCGCGGCGCGTCGAGCACCAGACGCAACCCGTCCTCGATAAGTGCGCGCAGCGGTTTGCCGACTGCGCGAGCGTGGCGCTTCGCCCTCGCGAAGAGGGCGTCCGAGATTTCCACAGTCGTCTTCACCGGCCCATACTACCCATATTGTGAGATATGGGCAAGATGTTCCCCATGCGCACCCGCCGGACTCGCGCACTGCACGGCGTCGAACGTGAATGCCAGTCGGTGCCGTGTCAGCGTCGCATGGTGGTGGGCCTCGCACCACTCGCGCTGAGCAACACGAGCGCGGCAACGAACGCCAGCACGCTCCCTATCGCAAACGCCGCCCCCGCCGACCAATGCGTCCACACCACACCAAAGAGCACCGACGCCGGGAGCGCCGCGATCCCGATGGCGAGATGGTACCAGCCGAACGCGCGCCCGCGTGCCGTCGCCGGGGCGAGATCGGCGATCATCGCCTTCTCCGTGCCTTCACTCAAGCCAAACACGACGCCGTACGCGGCAAAGAGCGCCCATGCGTGCCACGGCGCATGCGCCACCGCGAACCCGAGATAGAGCACCACGTAGAGCAGCCAACCGGCGACGACAAGCGGCACGCGTCCGACCCGATCGGAGAGCGCACCGCCCGGTGCACTCGACGCACTCTTGACCACATGCAGCAGCGCCCAGAGCAACGGGAGCTGTGCGACGGGCACGCCGAGCTGCCCGGCACGCAGCAGGAGAAACGCGTCGGTCGAGTTGCCGAGCGCGAAGAGCGTGATCGCCACGAGTGGGGTACGCAGGGCGCGCAGCGATGGCGCATCGTGCGCGCGCGTCGGTGACGACGACGTGACGGCGTCATGTGCGACCGCGGCGGCTGGCGCAGACACCGCACGTGGCACCTCCCGCACGGCGAACCACGCAATGAGCACCGCGATCGCACCAGGGACCGCAGCCGCGAGAAACACGTCGCGCACGCCGACACCGCGCGCGAGGAGCGCCCAGGCCACCAGCGGGCCCACCACCGCGCCCGCGTGATCGGCCGCGCGATGGACACCAAACGCGCGCCCACGTTCTGTGGGCGACACCGCATCGGCGATGAGCGCATCGCGCGGGGCACTGCGCAGTCCTTTCCCCACCCGGTCGGCCATGCGAATGGCGAGGACCTGCGTGGCGCTCGTCGCCACCGCGACGAGCGGCCGAACGATCGACGCGATCGTGTAACCCGCCACCACCAGTGGTTTGCGGCGCACCACCCGATCGGACCACCGCCCGCTCCACAGCTTGAGGAGCGCCGCGGTGCTCTCCGCGGCGCCTTCGATGAGGCCGAGCATCGCGGGGGTGGCGGCGAGGCCGACGGTGAGGATCGTCGGCAGGAGTGGGGCGATCAGCTCGCTCGACACGTCCGTCCAGAACGACACTGCCGCCAGCGCCCAGACGTTGCGAGGGAGTCGCGCCATGGCGACACGATAGCACGCTCGTCACGCGCGGGACGGCGGCGCAGATTGCGCGCATGGTTGCTGTCTCGCTCTCGCCCACCGTCAGCGACGACGCGCGTCTCGCGCGGGTCGCCGCCGCATCGCACGATGCCATCGTCGCGCTGCAGGTAGCGCTGGCGCGGATCGCCGCACCGACGGGGCACGAGGCGGCGCGTGCCGCCCATATGGCGGAGCAGCTCCGTGTGTCAGGCGCCGCACACGTGAGGCGTGACGACGTCGGCAATGTCGTCGCACGCGTCGACGGCGCGGACGCCGACGCTGCGCCGCTGAGCATCGTCGCGCACCTCGACACGGTGTTTGCCGAGATCACCGACCCCGCGATCACGTGGCAGGACGGCCGCTGGGTGGGCCCGGGCATTGGCGACAATGCACGCGGCCTCGCGGTGCTGTGCATGCTCCCTGCGCTCCTGCGCGAAGCGGCCGAGCGACCGTCCCGCCCGATCGAGCTCGTCGCGACGGTCGGCGAAGAGGGGCACGGCGACCTGCGCGGGATACGCCACTACCTGCAGTGGGCGGCGCCTTGGGGTGTGATCGCGCTCGACAGCCCGGGTGACGATCGCATCGTCACGCGCGGGTTGGGGGCGCGGCGCTATCGCGTGATCGCGACCGGTCCTGGAGGCCACAGTTGGAGCGCGTATGGGTCGGCGAGCGCGCTCGACGCGGCGATGGAGCTGGCAACCGTCCTCCGGGGCTTCGGCGAGGCACCAGGACGCGTGCGGCGCGGCGAGGGCGTGGCCGTGACGGTCGCGCGCCTCGCCGGCGGCGAATCCATCAACAGCATCCCCGCGCGCGCGGAGCTCGAGCTCGATGTGCGTGCACTGGACGATGCGCGGCTCGATGCGACGGAGGAGCGCATCCGCGCCACGGTGTCGAGCGCGCGGGTCGGGCGGGGGATCGACCTGTCGGTCATCCGCAGTGGGCATCGTTCTGCGGGCGCGACGGCAGAAACGCATCCCCTCGTCCGCGCGGCCTTCGACGCGACGCGAGCAATCGGGCGGGAGCCGGTACTGAGCACTGGCTCCACCGACGCAAACGCTGCGATGGCACTCGGCATCCCCGCCATCGCGATCGGCGCCGGCGGCACCGGTGGCCAGGCCCACACCGTACACGAGTGGTTTGATCCGCACGATGGCGCGCGCGGGGTGGAACGGCTGCTCCACCTGCTGCACCTGGTGGATACGTCGCAATGATCGAGGGGCCCGCGATCGATTGATCACGGGCCCCTCCACACTGCGGTACCTCGCGTGTGTTACGCGCGACGACGGCGCGCGATGCCCACGAGGCCGATCAGCCCCGTCGCCATGAGCGCATACGTGCTCGGCTCCGGAACGATCTGCACCTGACGCAGCGACGCGACAGTGAAGTTGTCGAACGCGAAGACGTCATCGTTCACGCCCGGATTGTTCGCGCGGAACTCGATCGCCGTGAATTGGCGCGTGTCCACGAAGCCGGCAAAAAGAATGCTGCCGTCACGCGCCGAATTCTGGCCTTGGGAAGCGGTGTACGGGAGCACCCAGTCTTCCGTCGCGCCACCTACAAGCGTCACGCGGAGCGAAAACTGCGCGCTGAAGTCGCCGACATCCACGCCGTAGAAGCCGAAGGCCGCGGTGGGCGCATTGAAGTTCAGGCGGAAATTCGTCTCGGGGGCGCCGGCACCCGCACTCGTCTCGTAGAACTTGGTCGGCGAGATGGAATAGCGACCGTTGCCGTCCGTGCCGCCGCCCACCACGGAGCGGACGCCATCGCCCGTGTTGCCGTCGAGCGTTGCCGTGATGCCCGCGCCCGCAAAGTTGACGTTGAGGTCGGGCCCCGCGTTGACCGCGAAGCTCTCGAAGTTCTCCACGCCCGGGTTGACCAGCCCGGCCAGGAACGCGGTCTGTGCGGCGAGCGAGTTCACATTCGTGGCGCGCGTGCTCGCATTGCCATTCACATCCGTCCCGAAACACCGCTTGCCATTGGCGTTATTGACGCACTGCGCGCCAGCGGTTCCTGCCGCCAGCATGAGCGCAGCGAGCGCCCCGATCGAAGTCCTGAGCTGCATCCGTCCCCCATGAAGTGGACAACTTGGCCCGAACTCGATCCGGGTTATCGAACTCTAGGAGCAATTGCCGGGCCGAAGTCGCCGCGAGGAAGGAGCGTTGTGACGAGCTCAACTATTGAGAGTGTAAGCCATTGCGGCAAATACGGTTACACTGCAGGCACCTGGTCAGGTTCGAGCATCACACGATCGTGACACACATCACACCTCAAAGTGTTGCGTCCACGCAATAGTGCTTGCGCCCAAGTGTTGCGCCCGGTACGCACCTGCTCCGCCCCTCACTCAAGGCGCTTGTCCCCCCCCGAGGCCGGTCATGCGTCAGACCCCGTCGCGAGGCGGGGCCTGACGCTGACTCCCCTGAGGATACCGCTCAGGCCCGACGACGACGGCGGGCCGCCACGGCGAGACCTGCCAGCCCCGTGACCAGAAGCGCATACGTGCTCGGCTCGGGGACAATCCGCGGATCCGGCGTGTTGTTGAAGCGGAAGTTGTCGAAGACGAACTGGCTACCCGGCTGCCCCGTGCCCGACGCGAAGCGCACGCGACGAACGCCCGTCCAGTTCACGTTGAGCAGCTGCGGCCCGGCCGTGCCGAGCAGCAGGTTGGTCGAGAAGATCTGCGTATTCGCGGCGTTGAACGCCGTGATCGCGACCGAGAGGTTGTTCGTGAACGCGGCAGTGAAGAAGCCGCCGTTGAAGATGAAGTCCGCCCCGGCCGACAGTTCGGACGCCGCACCGAATCCGTTCAACGCGATGCAGCGCTGTGTGACCGTACCATTGGCGTAGCCGGGCCCGGCCTGCGCTACGGCCGTATTCGGGCCATCGGCCACGAAGAAGTTGCTCCAGTTGAAGCCCGAGTACCCGTTGGCAATCGCAGTGCCGCCGGTGTTGGTCGGGACGCAGCCGGGCAGATCGTCGAACGTGGCGAGCTGTGCCTGCGCGGTGGTGCCGGCCGCGAACAGCGCGACGACGGCGATACGGCTGACGGAACGAATCATTGATCTCCCCCCATCGGGAATGAAAAAAGAACCTCCGGCGGTCCGCTCATCACTTTTCGTGCCAATGGTCGAGCTCGCCGCAGTGCAGAGGTAACCGATTGCGAGACATTGGATTGGGAGGAAAGGCACTCCGTCGTTCTCGGACACTGTGTCGACTTTGCGCGACACTCTGCTGACACGGCGCCCAACGCCATTCGGCTCCGCACCCGCGGTCGGCCACTCGGGTGGATCCAGCATCGCATGCGCCGTCCGATAGCTTTCCGCCGTGCACCGCCCGGACCACCAGCCCTTCGACACGCGCGCCGCTGCGCTCCTCACCACCGCCCACTTCGCGACCGACTTCTGCCAGGGCGCCCTCCCGGCGCTCCTGCCGCAGTTCGTCCGCCAGTTCGGCCTCTCGTATGCGGCCGCCGGCAGCATCATCCTCGCTGCCAACCTGAGTTCGTCAGTGTTACAGCCGCTCTTCGGCATCATGGCCGACAAGCGCGCCAACGCGTGGATCATCCCGTTGGGCACCGCCCTCTGCGCCGTTGGCCTCGCCGGCGTGGCACTGGCGCCTACCTACGCGGTGCTCTTGGCCGCAGTCGGCGTGCTCGGGCTCGGCGTCGCCGCCTTTCACCCCGACGCCGTGCGATACGCCGGCCTCGTCGCCGGTAGCCGGCGCACCACCGGCATGAGCGTGTTCTCTGTCGGTGGCAATGCCGGGTTCGCCGCCGGTCCGCTTGTTGTTGTCCCGTTGCTCGCCGCCTTTGGTGGACGCGGCGTGGCGATCGCCGCCGCGGTGATCTTCGCGTTTACGCTCTACGTCTACGCCGCGCGCGACACGTACGCGCACCATGTGCGACCGGCGAGTGCGCGCCACGGCAATGCACCCGCCCTGCACGATGACTGGCCCGCATTTGCGCGACTGGCCGGCGCGATCACGCTGCGCTCCATCACCTTCGTCGGGCTCACCACGTTTCTGCCGCTCTACTGGGTGCAGTCGTTCGGTCGTTCACAGACCGAAGGCGCGAGCGCACTCTCCGCATTGCTCGTTGCCGGTACGGTCGGTACGCTCGTCGGCGGCGCGCTGGCCGATCGCTACGGTCGACGCCGAGTCGTGCGAACGGCGTTTCTCGTGCTGGTCCCCATGCTCGCCGCCTTCGCCGCCGTACAGTCGCCATCCCTCGGCTTCTGGCTCGTCGTGCCCATCGGCTTTGTGCTGTTCCTGCCGTTCAGCGCCCTGGTCGTGATGGGACAGGAATTGTTGCCGAATCGGCCGGGCACCGCGTCGGGTGTCACCGTTGGCCTCGCCGTGACGGTGGGCGGCGTGGCCGCCCCGCTGCTCGGACTGCTGGCCGATCGTATCGGGCTGCACGCCACACTATGGGCCGTCGTCGGACTCCCGCTCGGGTCGGCGCTGCTCGTACACGCGCTGCCCGACAGAATGCCCGTGCGGCAGTCGATGCCGACCAACCCCGCGCCGTCGGCGGGGTGATGTTCGCGTGAGCACGCGGCACCAGATGACATTTTGATAGAACGACACAATCGTTCGAAAGATCGCGGACCACTGCGGTCACGGGTCGTGCCACTCATCGACCGTGGGCCCATCGAGGTCGCGGGTCCACTGCAACCTCCCCCGGAGATCCGCAAATGCCTCGTCCACCGAGAGACCGTTGCAGACAGGAACGATGCGCGCCACCGGCACGCCCCCGTCGGTGACAACGACTTCGTCGCCTGAGGTCTCCACCTCGCGGAGGTACTCGAACAGCTTGGCTTCGAGTTCAGTCTTCGACACCGTGAGCATGATGATGACTATAGCAGCACAGGCTGATTGCTGACCCACCCCCAACCCCCCCCCCCCCACCCGGCCCCCACGCTGCCACCAAACCCCGCACCAAACGGCGATGCACACCACGCCCCCGCACTCACCGCGAGCTGCGTGAGCGCGAGTGTCTCCGGCACCTGATTCTCGAGCGCCCACACCGCGCCCGCCACGGAGTGCGCCACGCCACGCGTGAGCGCCATCGCGTCGCCCGCCTCGATCGCGCGCGCCACCGTTGGCACGACCACACGACACTCCTGATCGAACTGTGCCAACCGCGCGCGCAGCAGCGACTCGGCGAACTCGTCGCTCTCCGCCTGCGCGGCGAGCAGCTCGAACTCGCTGCCGCTGGCGATCACGTCGCGCAGCGTCGCGGCCGTCCCGGACCCACGCGCATTCCACGTCTCGACCAGCCGCGCAGTGGTGCGCGCCGCGCGATTGTATGCCTGCTGCGCCCCGGAGCCCTTGGCCGCAACAACGCCACTCGTGGCCACGAGCAGCGCCCACGCACTCGGCCACGCCACGCGATCTTCGCGCCGCTCGGGGCGATACGCGAACTGATCGATCATCGCGGCGCTGCCGCCGAGGATGGCGCACTGATCCTGCGTGCCGCTCAGCGTGCCCACGCCGCCACCACCGGGAAAGTGCGCATAGTCCGCACCGCTCTCGATCGCGGAGCAGTAGCCCGCGAGCCGCAACGGATCGGCCGCGAGCCACTGCCATCGCTCGTCGTCGTGCAACGCGTTGGCCTCGGCCAGCGCGATCACGAGTGTGATCGTGAACGCGGTGGAGCTCGAGAGGCCTGCATCGGGCGGCAGGGTACTCCCGAGCGCCACAGTCGCCCCGCGCGAGAGCGGCGCAAAGTTCATTGCCAGTCGCTGCGCGACGGCATCCACATATACGCGCCACGCCGGGCGCGGCGTGGACGAAGCCAGTCGCAGATGCGCAAGCGGTGACGTGACATGCTCATCGCGACCGAGATCATGCACGACGAGCGCCGGCTCGTGCGAGCCGACACTCACCGACACGATGCCGCGATCCACGGGACAGGTGAGCGAGCGACCCCCTGCATAGTCCACATGCTTGCCCACCAACTCGATCCGTCCGGGCACAACGGCATCCACCCGCTCCGCGCGTGGGTATTCGCGCGCATCGAGCAGTGCGTGTGCCCCCGTGAGCAGTGCGGCGTATCGCTCGCGTGCCGCACCGTCGAGCCCTTCGGCCACGAGCTGATCGAGCAGGCGCGTCACGGTGTCACCGCCATCGCACGCAGTCGCGCGGCGACGCTGGCCACATCGCCACGGCCGGAGAGATCGAGCACCGGAGCCGACACTGGAATCGCGCGCACGGCGAGCGTTCCGTTGCGCACCGCGAGGTCCACCGCCTGCGGCAGCTCGTATTCGCCGCGTGTCGACCGCGGTACGCGCCGGCACGCGGCGAAGACCTCGTGCGTGAACGCCCACACGTTCATGCTCACCGGCCAGTCGAGTCGCGTCACATCGACGTCGTCGGGTTTCTCAGTGATGCCGGTCAGGAAGCCATCGGCGCCGACATCCAGCCGCGCGAAGGCGCGCAACCGGTCCGCGGGGATGTTGCCCTCTCGCACGAGCGTCGCGCCGTCGAAGGCGATGCACGCCGTGCCCGTCGCGTGCACCAACGCCTCGAGCGCCGAGCGCGGATACAGGTTGTCTCCGTTCATCACGAGAAAGCGCTCGGGGACCACGCGCTCCACGGCCAGCGCGGCATTCGCCGTGCCGAGGGGCTCTTCCTGTACCGCGTACGACAGCGTGACGCGCGCCGGACGACCGAGGCCGTCGTAGTACGTGCGGAGCCCTGTGTGATCCGGCGCTACCACGAGCACGACATTCGAGATGCCGGCATCCGCCAGCCCACTCAGGATCCAGTCGAGAAACGGACGCTCGCGTCCACTCGCATCGGCGATGGGCATGAGCGCCTTCGCCCCACCGGCCGCCGCGCGCGCCTGCTCCGCGCTGAGCACATCGCTCCCCTCGGCGCGGCGCATGCGCGTGCCGAGTCCGCGCGCGAGCACGACCGCCGTGGTTCCCACGCGCGCCGTCGCTACGCGTCCGCGGCGCCCGCCCACAGCGACGGCAACAGGCGCACGAGCCCGATTCCTGTCACGACGAACACCACGCCCCACACGAGCGCAATCGTCGTGTGCCCCTGCAGCGCGCTCCCGGCACCGAAGAGCGCCGCATACACGAAGCCGATACCCATCACCCAGCCGAGCAGTTGCTGCGGAATGGAGTCGGGTGACGCCGGGAGCTTGGCGCGCTCGCGAATCATCGCCCATCCTGGCCCTGCGGGACGCACGAGCGCATAGAAGCGTTCGAGCACCGCGCGATCGGTCTGTGGCCCGACGAACGCCACCAGCACCCACACGCCGGTGGTGATGAGCACGGAGAGCAGCAGCGTCGTGGTGCCCTCGACGGGACGCCCCGCCTTGTCGAGCGCGAAGAACGTGGCGGCCAGCGCGAACGACGTCGCCATCGCCGCGATCTCGCACCAGGCCGACACGCGCCACCAGAACCAGCGCAGCAGATAGAGCAACCCGGTGCCGGCGCCAATGGCGAGCAGCAACTGGAAGCTCTTCCCCGCCGTCTCGAGCACGAAGGTGAGCCCCGCGGCGATCACCATCAGCACCGCCGTCATCAGTCGCCCCACGGCCACATAGTGCCGCTCATCGGCCGACGGCTTGACGAAGCGCCGATACACATCGTGCACCAGATACGACGTTCCCCAGTTCAGGTGCGTCGAGATGGTCGACACGTACGCCGCGAGCAGCCCCGCCACCATGAG
>JALOPS010000223.1 GCA_025453745.1 Gemmatimonadaceae bacterium
GGGAGAGCTGGCTGGCACGCGGCGATGCCGTGCCATTCGCAATGATTGCGGCTCGCACGCACGCGCTCGACGCGGCCCACGACGCCGCCATCATCTACACGTCCGGCTCGACCGGTGTGGCCAAGGGGGCGCGGCTCTCGCACGAGACCATCGCGGCGTCGGCGCAATCGATCGTCGACACGCTGGCGCTGACGGACCAGGATCGCACGCTGTCCTTCCTGCCGTTTGCGCATGCCGCCGAGCGGATCTTCGGGCTCTACTCCCGGATCGCCGCCGGGATGACTGCGGTGCTCGTCGACGACATCACGCGGGTCTTCGAAGCGGCCGCGCGCTTCCACCCGACGGTGTTCGGCGGACTGCCGCGCTTCTACGACAAGGCGTGGGAGGCACTGCACGACGAGTCCGATCCAATGCGCGTGCGCGATGGGCTGGTGGCACACTTTGGTGGGGCGGTGCGCGTGGCGACATGCGGGGGCTCGACGCTCGCGCCGCACGTCACGGAGTTCCTCGATCACCACGGCTTCCCGATCCATCTCGCGTACGGTCTGACCGAGCACCTCTGCGTCACCATACAGCGCCCAGGGCAGGCGACGCATGATGATGTCGGAACGCCCATGCCGGGGACGCGCCTGCGCATCGCCGACGACGGTGAGATCCAGGTGGCCCGGAGTGCGCTGACGTTCTCCGGGTATCACGGCCGGGCCGAGGACACGAGAGAGGCCTTCACGAGCGATGGGCAGTGGCTGCGCACGGGCGATCTCGGTGAGCTGCTGCCGAGCGGTGCTCTGCGCGTGACCGGGCGGCTCAAGGAGCTCATCGCGCTCTCCGGTGGAAAGAAGGTCGCGCCGGTGCGCATCGAGGCTGCGATCTGTCGAGATCCGCTGGTCGCGCAGGCCGCCGTCTTCGGCGAGGGAGAGCGATATCTCGTGGCCATTCTCACGCCGCACGAGTCCGCATTGACCGCATGGGCCGCGGAGCGCGGCGTCACCGGCGATCTCGCGACGCTGGTGGCGCACGAGCTGGTGTATGCCCGATTCGCGGCCGCGGTGGATGAGGCCAATCGGGACTTCTCGCGCCCGGAACAGGTGAAGCGTTTCCTCGTGTTGCCGCGGCTCCTGAGCGTGGAGCATGGCGAGTTGACGCCCACCTTCAAGCCGCGACGCCAGGAACTCGCCACCCGTTTCGCGTCGGAACTGCGACGCCTGTACGAAGTGGGCACCTGATGCGCGCCCATCGCACCGCACTCGCCCTGTTGCTTGGCGGACTGCTGGCCATCGTGGCCGCCTATGCGTCCGTGCTGCTCCCGCGCGATGGGGCGTCGTGGGGCTCGTGGGCGATGGCGATCGGGACGTCGTTGGTGCTCGTGGCCTTCATGCTGCTCGGCCTCGCGAAGGCCGGACGCGCGCTCGGCCTGCTCTGGCTGGTGCTCGGCTTCACGTTCCTCGTCTGCGTGATGGCGTTCGGCGCGGCGCTGCTCCTCTCTCCTGCGGGCGACACGGTGCTCTTCGGCGGACTGCCGCGCCGCGCCGCGATCGTGCTCTACGGTGTGGGGCTGCTACCGCTCGTGGTGCTTCCCGTGGCGTACGCGCTCACGTTCGATCGGGTGACGCTGAGCGAGGCCGATCTCGCGCGTGTGCGTGCCGCGACAGCCAGCGAGCGATCGACATGATGCCGCCGCTCGTGTTGTTGCAGACCGCGGCGCTGCCCGCACTCACCCAACCGGCAATCGTCGGCGTCGCGCTCGCCTACTTCGTCGTCGTCGCGGCGATCGGTGTGTGGGCCACGCGTCGGACGCGATCGGCAGCGGACTTCTTCGTGGCCGGGCAGGGGATCGGGCTCTGGCCGCTCGCGATCGCGGCGATGGCGGCGACGCTCTCCGGCTTCGCGTTCATCGGCGGGCCCGGGCTCGTGTACACGCTCGGCCTGGGGGGCGTGTTCCTGGTGTTGCCGGCCTCGCTGACCAACACGCTCGGTGCGTGGGTCCTCGCCAAGCGCATGCGCCTCCTCGCGGAGGTGCGACCAATGATCACGGTGCCGGACGCGATCGGCGCACGCTTTCAGTCGCGTGCGGCCCAGGGGCTGTCGGCGGTCGCGATGCTGATTGCCATCGTCGGCTACATGGCGACCAATGTGCTCGCGTTGGGCCTCGTCATCGACGCGATCTTCGGCATCGGGTTGACGCCGGCGATCTGGGTGGGGACGGCGATCACGCTCGCGTATTCGGTGAGCGGCGGCATTCTCGCGGGGATCTACACCGATCTCTTCCAGGGCGCGCTCATGGCGTTGGCGAGCGTGCTCGTGTTCGTCTACGCGCTTGGAGCCGGCGGCGGCGTCGAAGCCATGTCGCGCGCGATCCTGTCCGCCGATCCGAGCTGGCTCGGACCGTTCGGCAAGCTGCCGCCGATCGCGGCGCTGTCGTTCTTCTTCGTCTTCGGCATCGGCGCACTCGGACAGCCACACGTCGTGCACAAGTTCTACATGCTGCGCGATCCGCGACGGTTGCGGTGGTATCCCCTGATCATGACCTGCGCGCTGACCGTTGCGCTGCTGCTCTACTTCGGCGTCGGCTTCGCCATGCGCGCGCTGGTGGCCGCCGGGCAGATGCCGCCGCTCGCACGCGCAGACGATGCCACGCCCGTCTTTCTCCTGCAGCGCACACCGGTGCTCCTCGCCGCACTCGTCTTCAGTGGCGTGTCGGCGGCGATCATGAGCACGGTGAACTCCTTCATGAGCATCGGCGCGGCGGCGCTGACGCACGACCTCCCGGTGGCGTTCGGACGCACGGTGGCGAACGAGCTGCGGTGGGGGCGCATCTGGACGGTGGTGTTGAGCATCGTCGCTGCGCTGGTCGCGCAGGCGTCAGGGACGCTCGTTGCCTTCCTCGGCATCTTCGGGTGGGGACTGTTTGCGTCCACGCTCGTCCCCGCGCTCGCGATCGGATTGAACTGGACGGGAGCGACGCGCGCCGGCGCCGTGGCGTCGATCAGCTTCGGGCTCGTCACCACTCTCGTGCTCGAGACGCTGGGCTATCTCAAGGTGTTCTCGCTGCCGACCGGTGTGACCGTCTCCGGCCTCGCCCTCGTCGGTTCATTGCTGGTGTTCCTCTCGGTGTCGTGGTTCACGCGCGCGTCGGCGGCGGCGACGCTCGCACCCGACATCCGCCTGGTAATGGAGGTCTGATGCGCTACGACGCACTGGCGGTCGGTCAGACGGCGGAGTCGTCGCGCACGGTGGGCGACGCGGAGATCATGGCATTTGCCGCGGTCTCGGGCGACTACAACCCGGTGCACGTGGATGACGCAATCGCGGCCGCGTCGCCGTTTGGCGGGCGAATTGCGCACGGCTTGCTCTCGGCATCGTTCATCTCGGCGCTATTGGCCACGGAGCTGCCGGGCCCAGGCGCGATCTATCTCTCGCAGTCGCTGCGCTTCGTGCGTCCGGTGCGCATCGGCGACACGGTCACTACCCGCGTCGAGATCGTGGAGCTGTTGCCGGAGAAGCGGCGCGTGCGGCTGCGCACGACGTGCCGCAATCAGGACGCCACAGTGGTGCTCGACGGCGAGGCGCTGGTGATGGTCCCCGGCGACTCCTCCTGATGCGTCCGGTGGCTGCACGTGATGGTTGGTGGCGTCGTGCCCTGTCTCATGCGTTCGTTCCCCCAGAGGAGTTCGAGATCATGTCTGCTGCTCGTCGTCGCATCTGTTTCGCGCTGGTCGCGGCCGTCGTCGCGCCAGGGCCCCTTGTCGCCCAGTCGGGCACGGGCCGCATCGTGGGCGTCATCACCGACGCCAGCCGCCAGCCGCTCGCCGGAGCGACCGTCGCCGTGGAGGGGACCCGGCTCGGGGCGACGTCCGAGAGTGACGGGCGATACGTCATCCGGAGTGTCGCGGCGGGCACGTACACCGTGCGCGTGACGCGTCTTGGCGCCAAGCCGGCCACGGTGGCGAACGTGGTGGTCACCGCAGGCGCCGACGCGACGGCCAATGCCACGCTCGAGAGCAGCGGGGTGCGGCTCGGTGGCGTGGTGGTCTCCGCGTCACGGCGCGCGGAGAAGATCACCGACGCACCGGCAACGATCACCCGCATCGATGCCGACGCGATCCAGAACACGATCGGCAACTCCTTCGCGCCGGCGCTCAAGGACGTGAAGGGGATCGATTTCATCCAGGTCGGCATGACGGCCGTTGCCGTGAACGCACGCGGCTTCAACAGCTCGTTCAACAATCGCATGCTGATGATGGAGGACAACCGGATCGCCGTCCTCCCGGAGAATGGCCTGCCCACCGGACAGCTCACCGCGATCAACAAGCTCGACCTGGCCGGGATGGAAGTGCTCGTCGGACCCGGCTCGGCGTTGTACGGCCCGGACGCGTCGAACGGCGTGATCACGCTGCAGACCAAGGATCCGAAGCAGTTCCCCGGTCTGTCGATGGAAGTCTCCGGCGGCAATCGGCAGTTCTTCGACGCGCAGTTGCGCTACGCCGGTGTGACGACGAACCAGAAGTGGGGCTACAAGGTGACCGGCGAGTACCAGACGGCCAACGACTGGGAGAATCGCCTCACGTTCGGTACGGCGGCGCGTCCGCTGCCGGAGATCGGCACTGATTTCGTCACCAACGTGGCGCGCGGCACCGTTGCCGGCGTGTACTACGGCGGGCGCGGCCGGGTGGAGCTCACCGCGGGCATGAGCCAGAGCAACGGACTCGGGCAGACCAACGTGGGACGCAACCAGTTGGTGGATTGGCGCTACGGGCACCTGCAGGCCAAGTTCTCCAACCCGCGCTGGTTCGCGCAGGCGTATCGGACGTTCTCGCGGTCGGGCGGGACGTTCCAGCTCAACGGCTTCACCAACAATCGCGCCGCACTGCCGGTCTCGATCTCCGACGATTCGGTGC
This sequence comes from Gemmatimonadaceae bacterium, assembly GCA_025453745.1. Classification (GTDB taxonomy): domain Bacteria; phylum Gemmatimonadota; class Gemmatimonadetes; order Gemmatimonadales; family Gemmatimonadaceae; genus JALOPS01. The sequence goes on from JALOPS010000223.1 coordinate 4,896, forward strand.
GCCGCATCTCCGACTTTCCCGCCGCCGGCGATCTGACGGCCGCCGAAGTGCAGAACAACTTCGAGCTGGGCATGCTGGGCGGGACCGGCATTCGCGCCATCGACAACACGCGCATCGTCTACGGCGCCCAGTTCCGCAACGACAACGTGAGTTCCGACCGCCAGTGGCTCGCCGATCGCCTCACCGGCGAGAACATCTCGGTCAGCCAGCTCGGCGGGTACCTCCAGACGGAGACGCCGCTGCCGCTCGCGCTGCGCCTGGTGCTCGCCGGCCGCTACGACCGGCACGACTACTACGATCCGCAGTGGAGCCCCAAGGCGGCGCTCCTGTGGACGCCGGTCAGCGACAACACGTTCCGTGTCGGCTACAATCGCGCGTTCAAGTCGCCCACGCTGTTGCAGACGAGCTTCTACTTCCCGGATTTCAGCCCGGTGATTCCGGGGATCGGTGTCGGCATCCTCGGCAATCGGGAGGGCGTCAGCGTACGGAACGCCGCCGGCGTGGAGCAGGTGCGCTATGACCCGATCGCACCGGAACTCAACACCACCATCGAGGTGGGCTACAAAGGCATCATTCGCGACAAGCTCTACCTCGACGTGTCCGCGTACACGGCGCGCTATGAGAACTTCCTGAGCCCGCTGGTGACGATCGCCAATCCGCTGGCTGGCACCTTTGCCCACAACGCGGCAACGGGCGATCGCTTCGTGGGGCTCAACAATTCGCAGCAGCTCGCCCTGACGTATCTCAACCTCGGCAAGGCCACCGTCCGCGGGATCGACGCCGGGCTGCGCTACTACATCAGTCCGACGCTGTCGTGGAGCGTGAACGCGTCGATCATCAGCCTCGACACGCTCGAGCGGCCGCGCACCGGTCCGCTCGTCACGGCCGGGAACGACGCGACGGCGTTCAACACGCCCACGTCCAAGGTGACGTTCGGCTTGGATGCCAGCGATTTCGGCACGAAGGGAACGCGCGGCGGCGTCACGGTGCGGTACGTGAACGCGTACGACTTCCGCTCCGGCGTCAACGTCGGCCGTGTGCCGGCGTTCGGCACGCTCGACTTGTCCGCCGGATACCGTATCGGAAAGTCGCGCACGCAATTCACCGTGCAGGCGCAGAATCTCTTTGTCTGCACCAGTGGGCAGAGCCGCCCGCCCGCATTCCTCGCTGCAGCGAACAGCGCGCTCTTTCTCCCCGGCACGCAGTGCGGCTGGGGGCTCAAGCACCAGGAGATGATCAATGCACCGCTGCTCGGCACGATGGTGTTCTTCGGCGTGCGCGTGGATCGCTGAGCCCTCCTCGGTCCTCAGTCGCCTTGCCGTCCTTGGCGCATTGCTGGTGAGCGCGACAGGGGCCAACGCGCAGTCGGCGAGCGAGCTGCCACTCCCCGGGCGGCACGGCCGCTTCGTGCACGACGGCGTGGAGCGCGCGTATCTCGTCGTTGCGCCCACGACGGCCGTGCCGCCGGCCGCGCGCACGCTGTTGCTCATGCTCCATGGCTGCACGCAGGATGCGACCGATGCGGCGCGCGGCACGCGGCTGCATGAGGCGGCCGCAGGGCAGGGGATGACCGTGGTGTACGCCGAGCAGCCAGCGGCACGCCAACCGCAGAAGTGCTGGACCTGGTATTCGGCGGCGGAGACCACCCGAGGGGCGGGCGAGGTCGCGTTTCTCGCGGCGCTCGCCCTCAAGGTGGCGACGGACGAGGGGATCCCGGCGACACAGATCGGCGTCGCGGGGATATCAGCGGGTGGCGCGATGGCGGCCAATCTGCTGTATGCGTATCCGGATGTCTTTCGCGCCGCGGCGGTCCACTCGGGGGTCGCCGCCTTCGCGGCGCGCGATCTCCCCAGCGGACTCGCCGCGATGCGTGCAGGTCCACTCGACATCGACGCGATCAGCGGTGCCGCGCACAGTGCGGCACCCGCCGAGCTCATGACGCAGGTGGCCATCATGGGTGTGCATGGCGCCGTCGACGCGGTCGTGGCACCGGTCAATCTCGATGCGCTGCTCGCGCAGGCCGCGCAGGTGGCGCGCGCGCGCGGCATCCCGGCGACGACTGAACGCGTGCTCGTCGATGGGCTTGGCCATGCGTGGTCTGGTGGATCGTCCAGCGGCACCTTCACCGATGCCGCCCGCGA
>JALOPS010000020.1 GCA_025453745.1 Gemmatimonadaceae bacterium
TGGCGATGAAGCCGGCGCCGCCGGTGATGAAGATCGTCTTGTTCCGTGTCATGGCCGATCGTGGAGAGACAGGACACCGCGCACGCGACCGCATGCGGGCGGAGAACGCGGAGGCGAACGGGGGCCCCGCTGGGCGCGAACGGACTCACGCTGCCCGGACCGTGCGCTCCGCGCAGCATACCAAAGGGGGCATGTCGCCCGCCAGCTGCGGGTCGGCACGCGGCCGCCAGGCGTCCATCGGACGCCGTGGCAATCTGCAAGACCATGGGCAACGGACGACGTGGACGCGTCGTCCGATCGGGATCGTCACGCCGCTGTCACGGACAGCGACGAGCGGCGGTCTCCGCGACCGGTCCGCACCCGCGCTGCCTCCCGCGGAGCGTCGACGGGACGCCGTGCCGGGGGCGACGCTACCGCGCTTCGTACACCGCCCGTCCCGCAAACCACGTCGAGCGCACGCGCGTGCGGAGCACCAGCTCGGCCGGCACCTGCATGATGTCCTGATCGAGCACCACGAAGTCGGCATGTTTGCCGGCGCTGATCGATCCGATCTCGCGCTCCTGGAAGGCCGAATACGCCGGCCAGAGCGTCATCGACTTGAGCGCCTCGTCCCGGCGCATGCGCTCCTCGGGATACCATCCACCGGTGGGCCAGTTCTTCGCGTCCTGTCGGGCGATGGCCGCATGGAACGAGAGGAGCGGATTGACCGCCTCGACGGGGAAGTCGGAACCATTCGGCACGATGGTGCCGGTGTTGATGAGCGTGCGCCACGCGTAGGCACCGCGCAGGCGCGCTTCGCCGAGCCGCTTGCCTGCCCAGTACATATCGCTCGTCTGGTGGCTCGCCTGCATGGACGGGATCACACCGAGCTCGGAAAAACGGCCGATGTCATCGACATGCAGAATCTGCGCATGCTCGACGCGGAAGCGGTGATCCGCCCGCGGGACGGCGCTGAAGGCAGCCTGATAGGCGTCGAGGACCACGCGGTTGCCGCGGTCGCCGATGGCATGCGTGCACACTTGGAAGCCGGCCGCGAGTGCGCGACGCGCGACATCCTCGATTTGCGCGGGCGCACTGAGCAGCAGCCCGCGATTGGCCGGGTCGTCGCTGTACGGCTCGATGAGGGCCGCGCCGCGTGATCCCAGCGCGCCGTCGGCGTAGAGCTTGATGCTGCGCACCCACAGCCGCCCGTCAAAGAGCGCCGAGCGCGGGCCGGCGGCAAACGCTTTCGCGACAGTCGCGGAGTCGTCGCTGATCATCACGTAGGTGCGCAGGTCGAGCGTGCCGTCCTGCGCGGCACGTTCGTAGAGCGCGATGCTCGACGCCGAGGCGCCAGCATCGTGGATGCCAACGAGTCCCCAACGATGCATCTCCCGCACGGCCTCACGCAGCGCTGCGCGTGACTCCGCGTCCGACGGTGGGGGAATGACGCCCTGCACGAGGTTCTCGGCGCGGTCGATCAGCACACCGGTCGGAGCATTCGCCGCGTCGCGCAGGATCTTGCCACCTTCGGGATCGGTGGATGCCGCGGTCAGCTTCGCCGCCCGCATGGCCGCCGAGTTGACCAGCGCGGCGTGTCCGTCGACGCGCGCGAGGTAGACGGGGTGATCCGGCACTGCAGCCGAGAGGGCCTCGTGCGTGGGAAAGCGTGTGTCTCCCCAGTCGTTCTGATCCCATCCGCGCCCCACGATCCACTGTCCCTTGGGCGTCGTCCTGGCCCGCTCGACGACGCGAGCAATCACCTCCGCGTAGCTCGTCGTGCCGACGAGGTCCACCTGGCGGAGCGTGAACGCGAGTCCCATCAGATGGGCATGGGCGTCGACCATGCCGGGGATGATCGTCGCGCCCCCGGCGTCCACTACACGCGTGGTGGGCCCACGCAACGCGAACGCTTCGCGCGACGAGCCCGTGAAGACGAAGCGACCGGCGCGTACTGCGAAGGCCTGCACCACCGGACGTGCGTCGTCAGCGGTGTAGACGGTGGCGTTGGTGACGATGAGGTCGGCTGGCTGCGCGGCGAGCGCGGCGGGGACCGAGAGCAGTGCGAAGGGAAGGGACCGAAGCATGCGAAGAACGTGCGCCCACGCCGGCGGAAGAGCCAGTCTCCAGACTGCCCAGGTCAGGCGCTCTTCCGCTCGATCGCCGCGACAGCGGCGTACGTCGCTGTCGCCACCGCATCCCACGTATAGTGGGCCTCGACGATCGCTCGCGCTCGCAGGGCAAGGGCGCGCCCGAGCGACGGGTCGCGCAACAGCCGTATGCAGGCCTGTGCCTGCAGCTCGGGTGCATCGGCGACGAGCACTGCGTCACCGTCGCGGCCGTCGATCCCCTCCATCGCGATCGTCGAGGCCACCATCGGGCGCCCGTACATCATCGCTTCGAGCACCTTGAGTTTGGTGCCACTGCCCGCGCGCAGCGGTACCACGACGGCCGCTGCGTCCGCGTAGAAGCGCGTGACGTCGGGTACCGACTCGAAGACCGTTACCCCGAGGGTACGCATGCGGTTTGCCCAGTCTGGCGAGCCTGCGCGCCCGACGGCAACGAATCGGGCGTCCGGTCGATCCTGGCGGATGCGCGGCATCACCTCGCGCGCGAAGTACTCCACGGCGTCGGCATTCGGCTCCCATCCGAAGGACCCAACGAACAGCAACGTGCGGCCATCGTGCGCGTCCGCGAGCAAGGGACGGGTCGCCACGCCGTTCGGGACGACGAAGATGCGGTCCTGCGCAACACCGAGTCGCGGCCGGTCTTCCGGTCGCGCGAGCACCACGGCACCAAAGCGGCGCACGAGCCCACGTTCGTAGCGACCGAGCTTCCGCGCGTCGGCGCTGGCGAGCATGCGACTGGCGCCCCAGCGCAGGCGGCCAAGCGCACGCACCGTCTGCTCGCTTTCGATGTCATCATAGTCGACCAGGATCCGGGTGAACCCCGCCCGCCGGGCCATTTCTGCGCACGGCGCCGTGTCGGCCCACACGGGGACGTCGCCCAGCTCCGCTCGACGCTCGCGCAAGGCGTTCTCGAACGCGTCGCTGTACCAGCCGCGAATGTGGCTTGGCCACGGATCGCGCAGCAGTGCGGTCACGCGTCGTCGCGGGGAGGTGTGCCAGATCGGGAATGCCCCCGCTGCGCGGAAGAGGGCCTGTTCCATCGGGACGACTGTGATCTGCTCGACGCGCGCGGCAAGCGGCGACTCGGCCAGCGCGCCCCGATCGGACTCGTCGGCGTAGAGCACGACGTGCACCGCGTGCCGTGCCGCGAGCGCCTCGACAATGTGGAACGCCCGGAGCTGCCAGCCGGAATGCAGCGGCCACGGCACGCCGGGGAGGCACACCACCAGCGGCGTCCGCGCTGCGAGTGGACGATCGGGGGAGTGGCTCAGTGCGCGAGCTCCCGACGCGAGACGAATACGCAGTCGAACTCCACGAGCTGGGGAAAATGGCCGTCGTTGTTGGGAAAGATCCCGCTCAACGCGAATCCGCGCCGCTCGATGGTCTGCAGCGTGGTCACGTAGTCTGGTGCGTCGGTGTAAATCTTTCGGACCGATGCCTCGCTCTGCAGCGCGACAATGCGCTCGAGCGCGGACCCCGCGCCGTCGAGCACGGCAAGATCGAAGCCCTGCGTGTCGAGCTTGAGATAGGGGCGCACCGCTGGCGCGCCACGATCAATGGCCTCGAGCTCGAGGGCGACGGTGCTGACTGGCACGTCGATGGCGTGCGACACGGCGTTCTGCTCGCGAAACAGCGACACCTCGTTGTGTTCCGGTGTCAGAAAGGAGCTGAACTGCGACCCGGCCATCACGTTGAACGTTGCGGTGCCGGGCGCCCTGCCCAACGCCTTTGCTTCCACGGTCCACAGGGGATCGGACTCGGCGCGTTGCCGCATGGCGGCGGCGTGGTCGGGAATCGGCTCGTACGACACGATGCGGCCGGCGTACCCGACCTCGTCGCGCAGGAAATCGCGGTACTGGCCGAGGTTCGCGCCGACGTCGAGTACCAGATCCACGCGAAGGTGCGCGAAGAGCCGACGCAGATGCTTCGCCATCGGCAGGCGGTCGAGGCGCCAGGTCGGCACGATCGAGAGCCCGGCACGCGCGCCTGCATCAATCAAGCCGTCGCGGAGGCGATGGGTCAGGCGTCTCGACATGGGCGCAGTCTGCCCGTCCGTGATAGGGGATGCAACGGTGCTAGCTTGTGACGGCTGGTCGCGCGATCCGCGGAGGGGGGACGGCACAGTGCCTGGTATGGTCACAGTGCACTGCTCCGCAGTCGCACCATCGCATCCGCGATCCATGCGTCGTTGCACCGTGGTACGTCGCGTCGTCTCCATCCGTCTCGCTGGATACTGTTTTCGCTCTCGCTGCGCTTCTCCTGTCATGTGTGGACTCAACGGCTTCTTTGGCGCACGCCTCGGCGCAGACTCGCTTGCGGTGGTGCGTCGCATGGCGGATACCCTCGCGCATCGCGGACCCGATGCCGAAGGCGCATGGGTGGACGAGGCGCTGGGCGTAGGGCTCGGCCATCGCCGCCTGTCGATTCTCGACCTGAGTCCGGAAGGCGCCCAACCCATGCACTCGGCGAGCGGGCGCTACGTCACCGTCTTCAACGGCGAGGCCTACAACTTCGCACCCATACGCGCGGAACTGGAGTCGTTCGGTCATCGCTTTCGCGGGCACAGCGATACCGAGGTGCTGCTGGCGGCGTTCGATCGCTGGGGAATCGAGGCCGCCATTCCGCGGTTCGCGGGGATGTTCGCGATTGCGGTGTGGGATCGGGAGGAGCGGCGCGTCGTGCTGGCGCGCGACCGCCTCGGCGAGAAGCCGCTCTATCTGGGACAGGTCGGCGGGTCATGGGTGTTTGCCTCGGAGCTCAAGGCGATGCGGGCCTTTCCGGGGTGGAGTGGCCGCGTCGAGCCACGCGCGGTCGCCCAGCTGCTGCGCTTCGGCTATATCCAGGCGCCGCTCACGATTTTCGAGGGCATCAGCAAGGTGCGGCCCGGGACGATGGTGGTGCTGCGCCACGGTATGGCCCCGCAGGAGGTCGTCTACTGGAGTGCGCTCGACGCCGCACAGCGGGGGCTCGCGCATCCCATTCGTGGCAGCGATGAGGAGATCGCCGACGAGCTCGAGGCGCTGTTGCGCCCCATCGTCAAGGACGAGATGGTGTCGGATGTACCACTCGGTGCGTTTCTCTCCGGTGGTATCGACTCGTCACTCATCGTCGCGCTCATGCAGGCGCAGTCCTCGCGACCGGTCCGCACGTACACAATTGGATTCGACGACGCGCGCTTCAACGAGGCCGACTTCGCGCGCGCGGTGGCCGAGCACCTGCGCACGGAACACACCGAGCTGCATGTCTCCGGCACCGATGCGTTGCAGTTCATCGATCGGTTACCCGAGGTGTACGACGAGCCGATGGCCGATTCCTCGCAGATGCCGACCATGCTGGTCTCGCAGCTGACGCGGCAGCACGTCACCGTCGCACTCTCGGGTGATGGCGGCGATGAGCTCTTCGGTGGCTACACCCACTACCGGAACGGGGGCACAGCGCAGCGGCTGCGCGACGGCATGCCGGCTGCCCTTCGGGCACCTATCGCGTCCGCGCTGGGGCTGCTGCCGGATCCGCCCCCAGCGTTCATGGCCAAGTGGATCACCGACGGCGATCGCGAGGTCGGCGACCGTCCGGCCAACGCGCTCACGCGCGCCGGGTTGGCGATCGGCGCGCGCGATGAACGCGAACTGCACAAGGTGCTCATCTCGCAGATGCCGCGGCCATGGGTCGTGCTGCGAGCCGACAAGCGGGCACGGGCGGGCGCGGGCGACTTCGGCGGCGCGTGGCTCCCGTCTGCGCACCCCATCGCGGCGCGCATGCTCTTTGACGCGACGTGCTACATGGCCGATGACATCCTGGTCAAGGTCGACCGGGCGGCCATGGCGTTCAGTCTCGAAACACGGGCGCCACTGCTCGACCATCGCGTCTTCGAGTTTGCGTGGCGCGTGCCGCTCGACCAGAAGATCCGTCAGGGCGTGGGCAAGCTTCCGCTGCGGCACGTGCTGTATCGCCACGTTCCGCGTGCGCTGATCGACCGGCCCAAGCGAGGCTTCGCGGTCCCGCTCGCGGAGTGGCTGCGCGGACCGCTGCGCGAATGGGCGGCCGATCTGCTGGCCGATGCCACCGGCGACCACGGCGAGTGGCTGGAGCGTCGTGCGGTCATGGCCATGTGGACGCAGCACCTGGACGGCACCGCGAACTACGCCGACCGGCTGTGGACCATTCTCTCGCTCGCCGCCTTCCTCCGACGCAACGCCCGCGCTATCTGAGCAAGCGCTTGGCGATCGTCTGGAGCTGCATGTTCGACGTGCCCTCGTAGATCGTGCCGATCTTCGCGTCGCGGTAGAACTTCTCGACCGGATATTCCCGCGTATAGCCGTAGCCGCCGAAGAGCTCCACGCAGCGCGACGTGACGCGCTCGCACATCTGGGACGCGTACAGTTTGGCCATCGCGCCTTCGTGCGCGATGTCGTGCCCGGCATCCTTGAGACGCGCCGCATTGTATACCATCAACCGCGCCGCCTCCAACTCGGTGGCCGCCTGCGCCAGTTGGAACTGGATGCCCTGGAACTCCGCGATCGCCTTGCCGAACTGCTTGCGCTCCTTCACGTACGCGATCGCCGCGTCCAGCGCGCCCTGTGCGATGCCGATCATCTGCGCGCCAATGCCGATGCGCCCTTCGTTGAGCGTCTCGATGGCGATCTTGTAGCCCGTCCCGACGTCGCCCAGCACCGCGTCATCCGGCACGAATGCCTCCGCGAAGTGCAGCGCCGTCGTGCTCGACGCGCGAATGCCCAACTTGTCTTCCTTGCGGCCCACGGTGAACCCCGGAGTGTCGCGTGCAACCACGAACGCCGTGATCCCCTTGTAGCCCGCTTCCGGTCGGGCGTTGGCGAAGACGATGAAGAGGCCGGCTTCGGCGCCATTGGTGATCCACGCTTTGCTCCCGTCGAGCAGCCAGCCGCCATCGCCGCGCCGGGCGCGCGTGCTCAACCCGAACGCGTCCGATCCGGAGCCGGGCTCGGACAGCGCATACGCCCCGATCGTGTCTGTGGTCAGCCGCCCCAACCACTGCGCGCGCTGCGTCGGCGATCCGTATCGGTCGATGGGATAGTTCACGAGCGTGTTTTGCACATCGACCTGGATCGCCGCTGCCGCGTCCACGCGGCTCAGTGCCTCCACCGCGAGCGTGATCATCATCACCGTGCCGCCCGCGCCGCCCACATCGTCAGGTACCCCGATGCCCATGAGCCCCATGTCGAAGAACTGCCGGGTCAACGACGGATCGATCCGCTCCGCCGCCTCCATGTCGCGCACGCGTGGGGCCACTTCCGCGTGGGCGAGGGCCGCCACCGCGTCGCGAAAAGCAACTTCCTCCTCGGAGAGCTGCGTCAGGGCGGGTCGATCGGTCGTGAGTGGTGACATGGGGTGGACGGAATGAGACGGTGACGCGAAGTTCGCAGCGTTCGCGCGACCGGTGAACCAGCGGAGCGCACGGCACGGGAATGCTCCCGAAACGCACGCGCCGATTCAACCCTCGGGGTCACCACCACGGCGGCTCATGTCTACCGTTCCACATTCCGACGACGAGATCCATCAAGCCTCGATCGACTGGCTCTCCGGCGAGGTGCGCCCGGATGACGATGTAGTGGATATCGGGTGCGGGACCGGATGGATGGTGCGCCGGCTCGCTGCGACCGGCGCGACGGTGATCGGCGTCGAACCGTCCGAGTCGTTGGTGGCAGCGGCCCGAGCGAACGGGCTGGATGTGCGGCTCGGCTCGGCAGAAGCCGTGCCGCTGCCGGCCGGCTGCTGCAGCATGATCGTCTGTGGCGTCGCACTCCCCTACATGGACCCGATCCGGGCGACGCGGGAGTGGTCGCGACTCCTGCGACCGGGCGGCCGCGTGGTGCTGACCACGCACGGCCTCGGGTACCCGATGCGTCACCTGCGATCACACGGTCGCGACCTGAGGGCCTGGGTGTATGCCGCTCGCATGGTGCTGAATACGGCGGTGTTTGCCGTGCTCGGTCGGCGATTGCCCGGGAGCGTTGGCGACACGCTGTGTCACACCACGCGCATGCTCTCGCGCCTGTATCAGGCCGCCGGGTTGGAGCTCGTCTCAGCGCGGGAGTGGGGGGCGATCCTCGGCCAGCCGAGCTTCCTCGCCCATCGCGTGCGGCGTAGCGGCGACTGAGAGCGTGGCGCGCGGCACGGTCGGTAACGGTCGTGTACGCGCCGACAGCCACGCGCCCCACCCGCTGATCCAGGCGGCGAACTTTGCGTCGGAGTTGCTCTCCGTATCGACGAAGCGCGGCAACAGGAGGGGCCCATCGGCGCGCGACGCAATCGCGGGGTGACCGGTGGTCGCCGTCAGGATGCCGCAGGCGGTCAGCCACGCAGGGTCGATTCCGACATGGAGGCCCGACGGATAGCAGAAGTGCTGCAGGCTGGCGAGCGGGCGAACGGCGCGCAGGACGTCACGGTTGTCGTCGAGTTCGCGTCGGAGCTGATCGGCGGAGACCGGCGTCACGTGGCGGTGGGTGTGCAATTGCAGGTCGATGCGGTCGTGGTCGAGCGCGAGCAATTGCGCGTCGGACATCACGTGCAGGAGTCGCATCGCGACGAGTCGGTCGAAGTCCACGTGCAGCACCGCCGCGAGTTGCCGCAGATACTCGTGCTTGTCCTGCACCGACCAGCCGCGCGCGCGCGCGTGGTCATTCAGCCGGACGCCGAGTCGTTCGCGAGCGGCGTGCTCGCTCCAAGAAGGTATTTGCAGTCGCTCGCCGATGTCCGGCAGCGTGACCGTCCGACCGGCGCCCTTCCATAGTACGTACGAGACGGCAATGTCGAAGACCGGGAGCTGGCGGCGTACGTGATACGTGCTGACGTAGACCGTGGCCGGTGCATCGTAGGCGGCAAGCAGAGGGGCCGCTTGCACGGCGAAATCGTGGAGGCCGTCATCGAACGTGAGGGCGACGGCACGAGGTGGAAGCTCGCCGGCATACAGCGCCCGCACTGCGTCGGCCAAGGGGATGATGGCGTACCCGCCGCGGCGCAGGTCACGGAGACGCCGGTCGAGCAACGACGGCGAGATGTACAGCGGCGACCACAGGTGCTCGTCGTCGATGGAGACGCCGTGATAGCAGAGGATGAGCAATCGCGCCTGGCGCCAACGCGACCCCGCCGCGATGCGCGGGAGGCCGACGGCATCGCCGAGGCGATACATGACGGCGCTGGCGCGCTGCCGCCATCGCACCTCGCCGGCCTGCAAGGCGCGGACCGCCTGTCGCGTGGGGGTTCGGACCCCTGGCGAAACAGCAGCGGCGGCGACTGGCATGAGGCATGAAGCTGGAGTGCATGCGCCGGACCGCCAGTCTTGCGCAAGGGCGACAACGGCGACATATAAAGAGATATACATGTCTACCTACGCGCCTGCTCCGCCCGGGGAAGTGCTCCTCGGCCAAGTGGCCACCGACCTGCTGCCGGGCTCGGAGGCCGCATTGCTCGATGCCCTGCGGGCGGTCGGCGAGCCGTCGCGTCTGCGGATCGTCGTCGCACTGCGCGCTGGTGAACGGACGGTCTCCGAGCTCACGCGTATACTTGGACAGAGCCAACCTCGTGTGTCGCGCCACCTCAAGATCCTCGGTGACGCTGGACTGATCTCACGCTTCGCCGAGGGGAGCTGGGTGTTCTGCCGACTGCGCGAACATCCCCTCATTTCCGCCGTACTCGATTGGATTCCGGAGACGAGTCCCGAGTTCGCGGAAGATCGTCGGCGCCTCGAGGAACTGCTCACGGAGCGGTCGCGAGCCTCGGAGGAGTACTTCCATCGCCATGCGCATGAGTGGGATTCGCTGCGATCGCTCTATGTGAGCGAGTCGCGAGTGGAGCAGGCGATCGTCGAGCTCGCCGGAACGCGACGAGTCGGCACGTTGCTCGATATCGGTACCGGCACCGGTCGGATGCTGCAACTGCTCGCGCCCCTTGCCCGCTACGCCATTGGCATCGACCGATCGGTCGCCATGCTCGCGGCGGCCCGCCCTGCGTTCGATCACCCGACCTTCGGGCATGTGCACTTGCGGCATGGTGACATGTACCGGCTCCCCATTGGAGCTGAGTCGATCGAGTGCGCCATCGTGCACCAGGTGCTCCACTTTGCTGACGACGCAGAGCGAGTGCTGCGAGAAGCTGCGCGCGTAGTGCGGCCAGGTGGTCGCGTGCTTCTCGTCGACTTCGCCCCCCACACCCTCGAGTTCCTCCGCACCGAGCACGCGCACCGCCGCCTCGGCTTCACCACCGAGGAGGTCACCGCGTGGGGACACCGCGCGGGACTGACCGTCCGCGAAGTCACTCGTCTTCCCGGCACGCCCCTGACCGTCGTCCTCTGGGAGGCGACCAAGGGCCCCACCCCCGCCGCATCATGAGCCCCTCGATCCTCCATCGTCCGTTCCATCGTCCGCTCTCGGTCTCCTTCGAGTTCTTCCCGCCGAAGACCGCGGAGATGGAGGACCAGCTCTGGCGCTCCGTGATCCGGCTCGCGCCGATGGCGCCGACGTTCGTGAGCGTGACCTACGGCGCGGGTGGCTCCACGCGCGAGCGCACGCACGCAACGGTCAAGCGCATCGTCGACGAGACGGCGCTCAAACCCGCCGCGCACCTGACCTGCGTGGCGGCGACCAAGGACGAGATCCTCGATGTCGCGCAGTCGTACTGGGAAGCCGGCGTGCGGCATCTCGTCGCGTTGCGCGGCGATCCGCCGGGAGGCGTCGGAACGGCGTACACACCGCACCCCGGCGGTTACGCGTACGCCGCCGATCTGGTCGAAGGGTTGCGCACGCGCTTCGATTTCGAAATCAGCGTGGCGGCCTACCCCGAGATGCATCCGCACGCATCGTCACCAGCCGCCGATCTCGACAACCTCAAGCGCAAGGTCGACGCAGGCGCCACACGCGCGATCACACAGTTCTTCTTCGAGAACGGGACTTTCCTCCGCTTCGTCGAGAAGGCGCGTGCGGCGGGCATCAGCATCCCCATCGTGCCCGGCATCATGCCGGTGACGAACTTCGCGCAGGCCGTTCGCTTTGCCGGTATGTGCGGCGCGACGGTGCCCAGCTCAATGGCGCGCCACTTCGAAGGGCTCGATGACGACCCGGACACGCGCAAGCTCGTCGCCGCGACGCTGGCCGCCGAGCAGTGCGCCAAACTGGTTGATCACGGCATCACCGACTTTCACTTCTACACCTTGAATCGCGCCGACCTCGCCTACGCCATCTGCCACATCCTCGGCCTGCGTCCGCAGCCGGCAGAGGTGACGGCGTGACCACCTGCGCGATTCCCGGGCACGATCATGCGAGCGGCGGTGAAAAGCTCGCGCCGCCGCCGTTCACGTCCGACACGCTCGCCCTCGTGCCGCCGGTGCGCACGCGCTCCGAGCGGCTCGCGATGCTGCCTGCGCTGCTCGCCCAACGCATCCTCGTCATCGACGGGGCGATGGGGACCATGGTGCAGCGCTACGCGCTCACCGAGGCGCACTATCGCGGCGTGGGTGGTCCGATGGACGGACGCTTTGCCGATCACCCGGGCGATCTGAAGGGAAACAACGACCTGCTGCTGCTCACGCAGCCGCAGATCATCCGCGGCATCCACGAGGAATATCTCGCCGCCGGGGCCGACATCATCGAGACCGACACGTTCAGCTCGACGACGGTCGCGATGGCGGACTATTCGCTGGAAGCGCTGGCGTACGAGCTCAATCGCGCCGGCGCGGCGCTCGCGCGACTCGCGTGCGATGCGTGGGAGCGCAAGGATCCATCGCGTCCGCGCTTCGTCGCCGGCGTGCTCGGCCCCATGAATCGGACCGCGTCCATCTCGCCCGATGTGAACGATCCGGGCGCGCGCAACGTGACGTTTGCCGAGCTGGTGGATGCGTACGCCGAGGCCGTGCGCGGACTGGTCGATGGCGGCGCGGACCTGCTGTTGGTCGAGACGATCTTCGACACGCTCAATGCGAAGGCCGCGCTGTTCGCGATCGACGCATACGTCGAGGAGACCGGTGTGCGCCTGCCGGTGATGATCTCCGGTACGATCACCGACGCGAGCGGGCGCACGCTGACCGGGCAGACGACCGAAGCGTTCTGGACGTCGATGATGCACGCGCGCCCGCTGTCGATCGGGCTCAATTGCGCGTTGGGTGCGGGCGAGATGCGACCGTACGTGCAGGAGCTCTCGCGACTCGCGGACTGCCATGTGTCGGCGCATCCGAACGCCGGACTGCCCAACGAACTCGGCGGCTATGATCAGACGCCCGAGCAGATGGCCGAGATCATCGGCGAGTTCGCGCGCAGCGGACTGCTCAACATCACCGGCGGCTGTTGCGGTACGACGCCAGCACACATCGCCGCGATCGCCGAGGCCGTGCGCGGCGTGGCGCCGCGGACGCTCCCCGCGCACGACCATCGCCTGCGCCTCTCGGGGCTCGAGCCACTGGTGCTCGACGCATCCACGAATTTCGTGAACATCGGCGAGCGCACCAACGTCACCGGCTCGCGGAAGTTCGCCAAGCTGGTGCTCGCGGGCGACTACGACGCCGCACTCGAGGTCGCGCGGCAGCAGGTGGCCGCTGGCGCGCAGATGATCGACGTGAACATGGACGAAGGGCTGCTCGATGCCGAAGCGGCCATGCGCACCTTCCTCAATCTGGCCTCCGCCGAGCCGGACATTTCGCGCGTGCCGTTCGTGATCGACTCCTCGAAGTGGAGCGTGATCGAGTCGGGGCTGCGCTGCGTGCAGGGGAAGGGGATCGTCAACTCCATCTCGCTCAAGGAGGGCGAGCCGGAGTTCCTGCGGCAGGCGCGGCTCGTGCGGCGCTACGGCGCGGCCGTGATCGTCATGGCGTTCGATGAGCAAGGGCAGGCGGATACGGAGGCGCGCAAGGTCGAGATCTGCACGCGCGCGTACCGGCTGCTGACCGAGCAGGTCGGCTTTCCGCCCGAAGACATCATCTTCGATCCCAACATCTTCGCGATCGCCACGGGGATCGAGGAACACGCCAACTACGCGGTCGACTTCATCGAGGCGACGCGGCGCATCAAGGCCACCCTGCCCCACGCGAAGATCTCCGGTGGCGTGAGCAATGTGAGCTTCTCGTTCCGGGGCAACGAGCCGGTGCGAGAGGCGATCCATGCGGCGTTTCTCTACCATGCCGTGCGTGCGGGCATGGACATGGGGATCGTCAATGCGGGGCAGCTCGCGATCTACGCGGACATCCCCGCCGATCTGCTCGAGCGCGTGGAGGATGTGGTGCTCAACCGGCGGGCGGATGCGACGGAGCGCCTGCTCGCCATTGCCGACAGTGTGAAGGGGCAAGCGGCGGAGTCCACGACATCGCTCGCGTGGCGCGAGCTGCCGGTGGGCGAGCGGCTCTCGCACGCGCTGGTACACGGCATCGACAGCTACGTGGTCGACGACACCGAAGAAGCGCGGCAGCAGGTGACGCGTCCGCTGGACGTGATCGAAGGGCCGCTGATGCGCGGCATGAACGTCGTCGGCGACCTCTTTGGCGCTGGGAAGATGTTCCTGCCGCAGGTGGTCAAATCGGCCCGCGTGATGAAGAAGGCGGTGGCGCATCTCATCCCGTACATCGAGGAGGAGAAGGCCGCGGCCAACGACACGCGCGCGGCGGGGAAGATCCTGCTCGCGACGGTCAAGGGCGACGTACACGATATCGGGAAGAACATCGTGGGCGTGGTGTTGCAGTGCAACAACTTCGAAGTGATCGACCTGGGCGTGATGGTGCCGGCGGCCAAGATCCTCGAGACGGCACAACGCGAACGGTGCGACATGATCGGGCTCTCGGGGCTCATCACACCGTCGCTCGAGGAGATGAGCTTCGTCGCGGGCGAGATGCAGCGGCTGGGCATGGACCTGCCATTGCTGATCGGTGGCGCGACCACGAGCAAGGTGCACACGGCGCTCAAGATTGCGCCGCACTACTCGCGGCCCGTTGTCCACGTGCTCGATGCCTCGCGTGCGGTGGGTGTGGCGCAGTCGCTGCTGAGCGAAGGGCTGCGCGACGAGTACGTCGCCACCGTGGCCGCCGAGTACGAGGGCATTCGCGTGGCGCGCGGACAGCGCAAGGCCAACGAAGTGCGGCAGACGGTCGATGCGGCGCGTGCCAACCGTGTGCACATCGACGTGACGCGCGTGGCACCCGCCCCGCGCTTCACCGGCGCGCGCGTCTTCGATCAGTATCCGCTGGCCGATCTGGTCGACCGTATCGACTGGACGCCGTTCTTCCAGACGTGGGAGCTGGCCGGGCACTTCCCGGCAATTCTCGATGATCCCGTCGTCGGCGCGACCGCGCGATCGCTGTACGCTGACGCGCGGGCCATGCTCGAGCGGATCGTGCGGGAGCAGTGGCTCACCGCGCGCGCGGTGGTGGGCTTCTGGCCGGCCAACAGCGTGGGCGACGACATCGCACTCTACGCCGATGCGTCACGCAACGAGACGGTGGGCACGTTCCGCACGCTGCGCCAGCAGATGGTGAAGAAGGACGGGCGCCCCAACTATGCGCTCGCCGACTTCGTCGCACCGCTCGAGAGCGGCGTCGTCGATCACGTGGGTGCGTTCTGCGTGACGACGGGGATCGGTATCGACGCGATCGTCGCGAAGTTCGAGGCCGAGCACGACGACTATTCGTCGATTCTCGTGAAGGCGCTGGCCGATCGGTTGGCGGAGGCGTTCGCGGAGCGCATGCACGAGCAGGTGCGGCGCGAGCACTGGGGGTACGCGCCGGAGGAAGCGCTCGACAACGCGGCGCTCATCCGCGAGCAGTATCAGGGGATCCGCCCGGCGCCGGGGTATCCGGCGTGCCCGGACCATACGGAGAAGGCGACGATTTTCGAGCTGCTCGGCGTGAGCGAGGCGATCGGCGTGACGCTCACCGAGAGCATGGCGATGTTCCCGACGGCGAGCGTGAGCGGGTACTACTTCGCACATCCGCAGGCGCAGTACTTCGGCCTCGGGAAGATCGAGCGGGATCAGGTGGAGGACTACGCGCGGCGGAAGGGGGTGGCGGTGGAGGAGGCGGCGCGGTGGTTGGCGCCGAATCTCAATGACGAGGTGGTGGTGGCCGTGGGGGCATGACCTCTCGCGCGGCAACCGCTCTCACCTAAATGCTTGGTGCCGCACGCCGCGGCAGCCGCGCCATCACCTTCTCCACGATTTGTTGCACGATGAACGACTCACCACGCAACGCAACGGCAATACCGACCACCGCCCCCGCGGTCACTGCGCTTGCCAGCTCGACAACCCGGGGCCACGTGCCCCAGTGCGCGAGCGCCCTCACGGCGAGCACCGCGACGGCCATGCCAGTCGACGCCACGGTGGCCGGTCGCCACGCGCTCAAGTAGCTGCGCCAAGGAGTGTCAGTGGCGCGCAGGACGCGTCGCACGGTGAACAGCATCAACGCAGGGTAGAGCAGCGGCCACGCAGCCGCAACGCCGCTGACGCCGAGGGCTTTCGCTCCAACGATCTGCCCGGCGCTCAGCACCACGGCAATCAGCGACGTCACGATCATGCCGAAGCGCACGCCACCGGTGATGACGTTGAGCGATCCGGTCAGCAGCAAGGGTGCGTTGATGCCGTGGTACAGCACGAGAAAACGCAAGGGCGTCACCGCATCGCGCCACTGCTCGCCCAGGACGAGCGGAATGGCCAGATCTGCCACCAGGAGCAGACCGAGCAACGGCAAGAGTACGATCAGCGTGATGGCTTCCGTGAGTCGCAGCAGATAGCTCCGCAACCCGTGCTGATCGGACCGGATGGCCGCGAAGAAGGGATCGGCCGCGCCGGTGATGATCGTGACCAGCTTGTCGCCGGGAAGCGAGGCGATGGTCCACGCCAGGTTGTACTGGCCAAGCGCGGCGGGGCCGAGCAGCCGGCCGACGATCCAGAACCCGGCGTTGGAGTACGCGTACCACGCGAAGCGCGCTACCCAGTTCTGCACGCCGAAGGTCATTGGTCCCCGCAGGACAGCTCGCGCTGGAGCGGCCGGGCGCAGGGCAAAGCGCACGTAGGTGTACGCGGTGGCCGCCAAGCTTCCCGCGCACAGGCCGAGTGGCAGGCTCCACTCGCGCATGCCGGCCAGCGCCGAGGCAAGCACGACGCCGCTGCCGGCGACGGACTTGATCATGTCGACGGTGGCGACGTCGCGATAGCGAAGGGACTTCGAGAGCCGTGCGACGGGCACCGTGCGTGACGCGTCGCTCAGAATCGTGACGGCGACGAGCTGCAGGAGCGCGATGATCTCCTGATGTCCGAAGAAGCGAGCCACAAGCGGCGCTGCGGCGACGGTCGCGATTGCACCGACGATGCCCAGCGAGAGGGCAACGGCGTGCAATTGGCGAATGGCCTCATCGCGCAGCTCCCCATACGACACGACGACCGACGCCAGGCCACAGTCGATCGCGATCGCGGCAAGTGTGGCGTAGATCATCGCCATGCCGGCCAGGCCATAGTCGCCCGGGGTGAGCACGCGTGCGACAATGAGTGTGGCGCTCCACGAGACGAGCTGTGCGGACCACCGAAGCACCGCCATCCACGCCATGCCCCGCACGAGCCGACCGGCACGCGGCGGGGTCGCCGTGCGCTCCGGTGCAACGCGGGAGGTTTCGTCCACCGGCGCGGTCACCTCAGCGCACGCAGCAGCACACTTTCGAGCAGTTGCAGTCCGAAATACAGCACCAGCGGCGAGATGTCGATTGGGCCGAGCGAGGGCAACAGTTGGCGGATTGGCGCCAGGAGGGGCTCGGTCAGCCGGTATGCCCAGCCGAACCACTTGCTGTAGGGCGAGCCGCCCACCCACGACCCGATGACGCGGACAAAGAGCGCGACGTTCAGCAGCGCGAACGTCCAGCGGAGCAGTACGCCGATCAGCGCACGACCGCCCATGGCAAAGGCCAACCCGGCCATCGCGATCTGGTCGCGCAGAAAGCCCAGTACGCTGATGAGCAGCAATCCGCCGAGACCAACCACCGCCACCGTCCACCAGGGCGCGTGCCCGGGCATTCCGCCGGCGCGCACGAGTCGGCGCTCCATCGGACCGAACACCCGCTGTTGCGAGGGGCGCAATGCGCGCGCGAGTCCGCCGAACGGCGAGAGCCGGCCAGTGCGCGCGGCCCACGCGGTTCCCGCAAGCACTGCCGTTGCGGCGGTTGCCACGAATACGGCCGGGCGCAGCAGACCGATGACGACATCGAACACTTCAACCAGAGGGGGCATGCGACAGGCGACGGCGGGGGATGATCACGACGAAGAGAGCGCCCGACGGACGAGGCGCAGGGCGGACCGCACGCCGCGGAGCCGATCGCCGATCGTGCGGCCATGTGGCAGTCCGAGGAAATGCACGAAGTCCGCGGTGAGCTCGCGCGAGTACGGAAACCACCAGGGGTTCGCCACGGTCGGCAACGCGTCATCGGCGATGGCGAGTGTCCGTGTGCATTCGAGCAGCGATTCGTCGCCATGAAGACGACCGTAGCCGCTGCGCTTCACGCCGCCGTGGGGCAACTCCACGACTCCCACCAGCGACACGACGTCATTGATGGCGACCGAGCCTACCTCGAGACGACGCGCAACGCGAACAGCACGCGCGCGGTCTCGACTCCAGACCGACGCGCTGAGGCCGTACGGCGACATGTTCGCCCGCGCGACCGCAGCGTCCGGCGAGTTGACGCGTTCGACAACGAGCACCGGGCCGAAGATCTCCTCGGTCCACGCGGGAGTGCCGTCTGGCGCGTCGGTCAGTAACGTCGGCGTGATGACGTGTGGTGCTGAGGCCTGGACCGTGCTCTCGGCGCGGACCGCCGCGCCGGCCGCGATCGTCTCGTCGCGTTGGCGACGGACGTGATCGGCCTGCGTTGCACGAATCAGTCCACCGAGATCCACCGCTCCCGAGGTCGGGCTGCCCTGGCGCAACTTCCCGATCTCGCGCTGGAGCGCGTCCACGAGTGGCGCGTACGCACCCGGCGTCACGAAGACCCGTTTGGGGGCCACGCAGCTCTGGCCGGCATTCATGAATCGGCCCCACGTCAATCCGCGTGCGGCGTGCTCGATTGGGGCGTCGTCGAGCACGAGCGCCGCGTCGGCGCCACCGAGTTCAAGCGAGCAGGGGATCATGCGCTCGCCGCATCGGCGGGCGACCTGCGCACCTGCTGCCGCGCTGCCGGTGAAGCACACGAAGTCCACGCCTCCCCGCACGAGCGCGTCACCGGTCCGCCCATCCCCGTGCACGAGCACCAGCGCATCGGTCGGGACACCGGCCTCGTGCAACAGCGCGACCAGTCGCTCTCCCGAGAGCGGCGTGTACTCGGATGGCTTGAACACCACCGTGTTTCCCATCGCCAGCGCGGGCAGGATGTGGCCGGCCGCGAGCATGAAGGGGTAGTTCCACGGTGCGATCACCCCCACGACACCGAGCGGCACCCGCTCGACGACCAGTCGCTTGCGCCACAGCGCTGGATTGCGGCTCCAGTGCCGACGTGGTCGGAGCAGGACCGGCGCTCGTCGTGCGCACCGGCGGGCATCATCGAGCACGACCGTGACCTCGGACGCCAGCGCCTCGCCAATGGGCTTGCCCACTTCGGTGGCGATCAGACCGGCGACCGATTCACGGTGGTCGAAGACGAGCGCGGCAAATCGGAGCAGAACGCGTGCGCGCTGCTCCGCCGAAGCGGCCTTCCATGCGGGATTTCCCCCACGCGCGCGCGCGATCGCGTCCTCGACCTCACTCGGCGTCGCGGACGCGCGCCGGGCGACGCATCGCCCTTCCCAGGCGTCGAAGGACTCCACTGCGCGTGCGTGCGCGGGCGCGGCGGATTCGGCCACTGGTGAACGGCGTGGGAGGGAGACGGCATCGGGCACGACGAACGATAGCCACCCGCGTGGCGCCGGGTTACGCTGCACCGGCGCACCGCGTCTCTCTATCGCCCCTTGGCCCATCGGCCGCCCCGCACTCTTTCGACATGATTGCTGCGGCTCTCGTTGCCGGTCTGATTCTCGGATTCACCTGGGCGGGCTATCCGCTGCTGATGCGGCTCCTGTCGGCGCGTACAAAGCCGCGACAGAAGGTGACGTCGGTGGCCAACCCTGCGGTCGCCGTGCTCATCGCGAGTCGAGAGACACCTGCGGCCATCGCCAACCGCGTGGCGGACGTCCGCGCGGGAAGCTGGCCCGAGTCCCGGCTTCGGGTGGTGGTGGCGCTCGACGTCGGCGGAGTGGCCGGCGGTCCGGAGTCGGCGGAGGCAACGCGCCTGGTCACCGCGGTGCGCGAGGCGGTGGCGGCGAAGGCCGAAGTGGTGGCCGGGGATGCGCCTGGCGGGAAGGCGAGCGCGCTCAACGCCGGCATGCGGGTCATCCACGAATCGATCGTCGTGATGACCGACACGCACCAACGCTTCGCGCCCGACGCGATCGAACGGTTGGTCGCCGCACTCGAGCACGACCCCCGTCTGGGCGCCGTGAGCGGAGCATTGTCGACTCGGGCGGATGGGGCGTCGCCGACTGTGGCGGACCTGTACTGGTCGATGGAGCGGCGGCTCCGCGAGGATGAAGCCTCAATCCACTCGACCGTCGGCGTGACGGGTGCGGTGTATGCCATTCGGCGGGAACGGATGCCTCGACTGCCTGCCGGGCTGATACTGGACGACCTGTATGTGCCGATGTCGGTGGTCCTCGGTGGCGCTCGGGTCGGCTTTGCCGGGGATGCGCGGGCGACCGACCAGCGTCGGTTCTCGACCGATCAGGAATACCGTCGCAAGGTCCGCACGCTCACGGGGGTATGGCAGCTCTGCGCGTGGCTGCCGGCGGTGCTGCTTCCCGGGCGCAACCCGATCTGGCTGCAGTTTGTCGCCCACAAACTCCTGCGCTTGTTGACCCCGCTGCTGACCTTGGTGCTGGTGGTGGCCGTGGCGGTCGTGGGCGTACCCGCCGTCCACAGCGTGCAACCGTGGGCGCTGCCCGCGGCTGGCGTCGCTGCGGCGGCGTTGCTTCTGGCACCGGGCATCGGTCGAAAGGTGCGAAACCTGCTCCACTCCTTGCTGGCCATGCAGGCGGCTATCGTAGTGGCATCGATCAACGGGATTCGCGGTCGCTGGACGGTGTGGCGATGACGGAACTCGTAAGTGATTGCTGCACAAGCGATTGTCGCACATCAGCGGCGGTACGTCCCGGCTCGGCGTCCTCGCGGCGCGTCTCGGGGTTCGTGTTTCCGGTGTTGGCATACGTTGCGACCGCGCAACAGATGGGCATGGCACCCATCACACGCTCAGTCGAGGATGTACCGTGAGTACCATGGTCGCGGCCGAAATTTCGAGTCCAGCGGTTCGTTCCCGAGCGGCGCTTGCGCCGTTCGTTGCGACGGCCTTGGCGTTCGCCCTCCTGTTCGCGAAGCCCATGTCGTTGCTGGTGCGCGACTGGTTGAACCAGTCCGAGGCAGAGCACGGTTTGCTGCTGGCACCGGTGGCGATCTGGCTCGCGTGGCGGGCAGGCATTCGCAAGGATGCAGCGCCGAATCGTCTGCTCGGTCTCGCGATGCTGGTGCCTGCGGTCACCATTCGCTACGCGTCCGACCTGGCGGCGGAGCTGTTCACCATGCGCATGTCGATGATGCTGGCGCTGGCGGCCATCGTCGTGTGGCATTTCGGGTTCCGCCAGGTGCTGCATTGGTGGCTGCCGTTCATCCTGCTCGGCCTGTCCGTGCCACTGCCGCAGGTCGTGCTCAATGCGATCACGATTCCGCTGCAGTTCACCGCGTCGAAGATCGGCGCGTCGCTCCTGACGTGGCGCGAGATCCCCGTGATGCTCACCGGCAACGTGATCCGCATTCCAGGGCACGAGCTGTTCGTCGCGGAAGCGTGCAGCGGGCTGCGATCACTGACGGCGCTCTTGAGCCTGGGCGTGATGCTCGGCGGCATCGTGCTGCGGACGCCCATTTCGCGCGTGTTGCTGATCGGACTGGCGATCCCGGTGGCGGTGGCGATCAACGGCGTGCGCATCTTCCTGACCGGCTTTCTCATGCTGTTCGTGGACCCCAAGATGGGTGAGGGCTTCATGCACTTGAGTGAGGGATGGCTGATGTTCGTGGTGGCGTTCGCGATTCTCGGTGCCCTCGCCTGGCTCCTCGGACGTGGTGAGGATCACTACTGGCCGGCGCGCCCCTCGTCGTGGGATACGACGTCGGCCGCCACGACCGGAGGGCTGGCACATGCGTGAGCTGACGAACTTCGTTCCTGCGGCGGTCCTGTTGACCGGCGTGCTGCTGGTCAGCGGCGTGCGCGAGCAGCTCAAGATGCCGTCGCGCGCGCCGATGAAGGCGGTGACGCTCGACGCCCCTGGCTATGCGACCGGTGACATCGTGGTGCCCGAGGAAGAGCGCAAGATCGCCGGCATGTCGGACTACGTGATGCGGTCGTATACCAAGGACTCGCTCGACGTCTTCTCGATCTACGTCGGCTACTACGACTACCAGACACAGGGCAAGACCATCCACTCCCCCAAGAACTGCCTGCCGGGTGCCGGATGGGAGCAGATGCAAGGGGGGACCGTGCCGGTTGGCGCCGAGGGGAAGCAGGTACAGATCAATCGCTTCCTGATGGCCAACAAGGGCGCGCGGGCGCTCGTGTACTACTGGTACCAGGGGCGCGGCCGCGTGGAGGCCAACGAGTACAAGGTGAAGTGGAACCTCCTGCGCGATGCAGCCATCTACGGTCGGACCGACGAGGCGCTCGTTCGCATCGTGATTCCGCTGCCGGCGAGCCGACCCGGCATCGATAATCAGACCGATCCGCGTGTGCTGGCCGCCGACCGACAGGCGGTGTCGCTCGCGGGCCAGCTCGTATCGCGCGTCGACCAGGTGCTGCCACCGATCGATTCCTGAGATTTCTTTCCCGCCGTCGTCCGGTTGTCGTTCACCCTCGCACACTCTCCGATGTCATCGAGTCCATTTCTTGACCGCGACTACGGGTCGCGGCTGGCGCTGATCACGCTGTTTTCGCTGTTCATCATGTATTTCGGCCCGATCGCGGATCTGCTCGTGCAGGCGTGGCCGATTCAGGTCAGCAACATTCAATGGCGCGCTGGCGCGGCGCTCGGCGGAGTCCAGACGCTGCCCGTGCAGTTTTTCGCGCTCTCGCTGATCATCGGGTTGGGTGTGCATCTCGACAAGCGTGCGCTGGTGCGAGTGATGTCCGTGTGGGCCATGCTGGTGGCGGTCGCCGCGATCGGCGTGATGGTGGTGTTTGGCCTGGATGCGCTGCAATTGCGACGCGCGGTCGCCGCGGCCATGCAATCGCGATTCGACAAGACGGCAGTGCGCGCCGTTGCGTACACGGTGATCATCGCGCCGGCGTTGATTGCGCTGGGCCTCACGGGGCTCAAGCTGGCGAGCGGCAACGCCGTGCTGCGGGGGCGACCCGCGTCGGGCCGACCGGCCAGCGACAATGACCAGTCCAAGCTCATCTTTGGCGTATCGCAGTAGCACACGACACACGCCGCGCTATCGAACCGCCGCACGAGCCACGCTCGTGCGGCGGTTCGACGTTTTCCGGTGATGTCGCACACGGTCGCTCGGTCGACTTTTCGCGCATTGTGATGCGCATCACCGTCACGGAATGGTGACGTTTCGATCTTGGTGATTGGAGTCACGCTGTAGCCACCATGCCATGGTGATGATTCTCGCGCCCGCTCGTCTTCCCGCCACGTGACGGTCGCTCGCTCTGCGGAAACAACTCGGAGCGACCCATCGAGTGACGGTCGGGTCTGCCGGCTGTCCTTCCGCTGAACGACTGCCATGCCGGCGACCCGACCTGAACGCGCCCCACGTCCGGGGCGGCAGGCGACGGCGTAACGGTCGATCGCTGTTCGGTGCGCCCCGACGTGGGGGCCCTCGAGTCGATGCGCGGCATCGATGCGAGGTCGAACAGCCACCTCAGGAGAGATGGACCTCGCGATGACGATCTGGCCCTCCGCCCCCGTGCGGACGCTTGCGATTCTTGCTGTTGGCATTGCTGCCGCCAGCGCCATGACGGCCTGCACGGCCGACAACGCGGCGCCGCTGCTGCCGCAGCCTGCCGTTCCACGCACGCCCGTCGTGGCCGCCGGGCCCACACAGGCGCCGACGGTCACCACCATGGTGCTCGGCGAGGCGCGCACGCCCTCGGCCCTGGTCGAATTCCCGGCTGACGTCGAGGAGTCGGTGCAACTGACCTTCGACGACCCGTCGGTCGCTGAGCTCAACGGGGCGGGCGAGGTGGTGGCGAGAGGGTACGGCACCACGCGGGTTGACGCCCGAGCGGGAGACGTGACGGTGAGCACGCTACTGACGGTCACGCCGCCGGCGGACGGGACGGCGCGCGGCGTGTCGCCGCTGATGTCCCGCAGTAGCAGCCCCTCGGCGGTGGCGACGATCTCGATCACCTCTGGCACGAGTCTGATGGAAGTGGGACAGTCCGTTCGGTTCCAAGCGGTCGCGCGCGACTTCCGCGGCAACGTGCTGCCGTCGGCCAGCATCGAATGGATGTCCTCGCTGCCGAGCGTCATTGGCGTTGCGAG